>JAIKWS010000071.1 GCA_024684515.1 Prevotella sp.
AACCTGCTGAAGAATGCCAAGGGCATGTGCGACAAGCTGGTGGTGGGTGTCACCGTCGACGAGCTGGTGGCCTACAAGGGCAAGCAGGCGATGATACCCTTCGAGGACCGCATCGAGATAGTGCGAAGCATCAAGTATGTCGATGCTGCCGTGCCACAGTACGACATGGACAAGCTGGCAGCCTGCAAGAAGCTGGGTGCGCAGATACTCTTCGTGGGTGACGACTGGTATGGCACTGACAAGTGGCGGCAATACGAGCAGGAGTTTGCCAGGGAGGGTATACGAATCGTCTACTTCCCCTATACCAAGGGCATCTCATCGACCAAGATCAACGAGGCCCTGCTCAAGGTGCGTGGTCACAGCCTGGAGGACGTGAAATAATGTCAGCTGACATCTAGATAAGAGTAAGAAACGCCCTTATACAGGGTAGAAGACACCAAACACAAAATTTTAAGATTAGCATTATGACCGACAAAGATTTCTGTCTCAGTTCCTACATGGCCTTCCGCTATATCTGGAAGGACGGTGTTGATTTTGCAGAAGGGTTCCAGCACAAGAACTACCTGCCTGCCAGTGACGACCAGCGTATTCCCGTAAAGACGGCTGCCGACATCGACCGTGAGATACAACGGCAGTTCGACCGTCTCTACAGCAAGTACCAGAGCATAGGCATCCTGCTGTCAGGAGGTATGGACAGTGCCAACCTGGCATCCTACCTCAGGCCCGGCAGTCATGCCTATACGTTCACATCGCCATCGGGTGAGTTCAATGCCGACCTAGAACGTGCCAGGGCCTATTGCCAGAAATGGCAGCTCCACCATCATCTCATCACCATCACCTTTGACGACTATCAGGCTTATGCCCCTGTGGTGATGCGCCATAAGTTTGCACCTGTCCACTCCATCGAGCCGCAGATATACAAGGCTGCAGAGCAGGCCCGTGAGGATGGTGTGCAGCTGATGATAGTCGGTGAGAGTGCCGACCTCATCTTTGGCGGCATGGACAAGCTCATCGCTCCAGAGTGGACCTTCGATGGCTTTGCCCGTCGCTACACCTTCCTCGACCCAGCCTTGGTGCTCACCCGTCCTGTCGACCAGTCGGAGCTCTTCGAGCACTACCGCACGGGGGCAGAGACCATCGATGTGATGCGGTTCATGGACGAGGTGTTCTCAGTAGAGAGCAGCAGCTCCTATCTCAATGCCTTCGGAGCGGCATGGATGCCCTATTACGACCCCTATGCCATCCTGGTCATGGCCGACCCCCTCGACATGCAGCGGGTCAGGAACGGAGAGCCCAAGTACCTCATCCGTCAGCTCTACGCCATGAAGTACCCAGAGCTAGAGATACCCTTCAAGATACCCATGCCCCGTCCTGTGGATGCCATCTTCAGCCAGTGGCAAGGTCCACAGCGATCAGAGTTCCGTAGCGACATCCCCATGGATCAGCTCACTGGCAATCAGAAGTGGCAGCTGTGGTGTGCCGAGCAGTTCCTCAACATGCTCGACAAGTAGTATTTCTGCCTAAGCCCGATATTCACTCATAGACCATTGGCAGGCCTGAGGTGGAGAGACGACGAGTCGTCCTTTCCGTCTTAGGCAGGCTAAAATTTGGCCATAACGGGAAAAATGATTACCTTTGCACCGCTAGAGAAGGAGTCGCCGGGATAGTCTTGCAGCCCTCGAGAAAATAGCAAAGCAATCAGATGAACTGGATTATACTGTTCGTTGCAGGACTATGCGAGGTGGGTTTCACCTATTGCCTGGGACGTGCCAAGAGTGTGGAAGGAACGGAGTGGTGGATGTGGATAGGTGGTTTCCTGCTGTTCACCGTCTTTAGTATGACCTTGCTGGCAAAAGCCACGCAGACCTTGCCCCTTGGCACGGCCTATCCCGTCTGGACAGGCATCGGGGCAGTGGGGACTGTGCTGGTAGGCATTGTCTTCTTCCGGCCACCTTCTGGAGACTGTTTTTCATCACCACCCTCATCGCCTCCATCGTGGGACTGAAAGCCTTGTCGTAACCATCCATCTTTCTTGAATAACATTGGCAAATATTTGGCCATATCATAAAAAAGAACTATCTTTGCACGCAAAACCAAGCTTACTAACTGATAACAATAAAAAAGACAGTTATGAACAAACATCTTTTTCTTCTGACATTGGCGGGAAGCCTGTGGCTGACTGCGGCAACACCGGCTGTTGCCTCTCCCGCCGTGAAGGCTCCGACGATGGTACAGGGCTATCGCCATATCACTGCTGTGGAGAACGTCAGTGTGCAAGTGCCCGTAGGCAATGCTCCAAGGCTGCCCTTCCAGGTTTGGGTGAGCTATTCTGACGGACAGGGGGAGTACCGGCAGGTACGCTGGCAAAACAGTTCCCTCGTGCGTGAACAGGCTGAAGCTGATCCCTCGATGAATCCTGTTGGCACACAGTACAAAGTGAAGGGCTTCATCATTGGCGACAACACCACTGCCAGTGGCTATCCCCTCACGGCACAGGTCACGGTGGTAGAACAGTCCTGGACGGTGCCACAGCCAATGCCGGTGGCCGAGACACTGCCACTGGACAAGGTGTCGATAGATGGGGACAACAGACTGACGTGGAATCGCAACCTGGACATCGACCAGCTGCTGAGCCTCGACGTGAAGCAACAGCTCTACAACTATCGTGACACCTACGACCTCAGTACCGACGGCTATCCCGTGGCTGACGGATGGGATTCGCCAACCACAAAGCTGAAGGGACACGGATCGGGCCACTATATGTCGGCCATGGCCATGGCATTCGCCAGCTGTCAGGACGAGGGGAAGAAAGCACGACTGAGGAGCAATATCCGTATGATGGTCGACGAGTTGAGACGGTGCCAGGAGCGTACCTTCGTCTGGGACGACAAGCTGGGACGATACTGGGAGGCACGTGACTTCGCACCAGAGGAAGAGTTGCGCCAGCTACAGGGCACATGGCAGGACTTCGACCGCTACAAGAAGGACTATCGCAAGTATGGCTATGGCTATCTCAATGCCATTCCTGCACAGCATTGCGCACTCATAGAGATGTACCGTGCCTACAACAACGAGCGGTGGGTGTGGGCTCCGTACTACTCCGTTCACAAGCAGTTGGCAGGCCTTATCGACATCGCAACTTATATCGACGACAAGGAGGTAGCCGACAAGGCACTGCTCATAGCACGCGACATGGGCCTGTGGGTGTGGAACCGTCTGCACTACCGTACCTTTGTCAAGAGCGATGGCAACCAGGAGGAGCGAAGGGCTAGACCAGGCAACCGCTATGAGATGTGGAACATGTACATTGCGGGTGAGGTAGGAGGAATGGCAGAATCGCTGGCACGACTGTCGGAGATGGTCGACGACCAGCAGCAGAAAGACAGGCTCCTCGAGGCTGCAACCTATTTCGACAGCCCTGCATTCTTCGACCCACTGTCGAAGAATATCGATGCCATACGCACACGACATGCCAACCAGCACATACCCATGGTGACCGGGGCACTGCGCACCTATCGTGGCAATGGGAAACCATACTACTACAACCTGGCGCAGAACTTCTGGATGATGATACAGGGACGCTATCGCTATGCCATGGGAGGAGTGGGAAATGGAGAGATGTTCAGACAGCCATACTCGCAGATCACCAGCATGTGCAACAACGTGACTAGCTGGGGAGGACGTGAACTGCATCCAGAACCAACCATCAACGAGACCTGCTGTGCCTATAACCTCGCCAAGCTGACGAAGGACCTGAACTGCTTCAATCCCGACGATGCTGCCTACATGGACTACTACGAGCGACTGCTTTACAACCAGATCATCGGGTCGGTCAATCCCAGCGAGTATAAGGTGCTCTACCAGTATGCCGTAGGACTCAACGCATCGAAGCCCTGGGGCAACGAGACGCCACAGGCCACCTGCTGTGGTGGCACGGGTGTCGAGAACCATGTCAAATATCAGGAGGCTGCATATTTCGTCAGCGACAACACGCTGTGGGTGGCTCTCTACATGCCTACTACCGCACAGTGGGATAGCAAGGGAGTAACGGTGCGACAGACATGCCAATGGCCTGCTGAACGTAGTATCATCAGTGTGAAACCACAGCAGGGAAAGAAAAATGCAAAATTCGCCATGAAGCTGCGTGTGCCTTACTGGGCCACGGATCGGTTCGACGTCCTGCTCAACGGAAAGAGCATCGCCAAGAGCTATCAGCCATGCTCTTATGTGGAGATTCCTGAACGAAAGTGGAAAGATAAAGATGTGGTAGAGGTCGTGATGCCATTCACAAAACATCTGGACTTCGGACCCGACAAGATGGAGCATGCTCCAGCCTACGAGAAGAACGGCAAGACGGACTATACACCCATGTGGGCAGGAGCCTTCATGTATGGACCACTGGTAATGGCTACTACCGACATCAGAAACTGGGATGAGGCCACCATCAACGTGACGGCTGACTTGAGTGAGGTCACACTCAATGGTGCCAGTACAACGGACAGTGGGGCTGACGCACATCTCTATACCATGACCTACAAGGACAAGACGTTCATACCCGACTATCAGGCAGATAGACACGTGACGCACTATTTCCGAATGAATATACCCGTCGACCCCACTGCACCTGCTGTCATTCAGACATCGGAGGGCATCGACAAGTCAGCATTACGCGAACTGCTACTCGTGGCTAAGAGTAGGCATGATGAGCAGCAGGCTTGGAACAACCTAGCGGTGAAGGTGCCAGAATACGCACCATGGGCACCACATGCCTTTGCACGCATGGAGAGCCTACTAGACAGCAGCAGGCTGATGCTGGAAGCTCCAGACGACAAGTATAGCCAGGAGGAAATCGACAAGGCAACATCGGCACTGAACGGTATCATCAACTCCATGCGGCCTGGCAACCTCCCAGAACTAGAGGATATGGACGAGCTGATGACGCTACTGGAACAGGCACGACAACTGCCAGAGGGCAACCAACAGCTAGAGGAGGCCATACGCTATGCTGGCATGGTGATACGCTATGTCAGTGACGGCAGTGGCACCATGGATATGATTCAGAGAGCCACCAAACAGCTGAAAACGTTTGTGAAATAGAGCAGACAAGGCATCTACATTCGTCTTTCCATTATCCATTAGGGAGATTTGTAACCATATAATAATCAGCAGGATAGTGTTTCTGTCTTCTCCTGTTTGTTGAAAGAATACGGTTTGGCGGACTTGTGCTGGAATGGAGGCTAGGGGACGGGGGCTGAAGGCCTAGAGGAGTACCTTGTCCTGAGCCAGGAGTGATGAGAGATGCTTCGTGGCAGGCATTGCGAGACTAGCCAGACGGCAGGCCGTTTTCTTTGGGTTGGTGAACCTTTTCTGTCCCCGAAGGTCATCTCGATGGAATATGCGGAAATAGGAACTGCTTTGTATGGAATGGAAATGCTTTGCATTCATTTTCTGGTCTTATTCTCAATAAATATGTGAAAAAGAGAAAATATGTCAGTTAAAAATAGGAATATTCGGGAAAAATGTGTATCTTTGCGCCATTATTTGAAAACCAAAGATATATGATGGAGTTTACAGCTAAGCAAATAGCAGAAATGATAGGGGGACGTGTGGAAGGCAATGAGAACGTTGCCATCCACACATTTTCTAAAATAGAGGAAGGTCGTCCAGGTGCCATATCCTTTCTCTCGAACCCTAAATATACTCATTTCATCTACGATACCCAGTCGAGTGTGGTCCTTGTGAACGACGATTTGCAACTTGATCGTCCAGTGCCGGCAACGCTGATCCGTGTGAAGAACGCCTACGAGGCAGTGGCTCGTCTGCTGCAGTTGTACGAGCAGATGAAACCTCATCGGACGGGTGTCGACACTTTGGCTTTCGTCTCGCCCAAGGCCACCATTGGCAAAGACGTCTATGTTGGTGCCTTTGCCTATGTCGGTGACGGTGCTGTGGTGGGAGACGGTACGCAGATCTATCCCCATACGGTGGTGGGTGATGGTGTCCAGCTAGGTGAGCGATGCGTTCTCTATCCTAATGTGACCATCTATCAGGACTGTCGTATTGGCAATCGTGTTACTATCCATGCCGGTAGTGTGATAGGTGCTGACGGCTTTGGCTTTGCTCCCAGTCAGGAGGGCTATGACAAGATTCCTCAGATAGGCATCGTGGTGATAGAGGACAATGTTGAGATAGGTGCTAACACGTGCGTGGACCGCTCTACGATGGGACAGACCGTGATTCGCAAGGGGGTGAAGCTAGACAATCTGATTCAGGTGGCTCATAACTGCGAGGTCGGTGAGAACACCGTGATGTCTGCACAGGTAGGGCTGGCAGGCAGCACGAAGGTCGGGGCGTGGTGCATGGTAGGTGGTCAGGCAGGTTTTGCGGGCCATATCCATGTTGCAGACAAGACGTTCGTAGGGGCTCAGGCGGGTATCATCAGCAATACGAAGGGGAATGGCGAGCAGCTGATTGGTTCGCCTGCCATGGATCCAAAACTTTTCTTCAAGGCCTCGGCCATCATGCGTCGCCTGCCGGAAATGTATCGCGAACTGAACGATCTGAAGAAGAAGGTGGAAGAGCTGGAGCATGCTCATACGTCCTCAGAATGCGATTAAAAAGGCCTGAATCTGAAAATCTGCCTTCAGAATCGCTTCTATTTCGATTTATTTGTGTACCTTTGCACCAAAATTAATCAATCATTATCTATCAGATGAAACAAAAGACGCTGAAAGGCAGTTTTACGCTATGCGGAAAAGGCCTTCACACGGGACTGAGTCTGACTGTGACGTTCAATCCCGCACCAGAGAACCATGGATACAAGATTCAACGCATAGACCTTGAGGGCATGCCCACTATCGACGCAGTGGCGGAGAATGTGGTTGATACCCAGCGAGGAACCGTGCTAGGCCGGGGAGATGTGAAAATCTCAACAGTGGAGCATGGCCTGTCCGCCCTCTATGCTCTAGGCATAGACAACTGTCTGATTCAGGTCAGTGGCCCTGAGTTCCCCATACTCGACGGGTCTGCCATTCAGTATGTTGAGAAGATAAACGAGGTGGGGATCGAAGAGCAGAATGCCCCTAAGGACTACTACGTCATCCGCAAGAAGATCGAGGTGAAGGACGATGAGACGGGTTCGTGCATCACGATTCTCCCCGACGACGAGTTCTCGCTGACGACGATGTGCTCGTTCGAGTCGAAATTCATCAACAGCCAGTTTGCAACGCTCGACAATATCCATAAGTACGCAGAGGAGATTGCTCCTGCACGTACCTTTGTTTTTGTGCGCGACATCGAACCCCTGTTGCAGGCTAACCTCATCAAGGGTGGCGACATGGACAATGCTATCGTGATCTACGAGCGCCAGACCACGCAGGAGCGTCTGGACATGCTGGCCGACCTGTTGCACGTGGAGCATCGCGATGCTACGGAGCTGGGCTACATACAGCACAAGCCCCTGAAGTGGGAGAACGAGTGCACCCGTCACAAATTGCTCGATGTGGTAGGCGACATGGCGCTGATTGGCCGTCCTATCAAAGGTCGTATTGTGGCTACACGTCCTGGTCATACGATCAACAACAAGTTTGCGCGTGAGATGCGCAAGGAGATCCGTAAACATGAGATCCAGGCACCATTCTACGATCCTAACGAGACTCCCGTGATGGATGTCAACCGCATCCGCGAGCTGCTGCCCCACCGCTATCCCATGCAGCTGGTGGACAAGGTCATTGAGATTGGTCCCACCAGCATAGTGGGTGTGAAGAATATCACGAGCAACGAGCCGTTCTTCACTGGTCACTTCCCCCAGGAGCCCGTCATGCCAGGCGTGCTACAGGTAGAGGCGATGGCTCAGGTAGGCGGACTGCTGGTGTTGAACAGTGTTGAGGAGCCTGAGCGCTGGAGCACGTACTTCATGAAAATCGACGGTGTGAAGTTCCGTCAGAAGGTGGTGCCTGGCGACACGCTGCTCTTCAAGGTCGAACTGATGGCTCCTTTGCGTCATGGCATTAGCACCATGCGGGGCTATGCCTTTGTTGGAGACCATGTGGTGAGCGAGGCCACTTTCACTGCACAAATCGTAAAGAACAAATAGATGAATCAGATACACCCCTTAGCCGTCGTCTCACCCGATGCCAAGTTGGGCGACAACAATGTGATAGGTCCCTTCTGCGTTATCGACGCCAATGTGGTGATGGGCGACAATAACCATCTGCTCAATGGAGTCACCCTGCATATGGGAGCCCGTATAGGCAGTGGCAATGAGTTCTTCCCCGGTGCGAGCATATCGACCAAGCCTCAGGACCTGAAGTTTAAGGGCGAGGAGACCCTCTGCGAGATTGGCGACCACAACAGTATTCGCGAGAATGTGACCATCAGCCGTGGCACAGCCTCGCGTGGCAAGACCGTTGTGGGCTCTGGCAATCTGCTGATGGAGAACATGCATATAGCGCACGACTGCATCATCGGCAACGGCTGTATCATAGGCAATTCCACCAAGTTTGCCGGTGAGGTAGAGGTCGACGACTATGCCATCATCTCGGCCGAGGTGCTCTTCCATCAGTTCATCCGCATCGGTAGCTATGTGATGATACAGGGTGGCAGCCGCACCAGCCAGGACATCCCTCCCTATATCATAGCAGGCAAGGAGCCTATCCGCTTCGCTGGCGTGAACCTGATCGGGCTTCGCCGTCGTGGCTTCTCTACCGAGACGATAGAGATGATTCACGACACCTATCGCACTATCTATGCCCGTGGTATCATCAAGGATGGCATTGCCGAGGCCCGTGCCAAATATCCCGACTCGAAGGAGGTAGACTATATCTGTACGTTTGTAGAAGAATCAAAACGCGGTATCATCCGCTGATGAAGGAAAAGACCCTTATCGTCATCACGGGTCCAACGGCAGTGGGTAAGACAGCCCTGTGTATGGACATGGCAGAGGATTTCGGCATACCTATTATCAATGCCGATAGCCGTCAGATATACCGTGAACTGAAAATAGGTACTGCCGCACCCACCGAGGAACAGCTCCGGCGGGTGCGGCACTATTTTGTGGGGACGCTATCGCTTGCCGACTATTACAGTGCCTCGTGCTATGAACAGCAGGTCACAAAGTTGCTACATGGGCTGTTCAAGACGTCGGACTATGCCCTGCTGGCAGGTGGGTCGATGATGTATATCGATGCAGTCTGCAATGGCATTGACGATATCCCTACCGTCGATGATGATATACGGGCATTGATGAAGCAACGACTGGAGAACGAGGGACTGGAGGCTCTCTGTGAGGAGCTCCGCCAGTTGGATCCTGAGCACTATGCCATCGTGGACCGCAAGAATCCGCGACGTGTGGTACATGCCCTTGAGATCTGCCATATGACAGGTCGGACCTATACCTCGTTCCGAACCAACGTCCGCAAGCAACGTCCGTTCAATATCAGGAAAGTAGCCCTAACGCTGCCTCGCGAACAGCTCTACCATCGAATCAATGTCCGTGTTGACCAGATGATGGCCCATGGACTGCTGGAAGAGGTACGTAGCTTGCTGCCACTGCGTCACCTAAATGCCCTGAATACAGTGGGCTACAAAGAGTTGTTCACATATCTTGACGGCACATGGACACTCGAGGAGGCCGTAGAACGAATAAAGGGAAACACCCGTCGCTATGCCCGTAAACAGCTGACGTGGTTTAAAAAAGACAGTGAAGTAAAATGGTTCTCACCAAATGATGAAGCAGACATTATCAAATATATTAAGACTGCTGGGTAAGCCCTTTCGCTGGTATGTACACCTGTTCAAGGGACGTCCCTGGTATATCAAGCTGCTATCGACTATTGGCTCGATAGTAGTGTTTGTCATCCTCTATCTAGGAGCAGTGGACATCAACCTGTTCAACCTTTTCGGACGGTCGCCAAACATGGATACCATCAGGAACACACAGCCACCACAGGCATCGGAAATCTATAGTGCCGATGGCGTGCTCATAGGAAAGTTCTTCAGCGAGAACCGCACACCTGTCAAATACGAGGATGTGAACCCGGTATTCTGGGATGCCCTGATCGATACGGAGGACGAGCGCTTCTACCACCACTATGGAGTCGACGTGCCTGCCTTCTTCGCTGCTCTGAAGGACTATGTCGTCCACGATGATGCCCGTGGAGCCTCTACCATCACTCAGCAGCTGGCCAAGAACCTCTTCCGTGTGCGTACCGAATATTCTACCGGCTTGCTGGGCAAGATACCCGGTTTGAAAATCCTGGTCATGAAGAGCAAGGAATGGGTGACGGCACTCAAGCTCGAGTGGAACTTCACCAAACAGGAGATCCTCACCATGTATGCCAACACCGTCGACTTCGGTTCCAATGCCTATGGCATCAAGACGGCCTGCAAGACCTATTTTGGCATAGCCCCCAAAGACCTGAAGGCTGAACAGGCAGCTGTGCTCGTAGGCATGCTCAAGGCCACCACTACCTACAATCCCCGTCTGAATCCCGACAACAGCATGCGCAGGAGAAATGTCGTGCTGTCCAATATGCTGCAGCATGGGCATATCACACAACAATACTACGACTCGATATGCAACGAGCCTATCCACCTCGACTATTATGTGGAGACGGCACACGACGGACAGGCACTGTATTTCCGCAAGGCACTACAAGACCATCTGCAGCAGTGGTGCGAGGAACATCAGATCGACCTCTATACAGAAGGACTCAAGATCTATACCACCCTCGACACACGCATGCAGCAGTATGCTGAGCAAGCCGCCAGCGAGCAAATGCGTATCATACAGGACAACTTCAATCAGCATTGGGCTGGCATGAACCCCTGGCAGGACGAGAGCTATCGTGAGATTCCTAACTTTATCGAGAATATTGCACAGCGACTGCCTGTCTATAAGCAACTATGCAAACAGTATCCTGAGCAGCCCGACTCAGTATGGTACTACATGAACCAGCCACATCCCGTGGAACTGTTCAGCTACGATGGACCCGTCAAGGCCGAGATGAGCACTATGGACTCTCTGCGCTACATCACTCGATTCATGCACTGTGGTTTCGTGGCCATGGAACCACATACGGGGCAGGTCAAGGCATGGGTAGGCGATATTGATTTCGATACATGGGAATATGACAAGGTGACAGCCCTTCGACAGCCAGGTTCAACGTTCAAACTATTTGTATATACCGAAGCCATGAATCAGCAGATGAGCCCCAATACGGTTTATACAGATACCTACTACCGAATAGGAGGTTCATGGACTCCGCACAATGCCAATGGCTCTGTTTCAGGGGCCGGCATGACGTTGCGGTCGGCTTTTGCGCACAGCGTCAATACGATTGCAGCGAAACTAGGACAGGATGTGGGCATCGATAATGTGGTGCGCACTGCTCATGCCATGGGCATCAAGAGCCAGTTGCAGGAGGTACCGTCGCTAGCCCTTGGTGCCAGCGATGTCAATCTGCTTGAACTGGTTGATGCCTACAGCACGGTGGTTAACGATGGTGGCATGCATGAACCAGTCTTCGTCACCCGTATCCTCGACCGTAATGGCGAAGAGCTTTTCAAGGTCGAGGACCAGCAGAAAGAGGCTATCCCTTATCGCAGTGCATTCTTCATGCAGCAGATGCTCATGGGAGGACTGTCAGGCACCAGCTGGGCCCTGCGACAGTTCATAGGACAGCATACCGACACCGACTTCGGTGGCAAGACAGGAACTTCCAATAACCATAGCGATGCCTGGTTCGTGGGTATCTCGCCACGACTGGTATGTGGGGCATGGGTAGGTGGTGAATACCGGGCCATACACTTCCGCACAGGAGCACTTGGACAGGGAGGCAAGACAGCACTGCCCATCTGTGGACGATTCCTGAAAAGCGTATTTGATGATCCTCGATTCAGCCACTATCATGCCAAGTTCGAGGAGTGCAAGGATTCTACAATCCTAGCAAGCCAGTATCAGACTTGGGGACATGTAAACCCCATCGACAGCATCATAGCCTTCGACATCAATGACCTAGAGGATGCTGGAGGAGAGCTTATCGATGAGCTGGCACCGGGCAATACCGATGGTGACCAGCCGTTACCAGTATCACCACCTACTATTCCTAATGAAGCAGCGGAACAAGAGCAACAGCAATAGCCAGCAGCATGAGCAGCAGCTCGACCTCGACAACAAGGAGTGGCAGGATGCCCTTCAGTTGGTCGACTTCACCCAGCGTTCCCTTTTCCTCACAGGAAAGGCAGGAACGGGCAAGAGCACATTCCTCCGCTATGTGGTAAGTCACACCAAGAAAAAATGCGTGGTGCTGGCTCCTACGGGTATTGCCGCCATCAACGCAGGCGGACAGACATTGCATAGCTTCTTCAAACTGCCCTTCCATCCACTGTTGCCCAACGACTCGCGCTATGACAGACGGCATATCAAGGAGACACTCAAGTACACCAGTGCACAACGGAAGCTGTTGCGTGAGCTCGACCTCATCATTATCGACGAGATATCCATGGTGCGTGCCGACATTATCGACTTCATAGACAAGGTGCTACGCATCTTCACACGCAACTATGAACCCTTTGGAGGCAAGCAACTGCTGCTCGTGGGTGATATCTACCAACTAGAGCCAGTGCTCAAGGATGACGAGCGACAACTGCTCAGACCCTACTACCAGAGTGCCTATTTCTTCAATGCCAAGGTATGGCAGCAGATGCATCTCATCAGCATAGAGCTGAAAAAGGTGTACCGCCAGAACGACGCAGAGTTCGTGTCGCTACTAGACCGCATACGGCAGAACCAGGCCACTAGCCAGGATTTGCTGACTCTGAACGGTCGATGTGTCGCAGAACAGCCTTCAGAATCCACACACCACTCGAATCTCACCATCACACTGGCAACGCGACGTGACACCGTGGATTATATAAATGAGCAACGGCTCAGTGAGCTCAGTGGACAGCCTACCATTTTCCGTGGATGGGTGAAGGACGATTTCCCCGAAAGTTCCTTCCCTACACCAATGGAGTTACAGGTGAAACTGGGAGCACAGATTATCTTTATCAAGAACGACAAGGAGAAACGGTGGGTCAATGGTACGTTGGGCACTATCGTAGAGATTGATGAAGAAGAGGGTATCATAACGGTGCAGACCGAGGATGGCAACGATTATGACGTAGAGCGTGAGGTGTGGGAGAACATGCGCTATGTGTTCAACGAGAAGGAACAGAAGATAGAAGAGCAACTACTCGGTACCTATACCCAGTTCCCCTTGCGACTGGCATGGGCCATCACCGTACACAAGAGCCAGGGACTCACTTTCAGTCAGGTCAATATAGATTTCACGGGGGGAGCATTCGCTGGAGGACAAACCTATGTGGCACTGTCACGATGTACATCTCTTGAGGGCATCACACTTGTGGCACCCATACACAGGGAGGACATCTTCGTTAGGGGTGAGGTCGTACACTTCGCACAGCATTATAACGATCAGTTGGCCATCAACAAGGCTATGCAAGAGGGAAAGGCTGACCGGCTGTATCGCGATGCTATTAGGGCCTTCGACCGGGGAGACTTCAAGAACTTCCTCGACCAATTCCTGTTGGCCATACACGCTCGCTATGACATCGAAAAACCTGTGGCAAAACGCTATATCACTAGAAAACTCAATGTCATCAACGTGCAACGCCAGCAGATTGAAAACCTCAAAAGCGAGAGGAAAGCCACTAACGAGAAGCTTATGAGACTGTCGGCAGAATATACCCTCATGGGGAAGGAATGCGAACGGGAACACATGATCGATGCCGCTATACGAAACTATGAGAAAGCTCTCGAGGTATATCCAGAGGCTCGTGATGCGGCCAGAAGACTCAAGAAACTGAAGAAGGAGGGTAGCAGATGAAACACATACTAGAAGTCTGTTGTGGCAATCTGGAAAGTGTTGCTGCTGCTGTAGAGGGGGGTGCCAGACGAATTGAACTGTGTATGGCATTGTCGGTCGACGGGCTCACTCCGTCTATCGGTATGCTGCAGACGATACGCAAACGATATCCAGGACTTACTATCCACGTTCTTATACGTCCTCGTGAGGGTGATTTTGTATATTCGCAAGCAGAGTTGCAGGCCATGCTTGGCGATATCACACAGCTGGCACCATTTGCTGATGGCTTTGTGGCTGGGGCACTTACCAACACTGGTGATATTGACGTCGCTGCCACACAGCTCATGGTACGGGCTGCAGGCTCCAAGTCTTTTACCTTCCATCGTGCTTTCGATGCCTGTCGCAATCCTATCGTGGCACTCGAACAACTCATCAGTATAGGATGTAACCGGCTGCTAACTTCTGGGCAGGCAGTAACGGCAGAACAGGGTATTGACATGATTCGGAGGTTGTGCGATCTGGCAGGAGAGAGGCTTGTTATCATGCCGGGAGGAGGTGTCAGAGCCAGCAATGCCTGGAAGATCCTCAAACAGACAGGAGCCTACGAGATACACGGCTCATGCTCGCATTTGCACAATGGTATTGCCATCACCGAAGCCGATGAGGTTCAAAGAGTGCTGGCTGCCATCAATGGTCATGGGGCAGGGTAGGGGATGTTATTACAAAACAAACGAAAAATCATCATAACTAAAAAACATGCAAACTATGAACAACTATTCCAAAAAGACGATTGTCATGCTGCTATGCCTGTTGTTGGCCATACCAGCACTGCCACAGATGTTGGTGAGCCATCCTTGGCAAGGAAAGCGAGTGGCATATCTGGGTGATAGCATCACCGATCCACGCAACAAAGGTTCGAAGAAAAAGTACTGGGGGTTCCTGCAAGACTGGCTACAGATCACACCTTATGTCTATGGCGTTAGTGGCCGGCAGTGGAACGACATTCCACGTCAGGTGAAGCAATGTTATGAGGAACATGGCGATGAGGTTGATGCCATCATCATCTTCATCGGTACCAACGACTACAATGCTGCCGTGCCCTTGGGTGTGTGGTACGATGAATGTGAGGACAGTGTCATGGCCGGTATCCACGAGCCCAAGCATATGGTGAAACGACAGCATCGCACACCACAGTACAACGATAAAACCTATCGCGGCAGAATCAATATTGCACTGAAACAGGTCAAGGAAACATATCCCCATAAACAAGTGGTCGTGCTTACACCCATCCATCGTGGAGGCTTCTATGCTAATGACCGTAACTGGCAACCGTCAGAAGACTGGCAGAACGGCTGTGGCGAATATGTCACTGCCTATATAGAAGCTTCGAAAGAGGCTGCTGCCGTCTGGGCTGTACCTGTGATCGACTGGAGTGCCGTCAGTGGATTGATGCCCATATTGGATGTGCAGTCCGACTATTTCAAGAGTGCCGATAACGACAGGCTACATCCCAACGACGAGGGGCACACACGGCTGGCACGTACGCTGATGTACCAGCTGCTCACACTGCCCTGTACCTTCTGATTGGCTCTTACATAGGTTGAAAGCACGTGGAATCGACTCTTTTCTGGAAATCTCTAGCACTGTGCTAGCCGGAAAAGTGGAGTCTACGTGTTTTTGTGTGCCATAAAAAAAGGTGGGACCTTGTGGCTTATATTACTGCTGTGCCAAAAGCAACTCATATCAATAAAATAAAAAAAAGAAAAGCGACAGGCTTCACAGTCGATCGCTTCTATCTTCAATAGGTATTAGTTCTTTTAAGGTAAAAAGATTGTTTTCAGGATAACGAGTGCAAAGTTAGCAAATTTTTCTTAATGTCGCAAGCATTTCTTTAGTTTTTTTTGTAAAAAAATGTTGTGTGGGAGCACAATTTCTTGATATATGCTAAATAGTTGTGCAATCGATTATTTTCGTGGAATATTGTACATCTAATGTGTAGACTATCAAACAATATGGAAGGTCATATAATACCCAAAATCCGCAGAAGTTTTTTTAATGCATAATATTGGGACATGAACCCAATGGATTGCCCTCATAACTACAGTAAGTAATAATGTTTTACAAGATGTCACACTTGGGCGCACAATTCCCCTTTCCCCAAAATCGTTTTGGCGGCTTGAATGTCCCACGAAGGTGTTTTTCCTATCCGTAAGCCCAGACGAGGTCGTATGGCTTGCCTGAGTAGATGTTGAGTACATTTTGCCTTGCCGTCCTAATCCACTTGGCCGGCACGGCGAT
>JAIKWS010000072.1 GCA_024684515.1 Prevotella sp.
AAGCCAGTAGTATGCCAAGTATCCATAGAAAGGATAGATGTCTCATTAGGTTATTACACGATGTACTTAAAATGCAGATGCCTTCAGTTTGAGTCCTGCTGTCTCGTCAATGCCGAACATGATGTTCATGTTCTGGACGGCCTGACCAACAGCACCCTTCAGCAGATTGTCAATGGCGGAGGTGACGAGTACCTTCCCGTCGAAACAGTCGACATGAACCAATGCCTTGTTGGTGTTCACCACTTGCTTCAGGTCGATGGCCTTGTCGCTATAATGGGTGAAGGCTGCATCCTGATAGAATGTCTGATATGCCTTGACAACATCCTCGGCTGGGGCCTTCGTCTTGATGACTGCGGTACAGAAGATGCCACGGGCAAAGTCGCCGCGATAGGGGATGAAGTCGATGCTGGCATCGAGCGAGCCTTGCACTTGCTTCAGCGACTGTCTGATTTCAGCGATATGCTGATGGTTAAAGGCTTTATAGATGCTCAGGTTGTTGTTGCGCCAAGAGAAATGGGTGGTGGCTCCGGGCTTCTGACCGGCTCCTGTAGAACCGGTGATGGCATTCACTGCCACGTCTTCCTTCAGCAGGTGCAGATCTGCGGCGGGCAGTAAGGCCAACTGGATGCAGGTGGCAAAACAGCCAGGATTGGCTACGTGCTGAGCCCTTGCAATGAGCGACTTGTTGATTTCCGGAAGACCATAGACATAGTCGTGATTGCCCTGCAGACGGAAGTCCTGTGCCAGGTCGATGATCTTTACGTGGGAAGGAATCGTATGCTCTTTTAGGAATGCCTCACTCTTGCCATGTCCGAAGCAGAAGAACACCACGTCCACCTGCTCAAAGGGCATCTGGTCGGTGAATCGTAGGTCAGTATCACCGACCAGTCCTTCGTGTACATCGCTGACCAGATTGCCGGCATTGCTTTCGGAGTTGGCAAAGACAATCTCTGCCTCGGGGTGATTCAGTAGTAAGCGTATAAGCTCGCCACCCGTATAGCCAGCAGCGCCAAGTATGCCTATTCTAATCATATCAATTCTGATTTTTTAGGTGCCAATAGCCATAGGACGAGATATCCTACGAGACCACTGCCGAAGCAGAAAACAAAGAGTAGGAAAGCAACGCGTACGAGCAGGGAGTCGATATTGAAATACTCTGCAATGCCGCCACAGACGCCACCGATTTTTTTGTCTTTCTCTGAGAGATAATAACGTTTAGGTTCCATTTGTATTAACGTTTTTCGTCGGGGTGAATGCCATAGTAGACGCGGAGTGGGGTAGAGCTGACCTTGATGAAACCTTTGGCCTCGTCGGCAGTCCATCCAGTCTGTGTCTCACCATATTCGCCAAGTTTCGAACGAGTCAGGTCATTGGCACTCTCGATGCCTACTGTCTCAAAGCCATAGGGACGGAGCTTCAGAATGGCTGTTCCTGTGACATTGCGTTGTGAGGAAGTGAGCATGGCCTCTATATCGGGCATGACAGGCTCCAGATACTGGCTCTCGTGGAGGAACATACCATACCAGTTGGCCACTTGGTCCTTCCAGTACTGCTGCCATTTGGAGAGTGTTGACTTCTCCAGCAGGCGATGGGCTTCGATGATCAGTTTCGGAGCAGCAGCCTCAAAACCAACACGGCCCTTGATGCCGATAATGGTGTCGCCCACATTGGCATCGCGGCCAATGGCATAGCTGGCACCAATCTCCTCGATCTTCTGTATGGCCTTGATCTTGTCAGTGAATTTCTCACCATTCACTCCCACGATCTCACCTTTCTCGAAATCTATTTTCAGCAGCGACTCCTTCTCAGGATTTGTGACGTGCTTGAGATAAGCCTCTTCTGGTAGTCCCTGTGTAGGGTCGAGCAGTTCGCCACCACAGATACTGGTGCCCCAGATGCCTACGTTGTAGGAATATTTCAGCTTGGTGAAGTCGGCAGAGAAACCATGGTCATTCAGATAGTCAACTTCTTCCTTTCTTGTCAGTTTCCTGTCACGTGTCAATGTGATGATTTCCACACCGGGAGCCATGACCAGGAAAGTCATATCGAAGCGGATCTGGTCGTTGCCAGCCCCAGTAGAGCCATGTGCAATGGCATCGGCACCTATCTCTCTAGCATAGCGGGCAATAGCGATGGCCTGGAAGATGCGCTCGCTGGAAACACTGATGGGGTAGCAGTTGTTGCGAAGTACATTTCCGAAGATCATGTATTTCAGAGACTTCTCATAATACTCATGCGTCACATCGAGTGTCACATATTGTTTGGCGCCAAGCTTGTAGGCATTTTCCTCGTTGGTCTTCAACTGTTCGGCACTGAAGCCACCAGTGTTAGCACAGGCAGCGTAGACTTCATATCCTTTTTCCTTTGCAAGATACATCACCGTGTAGGATGTATCCAGACCGCCGCTAAAGGCGACTACAACTTTCTTTTTCTGTTCCATTTAGCTTGTTATATTGTTCTTGTTCTTCTAATTCTTCTAGATGACGGATGCGGGCTATGACTTCATCAGGAATCTTTGCGGGCAGGTGCTCAGTAGGATCGTAGAGCATAGCAGTGCAGATGCAGTATTTACGATCGGTACGATGAAGCACATCCACATTGATACAGCCCTCGCAGCCACGCCAGAATGCTTCGTCATCAGTAAGATCGGCAAAGGTGACGGGCTGATATCCCAGTGCTGTGTTCATTGCCATGACGGCAGCACCACTGGTAAGTGAGAAAATCTTGGCATGGGGCCAGCGGGTGCGAGCCAGCGAGAAAGTCATATCCTTGATGCGTTTTGCTACATGGTGCCCACGGAAGTCGGGGTGCACGATGAGACCGCTGGTAGTAACGTATTGCTGGTTTTCCCATGTCTCGATATAACTGAATCCGGCAAAGCGCCCTTCTTTGTTCAAGGCAATGACAGCTTTGGCTTCCTGCATCTTCTTGGCCACGTACTCATGGGTACGCTTGGCAATGCCGGTGCCACGTACCTTTGCAGCCTCGGCAATGGTATCGAGGATGGTGTCTACATAGACCTCATGCTCGGGGCCTGCTACAAGGACTTCAATCTCTTGTTCCTGTTCCATTTTCGTTTTCTTTTCTGTATTGTGTGATGGGCAGAATGCTCAGGACAATTATTTAATGTTTGGCACTACTTCGCTGAGGGCATCGATGACTTCTTCTTTGCTTACTCCTTCCTTGATGACGATAAATATATTGTCATCGCCTGCAATAGTACCTAGGATTTGTGAAAAATTGCTGCGGTCGATAGTCCAGGCAATGGCACTGGCATGTCCAGGCCGCGTCTTGATGACCCCCATGTTGCCAGAGAACTGGATGCTCAGGAAGCCAGGCACCTGCATCATCTCTCTGACGGTGGATGCTGTTGGCACACGCTTATACATGGTCTCATTGGGCAACACGTAGATGTATTCGCCATGTAGAGTGGAAGCTTTTGCTACCTTCAGCTGTTTCAGGTCACGGCTTAGCGTGGCTTGTGTGAGGTGGAATCCTTCTTGTTCCAAGGCAGCCATTAAATCTTCCTGACATCCTAAATGCTGACTCGATATGATGAGACGGATAGCCTCTAATCGCTTGCTTTTATTCTTCACGTTTTGTATATTTATTCAGTTTGGGGCTGCAAAATTACCAAATTTCTTGTATATATGCAAGCTTTTCTGCATATTTTTTGAAAATTATTCAAATTTATGAATACTAGACATGAAAAAGTGGCATTCCCTGCAACGGGGATGCCACTTCCTTTCGCTTGTAATACTTATTAATATGGTATTACTTGATAAACACCTTCTTGCCGTTGATAATGTAGAGCCCCTTCGTAGCCTTGTCAACCTTCTGTCCGCGCAGGTTGTAGATGCCCTCTGTAGGCAACTGCTCGTTGGCGATCTCGAAGATGCCCGTCTCGTAGAAGTCCTTCTCGACACAGAACTTGATGTTGTCGAAGATGAACTGTGTGGCCACCTTGTTGAGTGCCAAGTTGAAGGCGATGGTCTGCATATTACCTTCTGGACTCTGTTCTGCTGTGATGGAGCCTTGCTTTTCGAAGTGCTGCCAGTCAGCAGTGAAGGTTCCATTGCCAATCATGTCCCAGTGGATATAAGAACCAGGTTCGGCATGAGCCTGTGTTTCGAATCCACCTTCCTTATCGGCCTTGTAGTCAAACTCTACCTTGTACTTCGTACCTGCTGGCAGTGCCTTTGGCAGGCGAATGAAGAACTGAGTATCCCAGTTGTTGGTAGGCTCGTCAGCTGACTGTACTGCGATAGCACGTCCACCGTCAATGCCAATACCATCTGTAATGGTTGCTAGCATTGGGCCACCAATGCCCTGCTCACTCTTGTAGAAGTTCTCTACCTCGTTACCTTCCATGTTGCCGTTGACGAGGATGTCTACCCATTCATCGACGGGAGCCGGCTTCTGCATCCAGATGACAAAGTTGTCGAAGTGATACTCTGTTGCTGTTGCCTCTTCCGACAGGTTGAAGGCGATGGTCTGCATGTCGGCCATGCTGCCAGTGATGTCAACTTCTGTGCTGAAGTGCTGCCACTCGGTGGTGAAGTTCACGTCGCCAACCATTTGCCAGTGCTTGTATGCACCAGGTTCGCCATGAGACTGTGTAGATGTCTTAGCTGCCTTGTCGGCCATGTAGTCAAACTCGACGTGGAGCTTAGTGCCCTCAGGCAGTGTCTCGTTAAGCTTGATGAAGAATTGCGAATCCCAAGTCTGTGTGGGATTGTCGGCAGATTTCACCACGATACCACGACTACCGTTCATACCAGCACCTTCTATGATGGTAGAAGGTAAGGTCTCTGTAGAAGGAGCTTCCTTCGAGAAGTAGTTGCTGACATCGTCACCCTCGAGGCTACCATTATTGACAATGCTAATCCAGCCCTCAGGTATTGCAGAGAAGGTGATGTTGATGTTCAGTACAACTGCCTTGTCCTCGGCATTGACGAAGCCCCACTTGGCGGTGTAGGTGTCGCCCTCCTTGTGTGTATCGTCGATAGCACCCAGGTAGTCGATAGTACCGCTGGCGGGATCGTTGATCTTCACGCAGACCATTCCCTCGCCAGAGCCCCAGCTAGCAGCGTCGCCATTGGCATCACGCCAGCCGTCAGTGGTGTTCTCTACGAAGTTGCCTTTGGTAACGTTGACAATATACTGCTTAGCCTCGGTGATGGCGTTCACACCCAATGCAGCTACCAGCTCGTCGAGTGGGAAGGTTGCGGTCAGACCTTCGTAAGCCACTGCGGGAGCCATTGTCACGGGCACGTCGATGGTGCTGATGATCTCAGGCTTGTATTCTGGAGCCTCAACGAAGGTGACTCCGATGTTGTAGCGTACGCTCTTCTCACCGTTGACCAGACGCCACTTCACGTTGTAGGTCTTGCCTACCTCGTCGGCACCGTTCATGTCGCAGATCTCAAACTTACCCTCAGGAATGGCCTGGAAGAACTTCACGCAGATCTTGGTGTTGTCACCCCATGTCTCAGCCACACCGTCGCCATTGAACCATCCGTCGAACGGAGCATAGTCGCTGATGAGCTCGCCATCAGGATTCTCGATGCGGAGCATGTCGGTGGTCAGTTCCTCTACTCCTAGCCACTGCTTGGCATTTGCGAAGTCGACTTCTGCCTGGTCGGCACCATATCCCTTGCCAGTATAGCGTTCAACGGCTATTTCCTGGTCAAGCAGGTTGACATCGGCATTTTCGCCATAGTACTTCAACTGGAAGTTATCCCAGATGCACCATAGCTCCAGATTTGCCTCGTTCTTGGCACCAACAGTAATCTTACCATCGGAAACCATCAGCTTCATAGGAAGAATGGTATAAAGTCCCTGAGTAAATGACTCAGAAGCACTAGTCATGCTGTTCTCCTCACCAGTCCTCAAGGGGAAGGTGGTCTTCAAATCATTGATGAAGAAGTAGGGCAGGTTGTCGGCATCGGTGCCGTCCTGACGATAGAATCCCTGTGCCGTCATCTCATAGACACCATTGGGCAGTCCTTCGACGACCTGGCTCAGTGAGAATACAGAGTGGTAAGACTCAGCACAGTTGTTCTCGTTGTTACCGCCAGAAAGGTTCTGGTTTTCAGCTTCCATGGTCCATGCACTCTTACGCTGGTCGTTGCGGTTGAAGTTAGCGTCCTTGAT
>JAIKWS010000078.1 GCA_024684515.1 Prevotella sp.
CCATGCGATGCTACCTGTCGTATACTGGCTCATCAGCCCCGGCACCGGCACGCGCCATGAATCGCGCCAGCAGCACCCTGCCCACCAGCATTACGGTTCGTCTGGTAGGCGCCGACGGGCAGGTCACTGAGGTAAGGGAAAAGGTAACAGTGAAAAGTGAAAAATTTGCTGCCGCACAGTGGTACACCCTGGATGGCCGCAAGCTCTCAGGCAAGCCCAGCCAGAAGGGAGTGTATATCGTGAATGGCAAGAAATTTGCCATTCATTAGATGGGAGAGGTGAGATGGGAGAGGTGAGAGAATAGCTGGCAAGCCCGGACTCCACTTCCGCCTCAAAAGCCGCCTATAGACATTTCTCTCACCTCTCACCTCTCACCTCTAAAATTTATTTTGTATAAAAAAGAATTTTATCATGATGAAAAAGAAAACATATATTGCTCCGAAGATGGAGACCATAAACATCCAGTTACCCGTAATCATGACAAACAGCGTTCCATACTGGAGTGGTGAGGCTGGTGCACCCAATGGTGACTTCGACTTCGAAAACATAGACGAAGAATAAGGGACCTGCAACACTCTCAACCATGAAACATATTCTGTCAGGGGATTGTTACCTGTCAGCTTTGAAATATTTTGAAAAATAATTGCGAAAATATTTGGTGCTTTCAAGTATTTTTTGTACCTTTGCATTTGTAAACGAGTTTACAAAATGAGAGTAAGCTGCAGCACTCTCAACAGTGAAAAACACCTTTTAATTATCATTAAGTTTAACCATTAAAAACACAAAGAAATTATGGCAATGAAAGTAAAAGCAGTCGAAAGACTGGTGAAGTTCAACAAGAACGATGCGGGTACTTACCGCTACGTGATGGCACCTGAGATGTACAGTTCGCTGGCTCAGGACAAGGTGATCAAGGAGTCTGCCCTGCGCAGCGGTGTGAGCAAGGGTGTGATGCAGGCATGCTGGGATTCTGCCGGCGAGGTCATCAAGGCATGGGCCACCGAGGGGATAGGGCCTGCGGGCAGGGTTATACACGCTCATTCTGTCAAGCAGCACAGCGATGTGATGATCGACATTAAAAAGATGTTGGACGATATGTTTTTTTCTGGATATCCTTACATATCTCAAAATTTTTTATTACCTTTGCAGAAAATTAGTGACAGATGAAAAAGATTGCTCTGATATGTGCCATACTCGTGGTGGTTGTCTCTCAGCTGCTGGCCGGGCAGAAGCTGGATTTGAAACGTATTGTCAATGGTGAGTTCCGTGCTGCCTCGATAGCAGCTGTGAAGGCTCTTGACGATGGTGAGAGCTATGCTCAGATCTCTGCCGATGGCAAGCAGATAGTGCAGTACTCGTTCAGGACGGGCAAGCAGACGGGGGTTCTCTTCGATGCCGCCACAGCCCGTGGAGCCAGCATCAGCAGGGTGGAGGGCTATGTGATGAGTCCTGATGGCAAGCGTCTTCTCATCCAGACGCAGACCAGTAGCATCTACCGTCGCTCGTTCACTGCCGTCTATTACATCTATACTATTGCCAACAACAAGCTGGAGCCTCTGAGCGATGGCGGTCCGCAGCAGACGCCAGTATGGAGCCCTGATGGCCTGCAGGTGGCTTTTGTGCGTGACAACAACATCTATCTGGTGAAACTGTTGTATAACAATGCCGAGAGCCAGGTGACGAAAGACGGCAAGCGCAACGAGATCATCAACGGTCTGCCCGACTGGGTGAACGAGGAGGAGTTTTCGTTCAACTCGTCGATGGTCTTCAGTGCCGACTCGAAGCAGATTGTGTGGATACGCTACGACGAGAGCCAGGTGAAGGAATACTCCATGCAGATGTTCCGTGGCTCCAACCCCAGTCGTGAGGAGCATGCCGCCTATCCTGGCTTCTACACCTACAAATATCCCAAGGCCGGTGAACAGAATGCCACGGTGAAGGTGCTGAGCTATGACATCAAGAGCCATCAGACACGCGAGATGCAGCTGCCCCTGGATGCCGATGGCTATATCCCCCGCATCCTGCCCACGAGCGATGCCACGAAGGTGGCTGTGTTCACGTTGAACCGCCATCAGGACTGCCTGCGCATCTTCATGGCCAATCCGCTGACCACCGTCTGCCAGCAGGTGATCGAGGACAAGGTGGACAAATATATCAATGAGAATGTGTTTGCCCATGTGAAGATCATGAAGAACAGTATCGTGCTGACCAGCGAGCGTGACGGCTATAACCACATCTATCTATATAGCCTGAACGGACACCAGCAGCGGAAGGTGGGCGATGTGCTGCAAGGGACTCGTGTAGGAGATGCCGGCCACACCATCGTCACAGATGTCTATGGCTATGACGAGACGACGGGTGACCTCTATTTTGCAGCCCTCAACGAGGGACCTACTGACCAGAAGGTCTATGTCTCGCACCGCAATGGGAAGACCGACTGTCTGACTCCCGACAAGGGGTGGTCGTCGGCAGTCTTCTCGAAAGACTTCAAGTATTTCATCTGCTTCTGGAGCGATATGAACACCCCCACACGCATCACCCTGCGCAACACACAGGGAAAGGTGCTGACGACGCTGGTGGACAACAAGGCACTGGCCGACAAGTGTGCCAGCTATGACATGGGCAAGCGTGAGCTGTTCGCTTTCACTACCAGCGAGGGGGTGAAGCTTTGTGGCTGGATGGTCAAGCCTGCCGACTTCAACCCGCAGCAGCAGTATCCCGTGGTGATGTACCAGTATGGTGGTCCCGGCAATCAGCAGGTGAAGAACTCGTGGGACATCGGCATGAGCGGACAGGGAGCCATCCTGGAGCAGTATCTTGCCCAGCAGGGCTATATAGCCGTGTGTGTGGACAACCGTGGCACAGGAGGCCGTGGTGCCGAATTCGAGAAGTGCACCTATCTGCGGCTGGGTGAGCTGGAAGCCCGGGACCAGGTAGAGACGGCACTGTGGCTGGCCCAGCAGGGCTATGTGGACAAGGACCATATCGCCATCTGGGGATGGAGCTACGGTGGCTGGAACACACTGATGTCGATGTCGGAGGGCCGTCCCGTCTTCTGCTGTGGCATCGCCATCGCACCGCCAACCTGCTGGCGCTACTACGACACCATCTATACCGAACGCTTCATGCGTACGCCACAGGAGAATGGCGACGGCTATGACAGCGTCTGTCCACTGGCACGTGTCGACAAGCTGCATGGTGCCCTGCTCATCTGTCACGGGCTGGCCGATGACAATGTGCACTACCAGAACACGGCCGAGCTGATGGATGCCCTCGTACAGGCCGACAAGGACTTCTCGCAGCTGGTGTATACCAACCGCAACCACAGCATCTACGGTGGCAACACCCGCAACCACCTGTTCCGCCAGTGCATGAACTTCTTTGATGCACATCTGAAATAAGAGCCAATAACGATCATATCAACTAACTGTAACACAATGAAACGCATCACACTCATCATCGTCGCACTGCTGACGGTCGTAACGGCCACAGAGGCACGTGCACGCAAGAAACGTCCTGAGCCACGTCCGCTCAGCACCGTGGAGATCATCACCAAAGTCAATGACTACTGGCAGCAGCATCGCTCGCCCAAGGTGCGCTCGTTCTGGGATGAGGCAGCCTATCATACAGGCAACATGGAGGCCTATCGCCTGCTGGGCAAGGCACGGTGGCTGGCCTATAGTGACGAATGGGCATGTCACAACAAATGGATGGGTGCCCGCGAGAAAGACCCCTTGAAGTGGAAGTACAAGCACTATGGCGAGGGACAGGACTTCGTGCTGTTCGGCGACTGGCAGATCTGTTTCCAGACCTATCTCGACATGTATGAGATGAACCCCGATGACTATAAGATCAAACGGGCCATCGAGGTGATGGACTATGAGGTGCGGCAGCCCCAGACCGACTTCTGGTGGTGGGCCGATGCCCTCTATATGGTGATGCCTGTGTTCAGCAAACTCTATAAGGCCACTGGCGAGGTGAAATACCTCGACAAGCTATATGCCAACTTCAAGTGGGCCGACGAGCTGATGTACGACCAGGAGGCACAGCTCTACTATCGTGATGCGAAGTATATCTATCCGAAGGTGAAGACCGCCTGTGACGGAGGCAAGAGCTTCTGGGCACGTGGCGACGGATGGGTGCTGGCAGGACTGGCCAAGGTGCTGGCCGATATGCCGGAAGACTATGCGCATCGCGACTTCTTCCTGCAGCGATTCCGCGAGCTGGCACAGGGAGTGGCACGTGTGCAGCGTCCTGATGGCTACTGGAGCCGTTCGATGCTTTGCGAGGAGGATGCACCAGGACCAGAGACGTCAGGAACGGCCTTCTTCACCTACGGCATGCTGTGGGGGGTCAACCACGGACTGCTGGAGCGTGATGTCTATGTGCCTGTCATTGAGAAGGCATGGAAATATCTCACCACTACGGCCCTGCAGGAGGACGGTAGCGTAGGCTTCGTACAGCCCATCGGCGAGAAGCCCGATCCCACCAAGACCGTCGATGCCCATTCACAGGCCAACTTCGGTGTGGGTGCCTTCCTGCTGGCTGCCTGTGAGCATCTGCGTTTTGAGGATGCCTCGATAGCAACGGCAACAGACCGTGTGGTGCTGAACATCTCGAACGAGAGCAATGAGTTCCGCCAGGAGGTGGTAGAGATCGATGCCGGCGAGGTGTATGCCCGACTGGGTATTCATGGCGGACGACAGTTCATCGTGCGTGATCCTGCCGGCCTGGAACTGCCCTATCAGCTGACCCATGACGACAAGGTGCTGATCGATGCCGGCGTGAGCCCACACAGCACACTAAGACTGACCCTGCAGAAAGGCACACCACAGGTGTTTAAGACCGTATGCTACGGACGCATCTACCCCGAACGCAAGGACGACTATGCATGGGAGAACGACCGTGGTGCCTATCGCGTGTATGGGCCTGCACTGCAGAAGAGCGGTGAGCGGAGCTATGGCATCGACGTATGGACGAAGAACACCCCCGAGCTGGTGGTGGAACAGCGCTACTGGATTGAGGATGTCGTGATGATGCCCATCGTGGATAGAGAACGTCGGCTGAACCGTCATCGTGGCGACTCCATCTATCGTGTCTATTCCTATCATCATGACCACGGACGGGGCATGGACCTCTATAAGGTAGGTGCCACACTGGGCTGTGGAACGCCAGCACTGATGGATGGCGAGAAGCTGGTGTACCCCTATTGCTTCAAGGACTACGAGGTGCTGGACAACGGACCACTGCGTACCACTGTATTGCTGAACTATCACAAGACAGCCTTCCAGGGCGACAGCATCACTGAGCATCGCATCATCAGCCTGGACAAGGGCAGCAACTTCAATAAGATGACCGTTTGGTATACAGGCATGACACAGCCTGCACGGCTGGCATCAGGAGTGGTCATCCACTCGGAGGATAAGGAGAGCGTGGTGCTGGGCAAGGACTTCGTGGCCTATGCCGATCCTACTGACAACCCACGTGTGAACAGCTGTCAGCTCTTCGTGGCAACCCTCTATCCCAAGCAGACGGTGAGCACCCGCAAACTGCTCTTCGACCAGCCATCTGGCGGCAACGAAGGCCATGCCGTGGGTATTCATGACGGCTACAAGGGTGAGCGCTATACCTATTACTTCGGATCGGCATGGTCGAAGAACGATGTGCGTACGATGGCCGAATGGCAACAGCGCATCGACTGGACCATGCGTTCGCTCAGTGAACCACTGAAAGTCGTTTTCCAGTAAACTGCTGAATGACAGTCAAACCAACTGGCGACTATCCAGAGAGAATGACACCTGAACAGGCACGTGCCTTTCGCGATGACGTGCTGAATATCGTGTCGCAGATTCCCCGTGGACGGGTCACTACCTATGGCCTGATAGCTGCTCTGGCAGGATGGCCCAGTCATCCGAGGATGGTGGGACGTACACTGCGCTATACGCCAGAGGCAGAACAGCTGCCCTGCCATCGCGTGGTCACTATCAACGGACGGACGGCTCCTGGGTGGAGCCGTCAGCGGTTGTTACTGGAAGAGGAAGGAGTGTGCTTCAAGCCCAACGGACTCGTAGATATGGAGCATTACCTCTGGACACCTATGCTGGACGTGCAGTCAGTTTAAGACGAAGGCTGTTGAGAACCACGCTGACACTGCTAAAAGCCATCAGGGCCGATGCCCACATCGGAGTGATCTGCCATGAATAGCCGAAGAGGTAGGGTAGGCCAGCAGCCAGGGGAATACATATTACATTATATATGAAAGCCCAGAACAGGTTCTGGTGAATCATGGCCACCGTCTTTCTCGAGAGCTGTATGGCAACAGGAATACGCCGTAGGTCGTCAGTCATCAGTGTCACCTGTGCCACATCCATCGCCACGTCAGTACCACCACCCATGGCGATGCTTACATTGGCTGTTGCCAGTGCCTGCGAGTCGTTGATGCCGTCACCAACCATAGCCACATGCTTGCCTTCTCCCTGTAGCTTACTGACTAGTTGCTGCTTGTCTTGTGGCAACACCTGCGACTGGTAGAAAGGAATCCCAGCCTGCTGTGCTATGGGTGCCACTCGCTCCTCCTTGTCGCCACTCATCATGTAAACCGCAATGTCCTGTTGCTGCAGGCTGACCATGGCCTCGCGTGCATAGGGCTTCAGCTCCTCGTCGTTGTCAGTAGGACGGGTGATGGTACCCGTCTTGTCCACGACGATGGCGTTGATCCTGCGCAGTTCCTCCAGAGCAGTGGCATCCTTGATCAGGATTCCCTGTTCGGCAGCCTTGCCAATGCCCACCATCAGTGCCGTGGGAGTAGCCAGTCCCATGGCACAGGGACAGGCAATCACCAGTACGGAAACAGCAGAGAGCACGGCTTGTGGCAGCATCTGCTGTCCGCCAATGATATACCATAGGAAGAAGGTGAGCAGTGAGATGCCTACTACGACAGGCACGAAGATGAGTGCAATGCGGTCTACCACTCGCTGTACGGGGGCTTTCGAACCCTGTGCTTCCTGCACCATGCGTATCATATTGGCCAGCACCGTCTGTTGTCCCACAGCCTGTGCCTGCATCAGACATGTGCCATCCTTGACGATGGTGCCAGCCAGGAGTTTGTCGCCAGTATGCTTCTCAACGGCCAATGACTCACCCGTCATCATGCTCTCATCGATGAGAACGGGATTGCTGCTGCTTACCACGCCATCAACGGGTATGGCCTCGCCAGGATGCACCTCCAGCACGTCACGAGGCTGGACGGCAGCAATGGGGATATCGTTCACGGCATTGCCATCTACGAGATGGGCTGTCTTAGGCTGTAGTCCCATTAGGGAGCGTATGCTGCTGGCAGTGCCTTGCTTGGCCCTCTCCTCGAGCAGACGACCCGTCAGCACAAAGGTGATAATCATCACCGAGGCATCGAAATAGGTGTGCCACTCAATGCCTCGCGAGCCCCATACCTGTTCGCCCCAGAAGGTGTTGAATGTGCTGAAAAGAAAAGAGATGCAGGTCGATAGCGCTACTAGCGTGTCCATATTGGCAGAGGCATGACAGAGCTGTCGCCATGCAGTGACATAGAACTGTCGTCCGCAGTATACGAGGTTCAGTAGTGCGATAATCATGGCTGTCTGGTTACGAGTACTGTCATTCCACGATGCAGTGCCCATCCATCCCATGCTGAGAGCCATGACGAGGAAGGCAAAGATCCAGCTGAGTACTACCTTACGTCGAAGCGTAGTATAAGCCTGACGTTCGATGGCCTCGACATTGCGGTCTTCCTCGATCACCATGTCATAGCCGATGGCACCAAGTGCTTCTTTCATCTGCTGGAGCGAGATACGATCCTTGTCGTATTCGATAAGAGCCGTACGATTAGGTAGATTGACGCTAGCCTGGCTGATTCCTTCCAGCGAGTTCAGCTTACGTTCAACATTGGCAGCACAGCCAGCACACATCATGCCCAAAACGGCAATAGTCTTCTTTTCCATGATTTTTTGCTATCCTTTGTTTAAAAGATCGTGCAAAGGTACGAATAAGCGAGCGAAATGCAAAAAGAAAAAGCGTTTTCTTTTTCATTTCTGAGCGAAAGTACTTTAGGCGAAACCTTAATTGAATTCACTTTTTCCCCAAAATCCGCAGAAGTTTTTTTGATGCGTAATCTTTGGACAAGCCGCCAATGGATTGTCCAAGCAGCAGCTGTAAGTAATAATGTTTTACAAGTAAGTACTCCTGGGCCCATGACTCCCCCTTTCCCCAAAATCGTTTT
>JAIKWS010000089.1 GCA_024684515.1 Prevotella sp.
ATCCGCCACAAAAGTATAAAAAATCCATCAAATAGAAAAAGAAAAATTGATATTTCTACTGACGAGCATATCCGAAATTACCAGAATTGGCTAATTGTCGCACGTGCGAGCAGGGTGACGCATCGCCGAAGTCAGGAAATAATTAGAACTATTCTGAGTTGATCAGGTTATGGCTTCCTGCCGATGATAGTGGCATAGCTAGGTTTCTTGTGATGCACTTCCGTCTGAAGGAATCCTGCCTCGTCAAGAAGATTCTTCAGTTGTTCTGGCGTATAGACTGTCATCCCTTCCACGACGTCCTTCCAAACGGAGTCGCCATCCACGACCTCGACCATGATGGCGAAGGTGGCTCCAGGCTTCATCACTCGTAGCACTTCTTGCAGGCACATGGGCAGCTGTGGCCAGAAATAGACGGTCTCTACTGCCGTCACGAGGTCGAATGTCTGGTCGTCGTAGGGCAGGTGCTCTGCCGAGCCCTGTGTCAGGAACACCTGGCTGTCGAGTCGCTTCGCATTTACTTTCCGGGCTTTGGCGATGCTCTCCTCCGAGATGTCGATGCCGTAGACCTTTGCATCCTGACTGCGCTTCAGCAGACGCTTCAGCGTGGCTCCTCCCCCACAGCCGATGTCGAGCATCGTCCATTGGTCCTTGAAGTCCACGAAACCCAGCCCCCAGTTGGTCAGAGGGGCATGACCGAAGTTCATAAACCGCAGCATCATCCGTCCTAGGAACCCTTCCGGACGTGCACATTGACTGAAAAATTGTTTCATCAAACTTGCCATAGTTACATTTTATTTTTTACCATAGATAATTCCTACTCCAGGCAGCATGCCTGAAACCCGCATCCACGAGGGGATGGGTATCTCTTTGCCGGAATCGGCATAGTGGATCTCTGCAATGGTGTCGGCCTTCAGATGGTCTATGATTTCCTGAAAGTTGCCGTAGACAGATGGCTGTCCAAACAAGTCCTGCAAGGCGAAGCAACCGCCTTTCCTGAGCACGCGCAACGTCTCTCTGAGCAGTTCTTCGCGGCTCTTCCCATCGTTGATTTCGTGATAGACGAAGTTGCTCACTACCGCATCGAAGGTCTCATCCTCGAAGTCGAGATGATTGGCGTCACCCTGCCGGAAGGTGCATCGTTGGGCCACCTGCTCTGCCAGGGCATTCTGCTGGCATACTTGTTGGCTGTAGTCCCATTTGATGCCCCAGTAGTCGATGCCCGTGCAATGGGCCTGTGGAAAGTGCTTGGCACAGCGGATGGTCAGCGCTCCGGCACCACATCCTACGTCGAGCAGCTTTCCCTGTCCGTCCCAGGGCAGACGGCTGATGACGTAATAGTGAACCTTTGCCATCAAGCCCCCTCCTTTGTCAGAGAAGTTGTAGTAGAGCACACACATATAAACCAGGGAGGCTGCCAACACGCATACCGTCAGGGTGATGAGTGCCAGCCAGGGCCAACTCCACGATAAGGAGATGCCTATCGCCAACAAGATGGCGCATAAGAGTGTGGCTGAAAGCAAAAGAATGAGTAGTCTGACTGGCACCCAGTTCTGATAGTTTGCCTGAAGTTCTTCCTGGCGTTGTGGAGATATGTTGTTCATTGCAAGATGGTTTAGAAATCGACTGCAAAGTTATGCCGTTCTCATCAACTACGCAATACCCAAATCGGATGAAATTTCAGATGTCTCACTTCCAGGTATGGCTTCCCATACTCTATTTACGTTAACCTGGTAGGGAAGTAGGGCTTGCAGAATCTCAAATCTCAAATCTCAATTAAAAATAAAGGTATCATCATCTCTCTAAATCCCTTATATAATATATATAACTAATTAATAATTAATAAGTTATAAATAGTAAGAGGAGGAATGAGGGGATGTGATACCCCTTCAAAAACAATTGAGCTAACTGAGATTTGAGATTCTGAGGTCGGTTTGTTAAGTAGTTGTTTGGCTTAAATGCCTGATTTGTAGTAAGATATAATCATCCTGCGATTCCGTTCCTGCAAAGTTGAGACCAAGAATGGTCACAAAGATGGGCAGTTTTCCCCTCTCTCAGGCCTCAAAAGATAGGCATGACCCCCTTGTTTCGATACTTTTTCCTCCATTTGACACCAATATATGCTGTGCGGAATATACTGCATGCAGGCCTCATGTTGGGCCTCAAATGCCAGTTTCTTATCCTTTTTCTGCAAAAATAGATGTTGGATATAGGCAAAATTGCCATTGTTGGTAGTAAATTGATACCCAGGTGCAGGCTGCATGAGACTGCTAGTACCAGTTGTAGCCATGCTCCTTGCAGTAGTCGATGGCAGGCTTATAGCCTTGGAAGGTGGCCTTATGAATCCATTTCAGTCCCTTCTTCTCGTCGATGGGCACGCCATTGCCCGTCATGTGGAACCAGCCGATGGCGAACTGTGCCTGTGCGTCGCCTCCCTGTGCAGCCAGCTCGAACCAGAAGGCACACTCCTCGAGGTTGTGCTCCACGCCATCGCCATTCCAGTAGGCTGCCCCACAGTTCTTCTGGCTCTGTATATGTCCTTGGAATGCAGCCTCTCGATACCAGAGGAATGCTTTCTGATGATCGGCTTCGATGCCCTCGCCCAGGTAGTAGGCATTGGCCACGTTGACTTGCGACTGCACATCGCCTTTCGTGGCAGCCTTCATATACCATTCGAAAGCCAGCTTGTGGTCTTGCTCTACTCCCTTCCCGTGATAGTAGCACTCGCCCACGTTGAAGCATCCATAGACATCGTCTAGCTGTGCGGCTTTCATATACCAGCTGAAGGCCTGTTCGAGACTGACCTTCACGCCAGCACCTCGTTCGTAGCAAACTCCCAGGTTGTTCATGGCCCTAGGGTCTCCCTGGTAGGCCTTGTCGCGATAGGCATCTGCCTTGTTCCTCTCTTTTTGCATGAGCAAGCTTTTTGGTGGTGAGTGATGTCTTTGAACAGAGATCCTGGTGAGTGATGTCTTTGAACTGAGATCCTGGTGAGTGGCGTCTTTAAAAAACGAAAACCCTATGGTGTTCATAGGATTTTCGAATGTATTGCTAGATATTTCCTTTCTGATGTTTTCTCCCCCCTATATATAATAATGTATAGAGGGAAGTCTGTGGTCTTGCGACTTAGTTGGCGGCAGGAGCCTCGGCAGCGGGAGCCTCAGTAGCAGCGGGAGCCTCGGTAGCGGCAGGAGCCTCGGTAGCAGGAGCCTGGATAGGAGCCTCGATGCCCTGTGCGTTGTTGGGGTTGACGGCAGGAGCCTGAATCTCGTTGACGATAGCGCCACGTTCGCCAGTCTTAGGAGCTACGTATGCGTAAGCGATGCTGATGACGACCATAGCGGCAGCCAGTCCCCAGGTCATCTTCTCGATGAAGTCGGTAGTCTTGCGAACGCCACCAATCTGGTTGTAGCTGGAGAAATTGGAGGCCAGTCCACCTCCCTTAGACTCTTGGATCAACACGATGCCGACCATGAGTATGGCGGCAATGATAATTAAAATCAGTAACAGTGTGTACATTTTTTTTACTTATTGTTTTTTGTTATTATTAATGATCAATTTCTCGAGGAAACGAATTTGGTCTGCAAAGTAAGCATTTTTTTTCGGATAATCCAAACTTAATTGCCTAATAATTTGCAAAGCCTTGGAATAATTGCCCTGTTTTGTGTAAATTCGAGCTAAAGTTTCTGTATAGACGCCTTCTTCCTCTTTGTTTTCGATTTCTGGCGGTGGTGTTTCCGTTTCTGGTTTCAGGGTGGGATTCTCGTTGAGAATGATCTTCCCTTTGTCATTTTCTATGAACGAGTCGATGAGTTCCTGTCCAATCAGCTGTGGTGCTTCGGCAGCCATTTTCCTGTCCTCTGGTGTCTCGTTCTCCAGCAGGAATGCCACATAGTCGACGGCAGCATCGGCAGGTGTAGGCTTGCGTTTCTGTCCGGCATTGGCATCAGCCTCTTCTTTTGGTATGGAATCGAGGAAATCGTCGATCAGCGATAGTGTCCTGCTGTCTTGGTCTTCTTTGTTGAGCTGTGGCAGGGGTTCCCGCTTGGTGGTTTTGAGTTTGTAGTGGCTGGCCTCTATCATCTGGAAGATCACTTTTCTGTCTGTGAGATAGATGGCAGCCCTTCTGAGTTCTTCGTCAAAGGTGGGGTCGTGTAGCAGGAAGAGGTTTTGCAACAGTAGCAGGCGAGCATTTTGGAAGTAGGGATAGAGTGCGAGCATGGATCGCAGCTCGTAGAGGGTGTCTCTGTCGAGTTGCTGAGGGTGCTTGATGAGATCTGCTATTTCCATGTCTGTATGCTTGTTGTGATTGCGTTTACCATTTTGCCACCGTTGCGTTGAATATCTGGTCGGTGATGTCTTTCACCATCTGTGTGACCAGTTCTTCCTGTACGGCATTGAGGCTGAGTTTCGAGTCGTAGCTTTGGGTGGCTGTGAACTGCTGTTCGAAGTCGTCCGTGTGCTTGGTGTTATTGGTGAATCGCACGTTGACCGTCATGGATAGTTCCACCTGTGCCGAGCTGCCTTCTGCCGATACCGACTTGTTGCGTTGCTCATAGCGTGTGATTTCGCCTTCCACCTTCATGTCGCCATTGCGTTTGACCTGTGTCAGTTTGGTGTGGTTGGCATATTGGTCTTTCAGCTGGTTGTTGAAGATGCTGGCCATAGGTCCCCAGACGTAGTTGGAGCGGATGGGGAAGTCGGCAATCTGTATGGTTTTCACCTTGGTATAGTCGATGCTGGCACCGTTGAAGGTGTAGCTGACCTTGCACGATTGTAGTAGCATGGTTATCATGATGAAGATCATGAGTCCGTACTGTCTGAGCCGTCTGTAGAGTGTTCTGTCGCTGATGCCCAGTTCCTTTGCAGCTTTCTTCCTGTTGCCGTTGTTACGTTCCAGAGCTTTTTCCAGCATCTGTCTGCTGAGGTCGTTGAGGTTGAGGTTCTCCTGTCCGTTGGTAGGTTCGATATACTCTTCTGCCTCAGCGTCTTCCAGGGGTGTCTGTATGGCAGGTAGTGGTGCTGTGGCACCGATAATGGTGGCGGGTGCTGTTGTCTGCACGTCGTCAATCTGTTTTTTCAGCTGGCTGATTTCCCTGCGCATGTCGTTGACATTGCCTTTCAGGTCGTACAATATCTTATATAGTAGTTCCCGTTCGTTCTCGAACGAGTGGTCACTATTGTTGTGTGGCATCACCGTGAGCTGTGTGCTCTCGCGATCCTGTGGTATGAACTTTGCCAGGATTTCTGGTGTGATGGTTCTCTCCTTGCTGAGGATGGATATTTGCTCCGTGATGTTTTTCAGCTGTCTGACGTTGCCCGGCCATTTGTAGCGCATCAGCATCTGCTTGGCCTCGTTGGTCAGTTGCACGCGTTCCATCTTGTATTTTTCTGCTATCTCCATAGCGAAGAGCCTGAACAGCAGCACGATATCCTCTCCTCGGTCTCTGAGAGGAGGCATGAGTAGTGGTATACGGTTCAGTCGATAGTAGAGGTCCTCGCGGAATCGTCCTTCGCTGATGGCCAGTCGTATGTTGAGATTGGTGGCGGCAATGATGCGCACGTCTGTTTTCTTCACTTCCGTGGCTCCTACGGGTATATACTCGCCAGTTTCCAGCACTCGTAGCAGTCGTGCTTGCGTGGCTAGTGGCAGCTCTCCCACCTCGTCGAGGAAGAGGGTTCCCTTGTTGGCCACTCCGAAGTATCCTGGCGAGTCGTTGATGGCACCTGTATAGGCTCCCTTCATGTGTCCGAAGAGCTCGGAGTCGATGGTGCCTTCGGGTATGGAGCCACAGTTGATGGCGAAATACTTTTCACGACGTCGGGGTGAGTTGTCGTGGATGACACGTGGTATGATTTCCTTGCCCACGCCACTTTCTCCCACGATGAGCACGCTCAGGTCGGTAGGCGCTACCTGTAGGGCAACGTCCAGTACCTGATTCAGTGCATCGCAGTTGCCCACGATGTTGTACCTTTGTTTGAGGCCTTGCAACTCGTTTATTTTCATAACAGCTGACAAAATTACGCATTTTTTTTCAAACGGCTGCAATTTTGGCAGAAAATTAACTGAATTTAGTTAATTAAAAGAGGAATGCGGGCGCTCGTGCGCAAGAGAATATGCTGTTCGTGGCGTTAGTTTGCGAGGGTAGGTGGGCAGGAGCAGGAAGGGGGAAACGGCTATTGGGAACGTGCGAGGGTGGGGTGGGCTAGAGATCGGAGTGACTGGAAAAACCTTTACAAATGGAGACGGTGCAGAATTGTTGTCAGGAGGGAGATTTTTTTTCCTAGTGAGGAAAAAATATTTTCCTGCCTAGGGAAAAAGTTTTTGCTAGTGAGGGAGGAAAAGAGCGGCTAAAGGGAAGGAGTAAGAAATCTTAACAAGACAAGCGGGTGGCTGTCTTCTTCGCATGAGCTCTATCGCTATCTGGCAGGCTATTGGTGCTCGTCGGGCTTGCGGTAGAAGCTGTGCTCCCCATCGGCAAATCTCAGGGTGAGGCTGTCGGAGGTCAGCATGACAAGCTCTGTGGTGTCTGTGGCTATGGGAGTCATGTTGCCCAGGGTGTCAATCCTGGTTTCGATGAGCAGTAGCTGTCCGTCGTGGATGTACCATTGGTGATAGCGCTTGGCACGGGGATACTCGACGGGGCTTTCCTCGTCGTTTTGCCTTCTCGATCCGATGGGCATTGCCGAGCTGTCGGCTTTCAGCGTGAATCCCAGCTCCCGCTCGATGTCAAGGAGTTTCTGAAGCGAGTCACCCATGATGCTGATGGAGTCGTTCATCCTGGCCGTACGTTTTAGCGTTGGCTTCACCTTGTAGCACCAGTCACCCAGCAAGTCCTGTGTGACGATGACCTGACGGGCCTTCTTCTTGTCGGCCGAGTCGAGGCTGATGGCCAGTTTGTCGCCAATGCGCAGCGATCCGAAGACATGATGATTCTTCGAAGCCTCCAGGATATTCAGGGTGTCGGGGTCTGTTCCGTCGTAGGGGTCTTTCAGGAAGATGAGAATGGTGTCGTTGCTGCCATCGCAGGTCATTCCGTAGATGGTAGAATCGTCAGTAGCCACCGTGCTGATGGGTAGCGAAAAGTCCTTTTGCTGCTTTCCGCAGCCCGTTGCCAGCCATGCTGCCAGCAGTATGATGATAGGTAGGTGTTTCATCCGTCTCATTGCCGTTTGGTGGAAATTGGCTGCAAAGTTACGAAAAAATCTGCCTATTGCAGGTCTTTTTCACATTATTTATCACTTGCCCTTCGTCACATCTCACATCTTTTTATTAATTTTGCAACCAATTAATGTTACACAACCAGAAATATAAGACTATGGGAAAAAAGAAAATCAAGTTTAGTCTCGTCTATCGCGATATGTGGCAGTCGAGCGGAAAGTTCCAGCCACGCAAAGACCAGTTGGAGCGCATTGCTCCCGTCATCATCGACATGGGGTGCTTTGCCCGAGTGGAGACCAATGGTGGTGCCTTCGAGCAGGTGAACCTGATGGCTGGCGAGAATCCCAATGCTGCCGTGCGGGCTTTCTGCAAGCCCTTCAACGAGGTAGGCATCCAGACGCACATGCTAGATAGAGGCCTGAATGCGCTACGCATGTATCCTGTGCCCGACGATGTCCGCGAGCTGATGTACAAGGTGAAGCATGCCCAGGGTGTGGACATTCCCCGCATCTTCTGTGGCCTGAACGACACCCGCAACATCATCCCCAGCATCAAGTGGGCAAAGGCTGCCGGCATGATTCCGCAGGCCACACTTTGCATCACCACCTCGCCTGTGCATACCGTGGAGTACTATTCGGCTATTGCCGACGAGGTGATTGCCGCTGGGGCAGAGGAAATATGTCTGAAGGATATGGCAGGCATCGGACAGCCCTACATGCTGGGGCAGCTGACCAAGAGCATCAAGACCAAGCATCCTGACATCATCATCCAGTACCACGGCCACTCAGGACCAGGCCTGTCGATGGCCTCTATCCTCGAGGTGTGCAACAATGGTGCCGACATTATCGATACCGCCATCGAGCCGCTCAGCTGGGGCAAGGTGCACCCAGACATCATCTCCGTGCAGTCGATGCTGAAGAACGAGGGCTTCGAGGTGCCAGAATTGAATATGAACGCGTATATGCAGGCACGTACGCTCACGCAGGAATTCATCGACGACTGGCTGGGCTATTTCATCAATCCCGCCAACAAGCACATGTCGAGCCTGTTGCTGGGATGTGGACTGCCTGGCGGCATGATGGGCTCGATGATGGCCGACCTCGGTGGCATACAGACGATGATCAACAAGCTGCGTGAGAAGAAGGGTGAGCCCGTGCTGACGATGGACGACATGCTGGTCAAGCTGTTCAACGAGGTGGAATACGTATGGCCTCGCGTGGGCTATCCCCCACTGGTGACGCCATTCTCGCAGTATACCAAGAACATAGCCCTGATGAACCTGCTCACCATCGAGCAGGGAAAGGGACGCTTCGTGATGATGGACGATGCCATGTGGGGCATGATACTGGGCAAGAGCGGACGCATACCTGGCAAGATCGACGAGGTGCTGGTGAAGCTGGCCAAGGACCAGAAACGAGAGTTTACCGATGCCGATCCACACACGTTGATTCCCAATGCCCTCGACGGCTTCAAGAAGGAAATGGATGAGAACGGCTGGGAATATGGCAAGGACGACGAGGAGCTCTTCGAACTGGCCATGCATCCTGAGCAATACCGTGCCTTCAAGAGTGGACAGGCCAAGAAGCAGTTCCTGGCCGACCTGCAGAAGGCCAAGGATGCCAAACTGGGTGGTGGCAAGAAGATATCGCAAGAGGAGATCGATGCCATCAAGCATGCCAAGGCCGATGCCCTGGTTTGCCCATCGCCAGGACAGATCTTCTACGAGTTCAATGGCGATGGCGAGTGTGCGCCATGTGTAGAACCCTTCATCGGACAGAAATACGAGGAAGGCCAGACCTTCTGCTATCTCGTGGAGAAATGGGGAGAGATCGTGCCCATACCTGCCGCACTCGGTGGCAAGCTGGTGGATATCTCGGCCAAGCAGGGGGCCAAGGTGCGCAAGGGTGACGTGCTGGCCTGGATAGAGCGTGGATAAGCCCGTCAGATAGAATCATATTTCAATACAAAATCCCTTCATCGTCAATTTGAGATTGTCGGTGAGGGGTTTTGGCTAAAAATGGTTTTCTACTCACTTGTTCTTGCGTCCTTTCAGTGGCAAGCGGCAAGCCGATTACGTATCTTTCTTGCGTCTCTTCGGTAGCAAGCGAGACAAACTCGAGCGGACCTTTGGTCTTAGGTACTCTCGTTGACTACGTCTTCTGATGTCACGACTCGGCCAAACAAGCAAGCTTGATGGCTCTTACTGCTCCATCAGTTCGAGAAAACTCAAATAAAATTTGGTTTTCTTCTCACTTATTCTTGCGTCCTTTCAGTAGCAAGCGGCAAGCCGATTACGTACCTTTGACCTTTGGTCTTAGGTACTCTCGTTGACTACGTCTTCTGATGTCACGACTCGGCCAAACAAGCAAGCTTGA
>JAIKWS010000004.1 GCA_024684515.1 Prevotella sp.
CCCTCCCCTCCTCTTAGGGGAACTTTTGGAGCAGCGAAAGGCAACGGGTAGGCGCCTGAAGGGCGGGTAATCGGCTTGCCGCTTCGCTCGTCGAAGAATGAGCAGAGCCAAACTAGTTTGAGCTATGCCGAGTCGCGACAAAAGTCAGCGAAGCTAACTGGCTAGGGGTGGGGTCTGCAAGACTAACTTCCTATCTGCTTGGCGGGCCCACAACGAGGGCGTCTAGCTCAGGATTCCACAGGTGATGGCAAGCAATGTAGGTATGTAGGGCTAGGTGTAATAGATAGTTCTGCAGACCCCACCCCTTGCCCCATTCCCGAGCAAGCTCGCCTACCCGTAGCCTTTCCCCTAAGAGGAGGGGAGGGGAGCGCCATCCGGCCATGACACTATCCTTGTTTAGCGAGATTACAGATTGTTCATAAGGATTTCAACCGCACAGGTCGAAATTTTATCCTATTGGCCTTGATAAGGCATTAGCCTCCATTACGGTTATCACCTTCGTTGTCTTCGTTTTGCGAATAAGATTTATTCACCATATCATGCAGCACTACTATCTATAAAAAACGTAAGTGACTGATTATCACAACCAATCACTTGCTAAAACGATATTAATAACTAAAAACCTTCTCTAAAACATGTTACCTTTGAACAAATCTTTTACCTTAAAACTAAAAACCTACTGAACTAACAATCTTAACTTACCTAATAACTAACAACTATTGAATATTTGCCTTTCGCAAGGCTTATGAAACAATTCTTTACCTATTTACTAACTAATACCTGTGTATGTGTTCTATTGAAGATCTCTTGTCATCAGAACTGCTATTGTTCTTTTGACGATGCAAAGGTACGACGTTTTTTCATTTCCCGCATTATATTTCTTCGTTTTTCGACTAAAAAAGCACCGATTATTGACACAAATCAAGCAGTATGTGTGCGAACACACACAAATTGTGCACGATAACAGCCGAATATGGCCTATACGAGTGATGCCTTAGCGAAAATAGTTGGCTATGGGCCGCATGTAGGGTGTGAGCACCTTCGAATACCACGATCCGTACCTGGTGACAACATTATGACAATAGCTGACGATGAGACGACGACGGGCACGCGAGATGGCAACATAGAATTTCCTTGCCTCCTCTTCCTGCTTACTGGCATCTGTGGCATAGCTCGAGGGATACTTTCCATCCACGGCATCGTAGACGATAACAGTATCGAACTCCAGCCCCTTGGCCTTGTGGACGGTCGAGACAAAGACGCGCTCGGTGATACTGGACGAGCCACACATATCGGCCTCCTTCATGGTGCAGAGATCGGAATAGTGTCGACTGAGCTGTGTAGCCAGCGAAGAGCAGGATGCCGGCTCCGACAACTCGCCCTCTATATACCTTATAAAAAAGTCGAGTTTGGGAAGAACGGGGATGACACGTGCATCGAGCAACTGGCGATAAGCATCCTGCAGGGCCTGGGTGACTGGAGAGGACGCAGGCTGTGCTGTCTGCGCGACTGACGGGGACGGCTCAGATGGCACCGTGTGGGCTACGTATTTCTGCTCGCAGGCATGACGATAGAGATCGGCATAGAGCAGCCGGAAACGTTGCATCTTACTGCTGTGGCTGCTCAAGAAAGCTCGCTGTCGACCTGCCACGCTACGTGCACAGTCATAGCAATGGACCATCAGACTGAGCGTAGCCATGATGTCGTCGTCAGCCAGATGAGAATTAGTACCCTCCAGCTGTAGCTGTACCAGCAGGTCGCGCAGCTTATAGCTCTTCTGACGAGGATGGAGCAAGCGTGCCAGCTTCAGCGTGTCGAGATAGTCGGGCCACAGTTCGTACATCGACAACTGCGGGGCATAGCGCTGCATGTTGTGCTCCATGATCTGATAGTCGTAGGTGGTGTTGTGTCCCAGTATGGCACAGCCACTGGCGAAGTCGACAAAGCGCTGCAGTCCCTGAGCTGGCGACAGATGTGGCTGCTGCTGATATTCCTCTACCAGCGGATTGGAGATGTCGCCCAGCATAGGGGGAACTGCGCGACTGGTCTCCAGGAAGAGGTTCAGGCTGTCGACCACCTTGCCCTTGCTGACGCGGATGGCGGCAATCTGCACCACATCATCCTGGAAGACGTCAAGACCTGTGGTCTCCGTATCGAAGACTACGATGTCACGCTGTTCGTAGGCATCGATAAACCGTGTGACATAGGTCTCGCCTTCATAGAGGAGCACATCGGCAGGCGAGATGGCCAGCTGCAGCATAGCGTGCACCACCTGGCGTGCGGCACTATTGGAGGCATAGACCTGCAGGCCAGAGAGGATGTTCGACCAACTGATGAAATCGTGCTCCATGTGCACCACGCCCAGATGGGAGAGCAGCAGACGCATGGGTGGCGTAGCGAAAAAATCGCTGCCGCTGATCTTGAAGTGTGGCAGTTGTCGCAGCGCGCTGCTCACATCGTCGGCATCGCTGTTGAAGGCAACCACCACGGCAATGGTCTCCTCTGGATGCTGAGCATAGAGCTGGGCCACGCATGCTGCTACGAGATTAGCCTCGTCGATATTGGTAGCGGCCTCAAGCAACTGTACATCGCCAGGCACAGACGGTTTCTGGTTGTGCGTCGTAGGCAGCAAGCTAGGGTGTATTTTCAGCTGCCGCTGGGCATAGCTGTTGAAGATATCAAGCAGATACTGTGGCGAGCGATAGTTCTGGTAGAAATTATAGAAATGGTCACCACATCGCTGTCGCAGCATGTCCAGCGTGTCGGTCTTGGCTCCCATAAACGAGAAGATGGCTTGTTGCGAGTCGCCTAGATAGACAATGGTGGCATCGGGGGTGGCGAAGAGGTCAACGATAGCCAGCTGGAGCGGGTTCAGGTCCTGCACCTCGTCAATCTGCAGCCATCTGAAGCGATGCTGCGAGGGTTCCACACTGAGCACGTCATAGGTAAAGAGCAGCAGATCCTCGAAGTCGAGCAGGTCGTTCTGGCGCTTGTAGCGCTGATAGCTGTTGGCGGCATAGAGCATCTGCAGCAGCAGACGGGCATCGCTACTCAGCGCCGGCATCCCATTTCGTCCCATCTCCGCCAGTTCGTCACGATAGCTGTCGGCCTGCTGGTATAGTTGCAGGACTCCCGCACGATTGTAAGTCAGGTGAAAGGTGTTACAGAGTTCGCGCATGGCCTGTGCGTTGACGGCATCGCCATGAACGATGAGGTCGTTGGGATACCCTTTCTGCATCTGATACATCAGATGTTGCAGGTTGATGATCTGCGAATAGCGCTGGCGGCTCCTGTTGTCGGCCAGCACCTTCAGTTCGTCATCGTCCATAAAGTCGGCAAGGATGCTCAGGCTTGTATCGGCATCTACGACGGCACTATGCTCAGGCACGCTGCCACTATCGAAGAGGAAGTGCAGGCAGAATCGATGTACATTACCCACGAAGAGCTCGTCGAGACTGGCAGCATACTCATCGCCCATACGCTGCTGTATGCGTTCGCACATGCTACGTGCTGCCCTGTTGGTAAACGTCAGACAGGCCATCTCTCCAAAGGCGATGCCCTGTTCGCGGGCATAGACAATACGTTCGGCCAGCACAGCCGTCTTGCCACACCCTGGGGGTGCGAGCACCAGATGATGGCCACCCGTAGCGCGGATGACACGCCGCTGAGCCTCGTTAAACCGTTTCTCTTCCATATCATATAAACGTCGTTTTGGCCTTTTTATTACGTTCGAGACAATAATCTATTTTCTCACGCGTTACATTTATAACATATATAGTCTGGATATGATTGAATACATCAAGGGCGAGGTGGCTGAACTGACGCCAACCTTAGCCGTCATCGAGGCAGCGGGAGTGGGATACGGACTCAACATCTCGCTCAACACCTATACCTCCATACAGGGGAAGAAGGAGGCAAAGCTATACGTCTACGAGGCTATTCGCGAGGATGCCTATGTGCTCTACGGCTTCGGCTCAAAGAAAGAGCGTGAGATGTTCGAACTGCTCATCAGCGTTAGTGGCGTAGGGGCCAACACGGCACGGATGATGCTATCGTCGATGAGCGTCAGCGAGCTCTGCAATGCCATCTCGACGGGCAACACACGCATGGTGCAGACTATCAAGGGCATCGGCAAGATGACAGCCCAGCGCATCATCGTCGACCTGCGCGAGAAAATTGTGGCACTGGGCATCGCCAACGAGATTCCTGCCGGAGGAACGGTGGCGGCAGCCGTCAACAACGAGGTGCGCGACGAGGCCGTGGCTGCACTCACCATGCTGGGATTCGCGCCAGCACCAACACAGAAGGTGGTGGTGGCCATCCTGCAAGAACAGCCAGCTCTGCCCGTCGAGCAGGTGGTGAAACTGGCTCTGAAGCAGATCAAATAGCGACTGCCCGACCCACCACACGGCAACAAGGAAAAAGAAGGACACAAAGACAATATGGTACGCACAAAGATTTTTGCCTGCCTCATCACCCTGATGATGGCAGGACACACATTGGCTTCGGCTGACGACACACAGGACAGACAACTGCCGAAGATTGTCATCAACACCAATACCGCACTCAACGCACAGACGAAGGTGACGGCAAGCATGACGGCAGGCTCCTACAACGGGCCCATCGGCATCAAGCTACGTGGCAACAGCTCGCTGATGTTCAATCAGAAGAAATACACCATCGAGCTGCGCGACGAGCAAGGTATAGAGGTGGACGCCCCGCTGCTAGACATGCCCGCCCACAGCAAATGGGTGCTGCTGGCACCCTACAACGATGTGTCGATGGTGCGCGACCCACTAGCCTTCCAGCTGTGGCGCGACATGGGACACTGGGGACCGCGCACACGCATGGTACAGCTCATTCTCGACGATGAGTGGCGAGGTGTCTACATACTCTCCGAGGCCATCAAGCGGGGACCAGAGCGAGTGGACATTGCCAAGATGAAGAAGACAGACATCGCCGGCAGGGAACTCACAGGCGGCTACCTGTTGCGCATCGACACCTATAACGACGACGACTATACCTTCCCGTCGAAGGTGCCCGGCATCGGCGAGGGCATCACCACGAGCCAGATCACCTGGTCGTGCATCTATCCCAAGAAGAAAAAGCTACAGCCTGAGCAGGCAGCATATATCGAGGCCTTTATCGACAGCATGGAGCTCGCCATACAATCGGACTATTTTGCCGATCCTGAGCGAGGCTATGCGCGATATATAGATGTGCCATCGTTCGTCGACTATTTCATCCATACCGAGCTGAGCCTCAATGCCGATGGATATAAGCGGAGTGCCTATTTCTATAAGGAGAAGGAACAGCCCGACGGCACAGGCGGCAAGCTGGTGGCAGGACCTGTGTGGGACTACAACCTCGCCTACGGCAACTGCAACTTCTGCAATGCCAACATCATCGACGCCTGGTGCTTCGAGGGCGGCAGCACACAGCCCACGCCAGCCTTCTGGCAACGGCTGCTGCAAGACCCTGCCTTCCGCAAGGCTGTGAAGACACGCTATCAGCAACTTCGCAAGGGTGTCCTCTCCAACAAGGCCATCAACAGCTACATCGACAGGCACGTCAGCGAGGTGATGCCCTACGTGAAAAAACACTTCGAACTCTATCCAGAACTGTTCGAGAGCGAACAGACGGCTCAGACTGGCGACAGTACCCTACAGCAGGGGTTCCCGGCTTTCCCTGGCTTTGGTGCCTTCCCTGGCTTTGGAGGATTCCCTGGCGGACAAGGTACTGACAGCATTACCAGTTTCGGAGGTTTCCCGGGCATGCAGGCATCCGACAGCATTCCTGGCTTTGGTGGCTTCCCTGGATTCCCAGGCTTCGGAGGCTTCCCTGGTGGACAGGGTACTGACAGCATTCCAGCCTTTGGCGGTTTCCCTGGCTTCCCTGGCGGATTCCCCGACATACAGGGCTTTCCAGACATTCAGGGCTTTCCCAACTTCATGGGAATGGACAGCATACCCAACTTCATGGGGATGGACAGCATACCTAACTTTCAGGGTTTCCCAGGCTTTGGTGCCTTCCCTGGTTTTGGTGGAGGCGGCATGAACGCCATCAGCTGGTTTGCCGCCTATCGTGTCAGCTCTTACGAAGAAGAGATCAAAGTGCTGAAAAAATGGCTCGCCGACAGGCTGGAATTCCTCGACAAGAGCATTTTTCGCTTCGATAAGGACTGGGAACCGCATATTCAGCCGCCTGTAGAGATAAAAACTCCCACTTTCCAAGGTGGTTTTGCCCTACCCTTCCAGTTTCCCCAATCAGGCCAATAAATCGCAATCGTCTAACTTATAGCCACTTAGAAGAAGATAGGATCGTGAATCGCGATTGTATCCAGGAATTTGTTGCATTGTTGCATGCAACAAAAGAGCGTCTTTCCCGATTTCGGTTGACAGTTTTTTGCTTATTTCCTAATGCAGTTGACAGTAAATTTCCTGAACGGGTTGACAGTCGTACTGACATCGTTGACAACTTTCCTGATTTGGTTGACATTCTCCTGAAAGTGTATAACGTTATAGTAATAAGACCATTGAGATATTTAAATAATAAGATAATTAAGAATAGAAACACATTAGTTTGAAACGTTTTTCTATCTCAAGTCTGGGAAGTGCTAAGAACCATACAGATCTCTGACAGGGCATTACGGCTCACTATGAGTGAGATTACGGTCGTATGGCCTGCTGAGAGCATGGCCCAGCAGTCGCTGCTGCCCTCGGTGATAAAGAGCGGCCTTCGACTTAACCTGCTTCGACCATTCCACGAGTTTCTTCAGTTCCACGTCGTCATGCTGCCGGAAGTCGCGACAAATAGCATCTACAAGATGGGACAGTTGGCCCTTGTTACAGCCCGAATCGCCCACCAGATTGGCCATCACGCCACAGGTTTCCTTCCAACTGAGGTCAGGATACTGAAATTCTGCGCCGCTGATGTGCGCGCCAAGTATAGGGAAAAGCATCGGAACAAGGGGTTCATACATGTCTTTTGAAGCCTGTGAGAGGAGCAATTTGATACATTCTGTCCCTTTGCCGAGGTTCGGCATAGCGGGCGCAGTCGCTTTACTGATATCGTATCTCATTGATATTCTGCTTTTTAGATGAAATCAACTCGGCCTTGGCGTTTCACGTTTCAGCGTTTCAGTATGATATAAGTGGTGTTTCATTTCGCCTATATATTATATATCTTATTGATTATTAAATAGTTACATACTATATAAGAGTGAACGAAACGCTCAGATAACCCTTGAAACGCTGAAACGCTGAAACGCTTCAGCCGCGCTTGTTACCT
>JAIKWS010000011.1 GCA_024684515.1 Prevotella sp.
CACATGCCCTTGGCATTCTTCAGCAGGTTGAGGTGCCCGATGTGAAATAGGTCGTAGACCCCCGTTGTGTATCCAATTATCATAGCCTGTGATGTATATTGAGTGCAAAAGTAAGCAAAATCTTTTGAACTTCCAACAAAAATGCGTACTTTTGCAGGAACTTTATTCAAAAACAGATGAATCTTCTCACCAAGACGGCTCACTACCTGTGGCTGCACCTATGGAAATACAGGGCCAATGCCCGTCAGCACGTGCACTACGTGAGAGCCCGCAGTGGCCATACTCCCGTCAGCGTGGTGTTCATGGCTATCGACGTAGCCCTGTGGCGATATCAGCATGTCTACGAGCTGATGGCCAGCGACAGCCGGTTCAGAGCCACCATCGTGCTGACACCCTGTGTGGGTCGCGAACACGAAAAGGACCTGGCAGGACTGAGAGCTTTTTTCGACCAGAAGCACGTGCCATACGTCGACTTCAGGTCGGAACGGGGACCTATAGACATCAAGAAGGAGCTGAATCCTGACATCATCTTCTACACGCAGCCATACGAATATCTGCTGATACCAGAATACGACTGCCGTGCCTTCTACGACCGCCTGGTGTGCTATATGCCCTATGCCTTCTGGACGTTTGCCACCTTTGCCTACAACCTGCACTTCTGCAACAGAGCCTGGCGGCTGTACTATCCGCTGGAGGCCTACAGGCAGACGGCCCAGCACGAGGCCGCCAACCACGGACGCAACGTCAGGGTGGTGGGCTATGCCAATGCCGACGACTACCTGTTCGCTGAACATCATGACGCATGGAAACACATCAACGACGGCAAGAAGCGCAAACGACTCATCTGGGCACCCCACTTCACCATACGACATATCGACGGCACCATACCGGCACGATCCAACTTCCTGTGGATGGCCACGCTGATGACCGATATCGCCAGGGAGTATGCCGACAGGCTGCAGATTGCCTTCAAGCCCCACCCTGCCCTGCTGACACAACTGTATAAGGAAGAGGGATGGGGACCGCAACGCACGGACGACTACTACGAGCAGTGGCGCACCATGCCCAACACGCAGCTGGAGACAGGACAATATGCCGACCTGTTCATGAGTAGCGATGCGATGGTCCACGACAGCGGTTCCTTTGCCGTGGAGTATCACTACACCAAGAAGCCTATCATGTTCGTGGCAAAGGACATCGAAGCCGTGCTGGAGCCACAGAGCGACTTTGGAAAGACGGCCTACGCCATGCACTACATAGGTCGCGACGAGGCTGACATACGCCTGTTCATCGAGCGTCAGGTGCTGGGTGGCGAAGACCCGATGCTGCACCAAAGGGAGCAGTTCTTCAACGACTACCTGTTGCCGCCAGGCGGCAAGACCGTGGCACAGAACGTGGTGGACGACATCGTGGCCGAACTAAACATCTGACGAGAGCATGGCAAAGCAGGAATCACTCAAGGAGAAGACAGCCAGGGGACTGCTGTGGGGCGGTTTCAGCAATGGCATACAGCAGTTGCTCAACCTCGTCTTCGGCATCATACTGGCACGCAAGCTGTCGCAGGCCGACTATGGCATGATTGGCATGCTGGCCATCTTCTCGGCCATTGCCGCCTGCATGCAGGAGGGTGGGTTCATAGCTGCACTGAACAGGAAGAAGGAGGTGACGCAACGAGACTACAATGCCGTGTTCTGGATGAGCATCATGACGAGTGTGGCCTTCTACGTGCTGTTTTTCATCACCGCCCCACTGATAGCTGATTTCTACAGTCAGCCCGAACTGACGGCACTGGCACGCTACTCGTTCCTCAGCTTCCTCTGCGTGAGCTTCAGCATTGCACCACGAGCCTATATCTTCCGCAACATGATGGTGCGGCAGAGCAGCATCATCAGCATCGTCAGCGTGCTGCTGTCGGGCATCGTAGGCATCGTGATGGCAGAGTGTGGCTATGCCTACTGGGGACTGGCCACGCAGCAGATCGTGTTCACCCTGTCGGTCAGCGTGCTCAACTTCTACTTCTCTGGATGGAGGCCATCACTGCATATCGACCTGCGTCCCATCCGCGAGATGCTGGGATTCAGCAGCCGGCTGATAGTGACCAACATCGTGACGGCAGCCAACACCAATATTCTCTCCGTACTGCTGGGCCGTTACTACAAGGTGCACGAGGTGGGCAATTTCACCCAGGCTAATAAATGGAACACGATGGGGCACTCGCTCATCACAAACATGCTCTACTCCATCGCACAGCCCGTGCTGGCCAAGACCGACGACGACCGCCAGCGCCAGAAGCACGTCTTCCGCAAGCTGCTACGCTTCACGGCCTTCGTGAGCTTCCCTGTGATGCTATGCCTGGCCTTGGTCAGCGAGGAGTTCATCGTCATCCTAATCACCGAAAAATGGCTGGCCAGTGCACAGATCCTGCGGGTGCTCTGTGTGGCAGGTGCCGTGATGCCTGTGAGCTATCTGTTCTCCAACCTGCTCATCACCCGTGGCCACTCCTCGACCTATATGTGGTGCACGATAGCCCTTTGCGCAGCCCAGCTGCTGTGTGTTGGACTGTGCGTGCCCTATGGCATCGACAGCATGGTGATGGCCTATACGGGGGTCAACGTGGCATGGCTGGGCGTATGGTTCGCCTTTGCCCACGACGAGATAGGACTGACGCTATGGGAGGCCGTCAGCGATGTGGCTCCCTACGTGCTCCTGTCCGTGGCCATCGTCTACGCCACCTGGCTGGCTACCTCTCCTATTAATAATATGTACGCGAGCATCGTAGTGAAAGTGCTGATGGTTGGCGTCTCCTACTGTGTCCTGCTCTGGCTGTTACGGTCCACCATCTTCCGCGAGGCCATCATGTTTATCACGAAGAAGAAGATTGGATGAAGAAGACTCGTGACAGCAATATGGAGCTGCTACGCATCGTGGCGATGCTTCTGATCATGGTGGTGCATGCCAACTTCCGTGCACTGCCCAAGCCCGATGCGGTGGCCATCGCAGCAGAGCCCACATCGGCCTTCCTGCAGTTTCTGACAGAGGGGTTCTCGATAGTTGGTGTCAACGTGTTTGTGATGATCTCGGGATGGTATGGCATCCGTCCCCGCCTGGTGCGTTTCACGGAATTGCTGTTCCAGGTCGTCTTCTTCGGAGTGCTGTGCGTAGCCATCGAATATGCCATCACAGGTGCCCTACCCCCCAGGAGCATTCCCACCATCCTGCTGCTCGATGCCAGTGCCTACTGGTTTGTCAAGGTGTATATAGCCCTCTACCTGTTTGCCCCTGTGCTGAATGCCTTTGTCGAACATGCCACGAAAGAGCAGTTCGAACGGGTGCTGCTATGCGTGTTCGGATTTATGTTCGTATTTGGCTGGCTGTCGGAGGCTACCACATGGATAGGCTCAGGCTATTCGCTACCCTGGTTCATGTGCCTCTATCTGCTGGCTCGCTATATGCGTGTGCACCAGCCGTGGTTCACACAGTTCCGTCCTACCACCGACCTGGGCATCTACCTGACGGTGGTAGCATTCCTGGCTGTGGCCGTGTTCATCATGCGCCACTACAACGTGGGTGGCGTGCTCTATTTCTACTGCTGTCCGGTGGTAGTCGTCGGTGCCATGTACTTATTGCTGTTCTTCAGCAAGCTGACCATCCGCAGTCAGGCCATCAACTGGGTGGCTATCTCGGCCCTGTCGATCTATCTGACGCATAGCAACAGCTATCTTGGCCAGTACTACGACGAACAGATACGCCAGTGGTTCTATGGCGAGTCGCGACTGGCGTTCATCGTCTATGCCGCACTCATGATAGCCGGTGTGTTCATGGCCTCCATATTGTTAGACAAGCTACGGCTGCTGCTCTGGCATCCTGTAGAGAAATTCCTAGAAACCAAACAGAAGAAATGAAATATCCCGCAAAAGTCGACGTGGCTGTGCTGCTGCTCTTCTTCACCCGCAGCGACACGTTCCAGCAAGTCTTTGACGAGGTGAAGAAAGCACGACCCTCACGGCTGTTCCTCTTCCAGGACGGTCCCCGTGGCGAACGTGACCTGGCAGGCATCGAAGCCTGCAGGAAGATAGTGGCCGACGAGCAGATAGACTGGGAGTGCGAGGTGCATCGCAACTACCAGGAGCAGAATCTGGGATGTATGGTGGCTGGATATACCAGTCATCAGTGGGCATTCTCACTGGCCGAGAAATGCATGGTGCTGGAAGACGATGTGGTGCCCTCGCAGTCGTTCTTCCCCTTCTGCAAGGAGATGCTCGACCGCTATGAGCACGATGAACGCATCACGATGGTGGCAGGATTCAATGTCGATGAGCAGACACCCGACATGCCCTACGACTATTTCTTCACCTCGGCGTTCAGCATCTGGGGATGGGCATCGTGGCGAAGGGTGGTCAGCCAGTGGGACGAGAAATACACATTCCTCGACGACAAGTTCGCCATGCAACAGCTCGATGCACTGATACGCCAGCGGGGCTACAGGAAGAGTTTCATACGCATGTGCCAGGACCACAGGGCAAGTGGACAGCCGCAGTTCGAAAGCGTGTTCTGGGCTACCATGCTCTTCAATTCGGGAATGGCCATCATGCCGGCGAAGAACATGATCAACAATGTGGGGGCATCAGCAGACTCTGCCCACTACTCGGAGTTCAAGACCATGCCAAGACGGCTCAAACAGCTGTTCACCATGAAACGCTACGACCTGACATTCCCCCTGCAGCACCCACACTACGTCATTGAGGAGGCTGGCTACTGGAAACGGATGTACAAGGCCAATGGATGGGGCTATCCACTCACAAAGATCGGACGCTCACTGGAGGAACTGTGGCTGAACCTCCGCTATGGCAACTTCGGCTTTATTGGCAAATCAGTGGCACGACGCTTCCGTATTCTGACTGGGCAGGAGAAATTCAAATGACGTAGCATCTTGGGGGCCGCACGGCATATTGCTGCTTGCAGCAAACTCCATCAACGTCACGTCAGCGTCACGTCAGCACCCTGCGGTGGCCCTTGCACGGAGTCCCATGCAGCCTGCATGTTTCGGATGTCACGCATCGCACCTTTGTCCAGCTTCGCCTACTGTAGCTTGCCATGTTGGCTTAGAAGACCAAAAAGGATGCCCTGATTCAGGGCCCCCTTGGTGGAAGGCCGCCAATGACCATCGTCAACGAGTGGGAGTGAGGAAGGTTGCGAGTGGTCCAACTCGTTGTCAATGTCCATTTTGCTATTCCGATCGATAGAATCGCGATTTGCGATTCTATGTCCCGCTTTATCTTCCAATGGCATCACGTTTCGTTACCCCCTTCCCTTTCTTGCCCCCTTTTGTTTCCACATCTGGGGAGGCATACAGACGTCAGTGCCCTTTACTCGTTTTCTCAAAGTCTTCACCTTTCACCTTACACACTTTTCAATCATCGCAAATTCTTGCAGTCGCTACGCTTTGTGCAAGCGAACAAGTTCGATTACTTGCAGTCGCAATACTTTGTGCAAGCGAACAAGTTCGAGAGTCGTTTTCCTCTTTTCCTTTTTTCCCTTTTTCCCTTTTTCCCTTTTCGCTTGTCTCGCTTTTACAAAGCGAAGCGACTAAAAGTAATCGGCTTGCCGCTTTTACAAAGCGAAGCGACTAAAAGAACATTTGCAAAAACGCCAAATCTTGCAGTTGCAAACACACTCGATTTCCCCTTTTCCCCTTTTCCCCTTTTCCCTTTTTCATTTTCATTGAACAAATACCAAAGCCCCTCGACGAGTTTTTTTTTAAATTCCGAAAAAAATCCGAAAAACCGAAAAGCCCGAAAATTCTTTCTTTTCTTTCTTTCCCAGTACCAGGTGCGGTAGCAACCTCCGGTGTCCACACTCCGCATGGCCTCATCCGGATGGCACTCCCCTCCCCTCCTCTTAGGGGAGGG
>JAIKWS010000041.1 GCA_024684515.1 Prevotella sp.
GGTGTCGGGCACATGTTTTGCCGATACTGGTGCTAATGTGACGTGCGTAGATGTGGATGCTGCCAAGGTGGAGCGTCTGCAGAATGGAGAGATACCCATTTATGAGCCCGGCCTTGACGAACTGGTGAAGAAGAACGTGAATGCCGGCCGACTGAAGTTTACCACCGATCTGGCCTCGGTGCTCAACGACCAGGAGATTGTGTTCTCTGCGGTGGGTACTCCTCCTGATGAGGATGGCTCTGCCGACCTGAAATATGTGTTGCAGGTAGCCCGCACCATCGGTCAGCACATCAAGAAATACCTGGTGGTGGTAACCAAGTCGACCGTTCCCGTGGGTACTGCCCGCAAGGTGCGCCAGGCCATCGAGGAGGAGCTGCAGAAACGTGGTGTGGACATCCCCTTTGACGTGGCCTCGAATCCTGAGTTCCTGAAGGAGGGTAATGCCATCAAGGACTTCATGAGCCCCGACCGTGTGGTGGTGGGTGTGGAGAGTGAGAAGGCCAAGAAAGCACTTACCCGTCTGTACAAGCCCTTCCTGATCAATAACTTCCGTGTGATTTTCATGGATATCCCCTCGGCAGAGATGACCAAATATGCCGCCAACTCGATGCTGGCCACTCGCATATCGTTCATGAACGACATTGCCAACCTGTGTGAGCGAGTGGGAGCCGACGTGAACATGGTGCGTGCCGGCATAGGCAGCGATACCCGTATAGGCCGTAAGTTCCTCTATGCCGGCTGTGGCTATGGTGGCTCCTGCTTCCCCAAGGATGTGAAGGCCCTTATCAAGACTGCTGATCAGAATGGCTACTCGATGGAGGTGCTGAAGGCAGTGGAACGTGTGAATGAGCGACAGAAGAGTGTGCTCTTCGAGAAGCTGCAGCGAGCCTTCGACGGTGAGAGTCTGAAAGGGAAGACCATTGCCATGTGGGGCCTGTCGTTCAAACCCGAGACGGACGACATGCGTGAGTCTACAGCCCTGGTGATGATTGGCAAGCTGCTGGAGGCCGGCTGTGCCATCCGTGCCTACGATCCCATAGCCATGGACGAGTGCCGTCGTCGTATCGGTGACAAGGTGACCTATTGCCGTGACATGTATGATGCCGTGCTCGATGCCGATGCCCTGTTGCTGCTCACCGAGTGGAAGGAGTTCCGTCTGCCCACGTGGGGTGTCATCCGCAAGGCCATGAAGAATCCGCTGGTCATCGATGGCCGTAACATCTTCGACTATGAGGAGCTGCTGGAGAACGGCTTCGAATATCATTGTATAGGAAAGTAACACCGATATGAAACGCCTCTGCTGTCTGACATACCTGCTGACGATGCTACTGCTTGTCTCGTGCAAGCAGCACGATGGCCGTAGTGACGGCACAGGTGCGATGGTTCAGGAGAATGCAGAGGCCAAAGGCATGCTGCAGGGGGTGTGGATGGTTTCCGATACCGAGGAGGTCTATCTGAAGGCCAGTGGCGACACCATCTTCTTTGCTGACGGTACCAGTCAGCCAGCCTATTTCCGTATCGTGGGCGACAGTATCCAGCTGGGTCCCAATACCTATCTCATCACCAAGCAGACGAAGCACAACTTCTGGTTTCGCAACCATGCCGGTGACGAGTTGCGGCTGGTCAGGCAGGAAGAAGGTGAAGGTCAGCAGGCACCGGCTGTGATGATCGAAGAGTCGTCGCCGGTGATAGCCACATCCGACGTGGTGAATCTAGACTCGGTGGTGATGTATAGCGGCCAGCGTTTCCACTGGTATATCACCGTCAACCCCTCGCGCAATAAGGTCGTGCGTACCTCCTACAACCCGGAGGGAGTGGCAGTGGAGAATGTCTACTACGACAATATCATACATGTCAGTCTGTTCAAGATGAACCAGCGGCTGTACACTCGTGACTACAACAAGCGAGCCTTTGCTGACAATGTGCCCGAGGACTTCCTGCAGCAGTCCATACTAGGCAATATCCGATATAGCCATGTGGACAGTAACGGTTTCCATTTCTATGCTACCGTTTGCATACCCGACGGTGAGCAATGCTATATGATAGAAATCCTCATAGGCTTCAACGGGCAGCAGAGCCTGAAACTGATGGAAAGCTAAGACCGACAAAGGATGGGAAAGACGACAAAGCTGACAGACAAACGCTATGTGGTGCCATTCATCCTGATTACCACACTATTCTTCCTGTGGGGCTTTGCCCGTGCTATTCTGGATGTGCTGAACAAGCATTTCCAGGATGAGCTTCATATCTCCATCACCCAGTCGTCGCTGATACAGGTCACCACCTATCTAGGGTACTTCCTCATGGCCATCCCAGCCGGACTGTTCATCAGTCGCTATGGCTATCGTCGTGGTGTGGTATTCGGACTGACACTCTTCGGTCTGGGTGCTCTGGCTTTTATTCCCGGTCATACGTTCACCGCTTTCCTGATTGCCCTGTTTGTAATAGGCTGCGGTCTGACATTCCTGGAGACGGCAGCCAATCCCTATGTCACCGAGCTAGGTCCTACGGAGACGGCCAGCAGTCGTCTGAACCTCTCGCAGACCTTCAATGGCATGGGCTGTTTCATGGCCACATTGCTGGTGGGACAGTTTCTGTTTAGTGACGATAGCGGACAGGCTGACGTGTCTGTTCCTTATGCCATCATGGGTGTGCTGGTGCTGCTCATAGCCCTGGTGTTTACCAGGGTGAAACTGCCCGAGATCACACACGAGGAAGAGGGAGACCAGCCGTCGGCCAGCGAGGGAGGACTGCGTGCGGTGCTCGGCAACCGCTGGTTTGTATTCGGACTGCTGGCATTGCTCAGCTATGAGGTGGCAGAGATCAGCATCAACAGCTATTTCGTGAACTTCGTCACTGCCACAGGATGGATGTCGAAGCTTGATGCCTCGCGAGTGGTGTCGCTGGCACTGGTCATCTTCATGATCGGCCGTTTCGTGGGCAGCTGGATCATGCGACGTGTAAGAGCCGAGCAGATGCTGCTGTGGTGTGCTGTCGGCACGGTGGTGTGTATGCTGGTCACCCTGCTCAATCTCGGCCGGCTGTCGCTGATAGCCCTCATCCTGAACTATCTGTTCGAGGCAATCATGTTTCCCACCATCTTCTCGCTGGCTGTGAGTGATGTAGGAAGCCTCCGCAAACGGGCTTCATCCCTGTTGATGATGACACCCATCGGTGGTTGTGGCTTCCTGCTGATGGGCTTCCTGGCCGATCATGTCAATGCCTTCGTGCCTTTCATCATCCCATTGCTAGGCTTTGCCGTGGTGCTGGCCTATGCCTATTTCGTCAGTTCCCGGGCACGTTCGAGTGCCAAGTCAATGTGATTGCAGATATTCTCCGTGCCTAGCAGTTCGGTGAAGCCATTCTTGCGTAGCACGGCCTCCACCTTGGCAGTGACCCCAGAGAGTACGATGGTGATGCCCTCCTTCTGACTCATGCGACACATGTTCTCCAGGTTGTGCAGGCCTGTGGAGTCGATAAACGGAACCTTTCTCATTCTGATGATACGCACCTGAGGATGCTCTCCATAGCGAGCCATGATATCCTCGAAGCGGTTGCCTGCTCCAAAGAAGTAGGGACCGTTGATTTCGTATACCTCCACACCCTTGGGGATGGTCAGGTGAACCAGGTTGCCAGCCTCCATGTCGGCATCCTCGTTCAGGTCTATCTCGTCATAGATCACCTGTACATCAGTAGTTTCAGACATCCGTTTCATGAAGAGCAGGCAGGCACAGATAATGCCCACCTCGATAGCTATGGTGAGGTCGAAGATGATGGTGAGGAAGAAGGTCAGCAAGAGTACGGTGATGTCACTCTTGGGATTGCGCAACAGGGCACGGAATGATCGCCATCCACTCATGCCATAGCTCACCACTACCAACACACCAGCCAGGCAGGCCATGGGGATATACTTCGCCAGGGGCATGAGGAAGAGGAAGATGAGCAGTAGCACAATGGCGTGGATGATGCCTGCTATGGGAGTACGTCCGCCATTGTTGATATTGGTCATCGTGCGGGCAATGGCACCAGTTGCGGGAATGCCTCCGAAGATGGGTGAGGCAATGTTGGCCAACCCCTGGCCAATCAGTTCTGTGTTTGAGTTGTGGTGGTCGCCAATCACACCATCGGCCACCGTGGCCGACAGCAGACTCTCGATAGCTCCCAATACGGCAATGGTCAGTGCAGGTGGCACCAGCTCTTTGATACCCTCCCACGACAAGACGGGCATGGTGGCCTCAGGCAGCTGGGAGGAGATGCTGAAACGGTCGCCAATGGTTTCGATGCTCGTCACACCGGCATATTCCTTCAGTAGCAGGGCCACGACGGTCATCACGATGATGGCCACTAGCGAGCCAGGAACCTTCTTGTTTATCATGGGCATGATGGCTATTATCACCACACTGGCAAGTCCGATGATGCTGCTCCACAGGTCAATGCTGTCCAGGTGCTGGAAATAGGCAATCCATCGTTCTATAAAATCGCTGGGCACATCGGTCATCTGCATGCCCAGCAGGTCCTTCACCTGTGTGGTGAAGATGGTTACGGCTATGCCACTGGTGAACCCCACGATGATGGGGTAGGGGATATACTTGATGATAGTTCCCAGGTGCAGCAGTCCGAAGCCAATCAGGAACACGCCAGCCATGAGTGTGGCAATGGTCAGTCCCTCCATGCCGTATTGGTTGATGATGCCAGCCACGATGACGATGAATGCTCCTGTGGGACCACCTATCTGTACTTTGCTACCGCCAAATGCTGATACTACCAGTCCAGCCACGATGGCAGTGATGATACCTTTCTCAGGGCTTACACCACTGGCAATGCCAAAGGCAATGGCAAGAGGCAGTACCACGATACCCACGATAATACCTGCCATCAGGTCGGCGGTGAATGTCTGCTTGTTGTAATTCTTAATGGCCGAAACCATCTTCGGCCTGAAGTCTAAAGTTCTCATTACTTGATTAATACCTATTGAATGTGGCTGCAAAGGTATGGAATTGTTTGCGCACACACAAATCTTTTCCGTATAATTATACGGTAAGGCCCAATTCGTTGATTTATCTCTATCCGAGGATTGCCCTATACCTAGATCGGATATGGAGAACGTGCATCCGATGATTCCTCTTAACCCACATCGTCAGGGGAGAAGGTGCATCCGATGATCCCTTATGCAGAGGATGCCTCCTTGCAAGTGATGCAATAGCTTGGCAGTTGACAGGGTAAAAAGAAAAGCCCCATGAACACTCATGGGACTTTTGAATAGATTCAAGTTTTGCAAGGCAATGGATTCGTGTAAATCCACTATTTTGCTGCTTCTGGCTTTTCTTCCTTCTTGGCTGCTGCCTTTTTGGTGGTAGCCTTCTTGGTGGTAGCTTTCTTTGGAGCAGCAGTCTTTGGTGCCAGTTTCTCGAGCTTTGCCTTCAGACGTTCAATCTCCTTGTCTTTCATCTCAATCTCATCACCCTGATTACGTATGGTGGTGAGCAAAGAGTTAAGTTCCTCATTCTCGATCTCCAGTGGATAGAGGGCATTGACGCGATTGATAAAGTCGCCAAGGATGTTCATGTAGTTGGTGAAAGCATCAAATGGCCCGCTGTAGATGCCACGGTCTAGTCCTACGTTAGAGGGCTTGGTGGTCATGAAACGGAAGTTGTTGGATGCCTGCAGATAATCCCAGTCCTGCATGATACGTGGGTCGTCGGCAATGAGCAGTCGGTCGGCCACGCTATACAACTTCTGGAATGCTTCACGTTGCATGGCATTACCGAGCCAGCAGCTGACATCCCGTTCTTCATCAACCCAGCTCAGTGTGTCGGGCACATCGAGTTGTCCAACACTCTTCACCTTGGAGCATATCTCCGTTGGTGTTGAGAAGGTGATGCCCTTTTCCTTGGCACATGCCGGCAGGGCTCTTATGAAGTCCAGGATATTGCTGGACAGTGGCTGTGCGATGCCGAGAGCAGAGAGTTCCATGAAGATGTTGATGATCTGCTCTTCTTCTGGCAGTCTAGCGATGCGGTCAATGTAGGCATCGGCAAAGAGAGGATAGCCATCCCACTCAGCATTGTTGAAACGCAGTGAGATATCGTCAGAAAGTTCCACGTCACGCAGCAGCAGCTTCAGGTTGGGGGCTATGTTGCAGTTGTAGACATAGTGTGGCGACTTCCATCCTAGCACGTGCTTGGCACCCTCGGTGAGCATGCCCTTGAAGCCCAGAGCAGCAATCTGTGCACCGATATCATCGCTGTAGATGAGTGATGAGTTGCGTGCCACCTTTGGTGTCTGTCCGAAGTACTCCTTGATCTTTTCCACCTGTTTCTTCATGTCACGTGCAAAACTGTCGGGATTGGCCAGTGATGACAGTCCGTGGCTATAAGGCTCGGCCAGGAACTCCACGCATCCAGTGTCGTTAAGTTTTTGCAGCTTCTCGAGCACCTGTGGTGCATGCATCTCCAGCTGCTCGATGCCCGTTCCGGATAGCGAGAAGGCCACCTTGAAATACTTGCCGCTGTCCTTGATCATCTGCTCCAGGGTGTTCAGAGCAGGCATATAGGAACGTTCGGCAATGTCGCTGATGCTACGTTCGTTCTCGTAGTCATCGTAATAGTAATGGTCGGTACCGATGTCGAAGAAACGGTAGCGCTTCAGATGTATAATCTGATGTATCTCAAAATATAAGCAAATTGTTTTCATTGTGAATAAAAAGTTAGGTAGGTTTTGGTAGATATGATAGGTATGGAGGGTATGTTACGATTCCCAGCCTAAGGTACGGCGGTAGAGGGTTCTGATCCAGGTACCCACCTTCTCCCAGGTGATCTGATCTACCTCCTTCTTGCCCTCTTCCTTGAGATACTGGAAGAGAGAGTCGTTGGTACAGATGCTGTAGATGGCGTCGGCCAGTGCATGGATGTCCCAGTAGTCGACTTTGATGCAGTTGGAGAGAATCTCGGCACAGCCACTCTGCTTGGAGATGATGCTAGGTGTGCCGCACTGCATGGCCTCGAGTGGAGAGATGCCGAAGGGTTCAGAAACCGATGGCATGACATAGACATCAGAATCCTTGAGACACTCGTAGACCTGTTTGCCACGCATGAATCCAGGGAAGTGGAAACGGTCGGCGATACCCCGTTCTGCAGCCAGATAAATCATCTGGTCCATCATGTCGCCACTACCTGCCATGCAGAAACGCACGTTGCGTGTGCGGTGGAGCACCATGTTGGCAGCCTCGACAAAATACTCGGGGCCTTTCTGCATGGTGATTCGTCCGAGGAAGGTGACCACCTTGTCCTTTCCGGTATGGTCGGGACGTGGGATGGCTTGATACTCGTCGGGCAATGGATAGACGGCATTGTGGACGGTGAAGCACTTGCGGGGGTCTTGATGATACTGGTTGATGACGGTCTGGCGTGTCAGCTCCGATACGCACATGATGCAGTCGGCCCAGTCCATACCGTTCTTCTCTATTGAGTAGACGGTGGGGTTGACCTTGCCACGCGAACGGTCGAAGTCGGTGGCATGAACGTGGATGCAGAGAGGCTTGCCACTGACCTGCTTGGCATGGATGCCGGCAGGGAAGGTCAGCCAGTCGTGGGCATGGATGATATCAAACTCCTCGGTACGGGCAACGACACCGGCAATAATGCTGTAGTTGTTGATCTCCTCATGGAGATTGGAGGGATAGCCACCCGCAAACTCCATAGCTCCGAGGTCGTTGACATTCATGTAGTTGAAATCGGCATAGATATGTTCGCGAAGACGATAGTAGTAGTCAGGATCCATGATATTGCCCACACGCTGCTTGACATAGTCGTAGTCAACATCACGATAGGCAATGGGCACGGCATTCATGCCTACGATGCGGCAGGCATGCTGGCTCTCATCACCAAAGGGATGGGGCAGGCAGAGCACGGTCTCGATATCACCCTGTGCCTTCAGTCCCTCTGAAATACCATAGTTAGCAGTGGCTAGTCCACCAAACACATGAGGAGGATACTCCCATCCAAACATTAATACTTTCATAGTGGTTCCTCCTTATTTATTTCTGATATGAATATTTTTCTAGCAACTTCATGGTGCGCAGGATCTCGGCCACGTTCATGGCAAAGGACATGGCACCACGTCCGTGGAATGGAGGGTTGCCATCGAAGAGCTCTGAGATAGTACCAATGGCATGGTAGTCGATTTCGTCTTCATAGCCCACCATCTGTCGTTCTACGAACGAGAGACGTGTGCGCTTGTAGAGCTTCAGGCATGCCTCCATATAGAAGCCACCCAGCCAGGGCCAGGCCGTACCCTGATGGTAGGCATAGTCACGCTGGGTCTGCGGACCTACGTACATGGGGTTGTAGCCACCGCTCTTGGGTGACAGCGAGCGGAGTCCCTTCGGGGTGAGCAGCTCACGCGTACATATATCTACTACACTCTTCATCTGCTGCTGGGTCAGGGGCGAGTAGTCGAGGGCTACAGCGAAAATCATGTTAGGACGTACGCTCCAGTCCATCATCGTGCCGTCTACATAGTCGAGCAGATAGCCATACTCATTGACGAAAGTCTCTACAAACGACTCTTTCGTCTTTGATGCCAGTGCCTCGAGATGCTCGGCACTCTTGCTGTCTCCCAGGTCTGTAGCCATGGAGGCACAGAACTTCAGTGCGTTGTACCATAGTGCGTTGAACTCTACGATATATCCCGAGCGAGGCACCACCGGACGTCCGTTGGCCGTGGAGTTCATCCAGGTGACGGCATGGTCGCGGCCATTGCTGTAGAGCAGGCCGTTGTCGTCGAGACGCAGGTTGGGATGCTTCTGGTCCTCGATATACGATACGATGTCACGCAGCAGCTTTCCGTACATCTCGAAGGCCTTGTCACGTCCGACATATTTGGCATACTGCTGGATAGACCATACGGCCCAGAGGGGTACGTCGGGCTGCTCAATCTCGTAGATCTTGACTGTCAGCGGATCACCGTTCATAAACTCGCGCAAGCCCTTCTCGGCAGTCTTCATGACTAGTTCGAAGTAGTCCTGCTCGTCAATGGCCAGTGTCAGTCCAGGCAGTGCGATGAACGTGTCGCGGGCACGGCACTTGAACCAGGGATAGCCAGCCAGCAGATAGCGGGTGTCGTCAGCCTCACGGTTGTGGAACTGATGTGCTGCAGTGACCAGGCAGTGATAGAAGTTGTCGCGAGGTACACGCAGCTTGATCTCCTCATCAAACAGTTTCTTGATGGCATTTGGCTTGCAGGCCGATGTGCTGGCAGCGAAGACGATGCTCTCGCCCTTGCGGATGGGCATCTCGAAATAGCCAGGTACGTAGAGGTCCTCGTTCGAGGCATAGCCACGCTCCTGCTCCTTGGGATACTCAATGCCACGGTACCAGTCGGGCTGGTAGATGAACTCATTGCTCTTGGAGAACTGCATGTAGAGGTCGGGATATCCGGCATACATACAGGTCTTGATGCCATTGTCGACGGGTGTGTACTCGCGACTGGCCACCATGTTCTCGTGTGTGAACTGGCGCACTGAGCGGAAGGCCAGGAAAGGCCGGAAACGAAGTGTAGTGGCAGAATGAGCATCCTCCAGTGTATAGCGGATGAGGATACGGTCCTCATAGGCCTGGAAAATTGTCTCGCGCCTGAGGATGACACCTCCTACACGATAGGTTGTCGTCGGCACCAGACTGGCGTCGAACTCACGAATGTACTTGTGTCCCTTCGGACTGAAATTGTTGCCCTGATACTTGTGGAGGCCCAGGTTGAATTCTGCTCCATGCTGAACGACCGTGCAGTCGAGTGACGACAACAAAACGTGGTTCTCATCGTCTATCTCGGGCACGGGAACAACAAGCAAACCGTGGTACTTGCGGGTGTTGCAGTCGACAAGTGTCGATGCGCTATAGGCACCACTACGGTTTGTGCGGAGCAGCTCGCGTCGAAGGCTTTCCTCCAGATTGGTCATCACGGCTTTCTCAAATCGCAAATAACTCATAGTTCCTTTCTAAGGTGTGGTTTTTAGAATCGTTGTTAGTTGTAGATTTTATGCCCAAAGGTACAAATTTTTCGGCACACGGCAAAGGAAAAGATGTTTTTTAACAATTATTATCGCATTCTACTGGGGAATCATGAAGTTGACGACCTCCTGTTCGACACTGATGCGATACGATCCTACGGGCTGTTTGAGCAGCCTGCCATCAATGCCTACAAGGGCATGGCGGGCTTCTTCTACCGTCATCTCGAAGGTGCGATAGGGATGGACGGAGCGATGGTTGAGAAAACGGCCGGAGATGAGCAGCCACAGACCGCTGAACAGCTGCATCAGCTGTGGGTCATAGACAACGGTGACATCGAGCATGCCATTATAGGGCACGGCACTGGGGGTCTGGCCATATCCATGGGCGTTGCCCACACAGACGGTCATCACCCTGCGGTCTATCGTCTCGTAATTCACGTGCAGCCGCATCTTGTAGTCCTTGCGGTGGAATATCTTCAGAATAATGGACACGATGAACGAGAGGGTACGGGACCAGAGGATACGGCGTGTCTGTTGCCGGAGGTTCATGATGTCGGCCGTCGTGCCGATGTTAATACAGTTCAGGAAATACCGATGATGTTCCATGCCTTGCTTGTCGGTAAAGTGTATGCATCCCAGGTCTATCTTGCGGCTTCTGTTGGCTGCCAGCCAGCCTACGGTCTGGGCATCGTTAGAGTCGGAAAATCCCCAGTAGCGGGCAAAATCGTTCAGGCTGCCGTTGGGTACTACACCCAGCATCACCTGCTCGCGGACGCTACGTTCTTCATGCATGAGGCAGTTGACGGCATCGTTCAGGGCAGAGTCTCCGCCAACGATGACGATGGTTTTGTAGCCATTGCGGATCAGCATGGTAGCAAGACGTTCTACGCTGTCGCTGTTCTCACTCTGCACCATGTCGTAGTGGATGCCGTGTGCATCAAGCTCCCGTTGCAGGCGTTCCCACCGTTTACGCTTGCTCTTGACTCCTTTTTTGGGGCAATAGAGAATGCCCCATCTCGTCTCTTCTACTGCCATATCTTTAATATTTTGCTTATTTTCTTGTCCATGGTTAGCGTGGCATCTATCCAGTGAATGGTGAAGCCACGTCGCTCCATCCCTCTGAACCATGTCATCTGACGCTTGGCAAACTGGTGGATGGCAATCTCTAGTTGCCTATACATCTCGTCATAGCTGAGGGTGCCGGTCACATAGTCCGTCACATATTTATATTCCAGACCGTAGTAGGTGAGGTCTTCTGCCTTGATACCCTCGTCGAGCAGACCTTTCACCTCGTCTATCATGCCCTCGTCGAGACGTGCCTTCAGCCGTTTGCTGATCTTCTGTCTCCGCAGCTCCCTGTCGATGTGAACGCCTATGATGACAGAGGGGATGGCGGGTAATTGCCTGGGCGGCAGCGGATGTTCCAGATTGTAGGTCTCAATCTCTATGGCACGAATGGCACGCTGGCACGAGTCTACATCGGTGACATTGTGCATGGACGAGCCAGTGCGAGACTTGAGCTGCCGCAGCAGATCCGCCAACTCAGCCAGCGAGCGGCCTTCCAGCTCGTCGCGCAAGGCCTGGTTCTGTGGCACCGGCGACAGCTGATAGCCCTTCAGCACCGCTTCGATATAGAGCCCGGTGCCGCCACAGAGAATGGGCTCCAGCCCTCTGCTCCTGATGTTGCAGTAGGCATCGTAGAAATCTTGTTGGTACTGAAACAGGTTGTACTTCGTGCCTGGCTCGCAGATGTCGATAAGATGATAGGGAACACCGTCGTAATCGGCTAGATCCTTTCCCGTTCCGATGTCCATGCGTCGATAGACCTGTCGCGAATCGGCAGAGATAATCTCTCCGCCACATGAGGCTGTCTCCGCTGATGATGGCACAGGGAGAGAACGGGCTAGCGCTGCTGCCAGAGGGGTTTTGCCACTAGCTGTCGGTCCTAATATCGTTATCATTTGATGCATAGTCGGTATCTAAAGCGGGAATATCTTCAATGTCAAGCAGTTGAGGCAAAGGGTTCTTTTCGCTTTGCTTTGCTCCGAGCTTGATCAGCTTGGCACTGGTCTGGAGGATGCTGGGACCTGTGGGCTGCAGCTTCTTCTCTGCATCGTCATACGCTTTCTGGGCTAATTCCAGGGCCTTGCCAATTGACTGGTAGCGCTTCATAAACAGCCCTACACGGTCGAGCATCTCTGCTGCCAGCGCATACACCTTCTCGTGGTTCTGAGCCTGTGCTATCTGTGTCCAGGTGAGGCTGATGATGCGCAGGGCAGCAAACAATGTCTGTTCGTCGGCAATGAAGACATTGCGATTCATGGCACGACGCCATAGGTCGGGCTGTGCATTCAGGGCTGTCAAAAGGGCTCCGCTGTGGGGAACGAACATGATGACATAGTCCATGCGTACTTTCGGAGGCTGGATGTAGGCGGAATAGTCTTTCGAAGAGAGCTCTTTCACATGTGTGCGCAGGCTTTCCAGATGTTGTTTCAGACAGCGGTTGCGTTCTTCTTCGCTGTCTGCATTGACATAATCCATATAGGCCGTCATGGAAACCTTCGAGTCGATAATCACCTCACGACGCTGGTCAAGATGCAGAATGACGTCGGGACGCATCATGGCTCCCTGGTCGTCGGTGACGATATTGCCCTGACTGTCACGGATATAGGTCTGAACATCGAAATGTACACCTTGTGTCAGACCCTGGCTCTGAAGCATCTCACTGAGCACTTGCTCACCCCAGTCGCCTTGTATCTTCGAGCCATGCTTGAATGCTCGAGCCAGTTCGTCGGCACTCTGACGGGCTGCCTCGCTTTGGCGTATCATCGCTTCGATGTTGACCTTCAGTTCGCTGCTCATCGCTGTCTGTTTCAGCGTGCTGTCGTCTATGGCCTGCTTCATCTTGTCTATGGTCTCACGCAAGGGGGTCACAATCTGTCCGAGGTTCTCATTACTTGTCTCGGCAAACTCACGCTGGCGTTGGCGCAACATGTCGTCTGTGGCGGATTTCAGCTGTGCCTGAATGCGGACCATGGTATCGTCAAAACGCTGCTGTTGTGACTGTATGGCCTCCTGATGACGATGCTCCTGTGCGGATATGGCCTCCTGATGATGGCGGTCATGCTCGCTGAGGGCATCCTTATAACGGCGTTCCTGTTCGGCAAGGTCCTCCCTATAGCGTCGTTCCTGTTCGGCAAGGTCCTCCTTGTAGCGGCGTTCCTGCTCAGCGAAGTCCTCCTTGTAACGACGTTCCTGCTCTGACAACTGGGCATCACTGGTCTCACGCCACTCCATCTTCTCTTCTTTCAGGCGTTCCTGCCCTTCTGCCTTCACCTGGTCAATCAGCTCGCGCACCTGCAATCGTCCTTCCTCAGCTCTGCCTTTCTCATCGGCCAACTGTGAGCGCAAGGCCTCTGCCTCCGCCATCAAGCGCTGACGAGAGCCACGCATATACAGGACTCCGATAAGCAGGCCCAGCAATATGGCTAATATGGCAACGACGACTATTTCCACGATTTCCCTTGATGATGTTTACGCTTTTCTGCTCCTTATTGGAGTTGACTGCAAAGGTAACGATAAAAAATCGGTCTGCCAAACATTTGAAAAGAAAAAACAATGACATCCCGTCTGTGCCCTGAAGTTTTCACCACTTGAGTTAATATCCGCTATCAGCGACAGGAACGCAGCTGGCATTTAATCGGTCATATGGCTTTCTCAACTCACGAGTATTCATTCTTATACATATTTTATATATATGGCTTAGCAGAAACGGAGAATGTTCTAGAGGTCAATTAATTCTGAATTGTTTTGTAACAATCAAACGGTTTGCTTTCAATATACTTGATTTTCAGTGCCTTGCAAAATTCTATCCTGTCATAGACTCGTTGCATAAGGCTTTAACTGATACAATTGCAGCGATGTTAAATATGGCGCTTTTTTGATCTACCCATCAGAATACCAGGATATTATACGATAGTCGTTACAAAATGAATGAAAAGTCATGGATTGATGGTCTGCTCATTCGGTTTATTCAGTTTAGTAAAATACTGATACAAAACTGATTTCCCAGGATCACGAGGATTCCAGGGAATATTAAAAGTCGGGTCAACTATTGTTTTATTCAAGTTTCTGAAATTTATAATTAGCTATTCAATTGAGAGTTATACAAAGATTAATGGAATATGACATTGGCGAACATCGCGTAGCCACTCCCCTCCCTTGCTTCAGGGGAGGGGTTAGGGGTGGGGGTTTGCAAGACTAACTTTTGGAGCTGCGAGGTCAAATTAGTTCACTTAATTTGCCGAGTCGCGACAAAAGTCAATAAAACTAATTGTTACACCTGGTCAACTCGTCATTTGCATCATCATTACGAAGCCGTCAGCCCCCACCCCTAACCCCTCCCTAAGTGGAAGGGAGCGCCATGCGGTACAAATAGCTTCAGAAACTTGAATTGTTATAGTGCAAAAGAAGAGAGCACACCCCAGAAGGTGCACTCTCAAGAGAAAAGAATGATGGTATGATTATTTCAGCTTGATGCTCTCAAGGATAGCCTTCACATCGGCATCGTCGTCAGCAGCATACTGTACGAAGACGTTCAGACATCCATCTTTCAAAGCCGTGCAAAAACTCTTCATCTGAGTGTTCTCATTCTTGAAAGCACGATACTCGATGCCACCAGCGGTGACCTTGTCTAGTTCAACATATCCTTCTGCGATTCTTGAATCGGCAGTCTCATCAACAGAAGACGAGGTGGCCAGCGTATTGAAAGTCTTGTCGTTGTCAGTTCCTTTCGTTGAAAGGTCGATGCTCGTTTCATCCTGGGAACTGACCCACCATCCAGCAGGTGCTGTCAGGCTGAAGGCATCAGCCTCAAGGGTTTTAGCTTCTGCCAGCACTTCGCTGCTGGGCTCTGTTTCTGTACTAACCTGTTCTGTCGCTGTTTCGGCCTGCTGAGCGTCAGCAGCTTTCTCACCACCTTTGTTGCCGCACGATGCCAGGAGGCAAACTGCAGCTGCGGTCATAGCAAAACGATAAATCTTTTTCATGTTTTTTGTTTTAAGATTTAAAAATGAAGGGTAACTTTTATTGCCCCAATAATTTTCGGGTACAAAAGTATTAAATTGGAGATGTTTTCCTGTTATCATTTCGTGAAATATTATTATCATTTTCTTTAAATGTGTATAGCCTGTATGCAAAAACAACAAAAACATGATGACTTGACAAAATGCGCACGTAAGTCTTTCCACCTTTGTGATGCTGAGCAAAGGAAAAGATGGATGATTTTTCTGAATTACTGGAATTTCGTATTAGACCTACCGACCTACCATCTGTAAATGCTGATGAACATCTGTCCGTAAGCCAGTGAACATCTGTCCGTAAGCCGATGAACATATGTTCTTATGCCAATGAACATATGTTCGTAAGCCAATGAACATATGTTCGTAAGCCAATGAACATATGTTCGTAAGCCAATGAACATATGTCCGTAAGTCGATGAACATATGTCCGTAAGCCGATGAACATATGTCCGTAAGCCAATGAACATATGTCCTTATGCCAATGAACATATGTCCGTATGCCAATGAACATATGTTCGTAAGCCGATGAACCTATGTTCTTAGGCCAATGAACATATGTCCGTAAGCCAATGAACCTAGAGGCTACGCGATGTCCTTCACTCGTGGCTACGCGATGTCCTTCACTGGTGGCTAGCGCACGGCTAGTTAACGTGATGTCTGCCAGTGAGCTTCATGTCAATGGCCATGATAAATGTCACTTTTTTTTATCAAGTATCAATCTTCAACCACACAGGTCGAAAGTTTTTTCTAACTACATAAAAATATTTCCCTAGTGAGGAAAAAATATTTTCCTAGTTAGGGAAAAATAATTCGCTCGTGACAGCACAAAAATTACCTTCGCAGACAGATTGTCATTTGTAACAATTTTTCTGTATCATACGCACATGCTAGCTGACGGCTCGCAACGAGGATATACGGCATAAAGCTAGGTGTAATAGATAGTTCTGCAGACCCCACCCCTGCCCCATTCCCTAAGAGGAGGGGAGGGGAGTGCCATCCGGCCATGTCGCTTTCATTGTTTAGCAAGTGGTAGGTTCGACAGTAGGTCCAATGGTAGGTCTATGGTAGGTCTTCGCGAAAGACCTACCATGCCTCAAACCCTTTGTGGCAGGGCATTTGCGAGGGGTTATGGTAGGTCGGTAGGTCTATTGCGAAATTCCTGTAATTCAGAAAATCATCCACCACAATTCCAATGCTCGTCATCAGAAATGTCAATGACAATTGCTAGGCACGGATGACTAGCCTAGCATGCCGCCAATGCTTATTCCTCGACGAATGTGTTGAACGAGTGGGGCTTGAGTGTGATGTTCAGATAGCGTTTCCCAATCTGGATGCTGATGGCACTTGCTTTGTCAAGGGTGTTGCCACAGATGACCACATGCTTTCCGTCAGGACGCAGGAATACAATCGACTGTGTGCCCGTCACTTCGTCCCATGACTTGAAGGCAGTCATTTTGCTGCCTGGTTCTACGAAGTGCGAGAAGTGCTTCACGGCATAGTATTCGGCAGTATAGCGATAGGTCCTGGCTTTCGAGTCTACTTGCACCAGGGCATTCTGTCGCCATCCCCAGGGGCTCTGGCCGTTGTCGCAGAGGATGAAGTTCCAGATGCAGTATTCATCACAGCCCCGTCCCACGTATTCATGCAACAGGTAGAACGTATGCTCGCCTGCTGCCCAGTCCATAGAGCCGTTGCCACACTCGCTCTCGCTCTGCATGAGATGCAGCTGCGGATAGTGCTCACGCATGTAGTCGAGGTTCTCGCGACCTTCCCACTGGAATCCTAGTCCCTCCACCCTGTCTGCCAGTCCGGCAACGATTTTCTGTACATAATCCTGACGGTTGGTATTGAACGTGCCTACATAGAGCTTCACTTCTGGGTGCTTTTTCTTCAGAGTCGGTGCCAGGTAGTCGCGATTGAAACGTATGGTGGCGTCTGCCGTCCAGGCACAGCCGGGATATGGCGTGTAGGAATAGGCCTCGTTCTGATACATCACCATATCAATAGGAATATTCTCCTTGGCATAGAGGTCTATGAAGCGGCAGAACATATTGGCATAGGCCTGCAGATAGCGAGGGTCCTGGATGAAGTAATCCTGTGTGGCGAGCCTGCGTGGGAACTGGTTGCCACGTTGTCCCTGCAGCTTCATCTCGTCAGGGTCGGTGCTGGTGTTCTCACCAAACAGCAGGGCATCCTTTTCCTTGGGTTGCTTGTTCCACTGGCTACTCAGCACAGGATAGTCCTGGTTTACCTTCATCCATGTGGGAGGGCTCCAGGGTGACACCCAGAATGTCATGGCCGGCTGCCAGCGTTGTGCCATCTTGACCAGCAGGATGGCGTTTTGCCTGTCGTGGTCGATGTTGAAGTGGGTCAGTGCGAAGTCGCCAGCCACGGTGTCGCACGAGTACCAGGCACGACTATAGTCGTTGGCATTCATGGTCAGCCGGCCTCTGGTGAATCGTAGGTCGCCATCAGGTGCAAAGATATCGTGCATGATCTGTTCCTGCTCCTCGGAGCTGAGCAGACGGATGGCATCCAGGTCGAGTTCGTTGAAACAGGTTCCCCACGACAGGAACGGCTTCCCCTCCTGGCTGTTGGCAGACAGCACCTTGCCGGCATTCTTCGTCCTGGCTTTGCTGGAAAGGGAAATATGGCCTTTCGTCTGCCACGACTGCTGTTCTGTCGTGGTGTACTGTGTGAAGGTCTGTGCCGTCGCGGTAAGTGCAAAGGCAAGCAGGCAGGCTGTGGCTATTCGTCTCATCATGTTCTGGTGGTTGTTTTTTAGGAAAAACGCAAGAAAATGTTTTTTATTGCATGTCTTTTTGTTCATTATGAAAGATATTGAAAAGTATTTGCAATAAAAACGATAGTCATTGTCTGACTAAAGTCGTATCTTTGCACACAAGTTCAAAACATTATTTACTAACAGTTATGAAAAAAACGATTTTACTCCTTTCGACAGTACTGAGCGTGCTGACGATGCAGGCACAGACATTGCCTTATCAGGATCCTGGCCTGAGTGCCCGCGAACGAGCCGTAGACCTCTGTCAGCGTCTGACGCTGGAAGAGAAAGCCATGCTGATGCAGGATGAGAGTCCGGCCATACCCCGTCTGGGCATCAAGAAGTTCTTCTGGTGGAGTGAGGCCCTGCACGGGGCTGCCAACATGGGTGGTGTCACTGTCTTTCCTGAGCCTGTAGGCATGGCAGCCTCGTTCAATCCCGATCTCGTCTATCAGGTGTTTGATGCTGCCAGCACAGAGATGCGTGCACAATATAATAAGCGTATGCTCAATGGTGGAGAGGATGAGAAGTTCCACAGCCTGTCGGTATGGACACCCAACGTCAATATCTTTCGCGATCCGCGATGGGGTAGGGGACAGGAGACCTATGGCGAGGACCCCTATCTGACCAGTGTGATGGGGACACAGGTGGTACATGGCCTGCAGGGACCAGAGGATGCGAAGTATCGCAAGCTATGGGCCTGTGCCAAGCACTATGCCGTGCATAGCGGACCTGAGTACACCCGTCATACGGCCAACCTGAACAATGTGTCGCCTCGTGACCTCTGGGAGACCTACATGCCGGCCTTCAAGACCCTGGTGCAGGATGCTGGCGTGCGCGAGGTGATGTGTGCCTATCAGCGACTGGACGATGAGCCCTGCTGTGGCAACAGCCGTCTGCTGCAACAGATACTGCGCGATGAATGGGGATTCAAATACCTTGTGGTCAGTGACTGTGGTGCCGTCAGCGACTTCCATCAGAATCATAAGACCTCGAGCGATGCCGTACATGCTGCCCGTGTGGGCACAATGGCAGGAACAGATGTGGAGTGCGGCTTTGGATATGTCTATCGCAGCATTCCTGAGGCCGTCAGACGAGGACTGCTCACAGAGGCAGAGGTCGACAAGCATGTGGTACGTCTGCTCGAAGGACGTTTCGACCTGGGTGAGATGGACGACCCGTCGCTGGTGGAGTGGTCAAAGATCCCTGCTTCAGAACTGTCGTCTGCTGCCCATGCACAGACGGCACTCGACATGGCCCGGCAGACCATCGTGCTGTTGCAGAACAATAAGCACGCTGGCGAGCCCGTGCTTCCTCTGAAGCGTGGAGCAGGAAAGATAGCCGTCATAGGTCCCAATGCCGACAATCGTCCCATGATGTGGGGCAACTACAATGGCATGCCCACCCATACGGTGTCTATTCTCGATGGCATCTGCCAGAAGCTGAAGGTGAAGGCAGGTAAGAAGAACTCGAAGCTGATGTATATGGCCGGCTGTGACCTCGTCAACGATAAGGTGATGGACTGCCTGCTGGATACTCAGTGTGCACAGGACGGCAAGAACGGACTGAAGGGAACCTTCTGGAACAACACCACGATGGATGGCAAGCCCGTCTGCACACAGTATTATACCACACCACTGGCAGTCACCACTGCTGGCATGCACAATTTCGCACCAGGTGTACAAATCGAGGATTTCTCAGCCCGCTACGAGACGGTGTTCACACCCAGTCAGGCGGGGGAGTATGTGGTGAATGTTGAGGGTTGTGGTCATTTCGAGGTCTTTGTAGATGGAAAGCAACAGCAACAGCAGCATACCTGGCGCACTACGCCAACACGTACCGTTATCAGGGCAGAGGCAGGACAGTCTTTCCAGATAGAGGTACGATTCAGCTTTGTCAAGACATGGAATGCCAACCTGAAAATCGATGTAGCCAAGGAACAGCCTATCGACTATTCTGCGATGATACGACAGTTGGAGGGTATTCAGACGGTGGTCTTTGTGGGTGGCATCTCAGCTGCACTCGAGGGAGAGGAGATGCCTGTCAATGCAGAGGGCTTCCGTGGTGGCGACCGTACGAGCATCGAACTGCCACGTGTGCAGCGTCATTTCCTCAAGGCACTGAAGGAAGCCGGTAAGACGGTCATCTTCGTGTGCTGTTCTGGCTCGGCCATTGCCTTGCAGCCAGAGGTACAGTCGTGCGATGCCATCATGCAGGTGTGGTATGCTGGTCAGGAGGGAGGAACGGCAGTGGCTGACGTGCTCTATGGCGATGTCAATCCCAGTGGCAAGCTGCCTGTTACCTTCTATCGCTCTGATGCTCAGCTGCCTGACTATGAGGACTATTCCATGAAGGGACGTACCTATCGCTATTTCAACGATCCGCTCTTTGCCTTTGGCTATGGCCAGAGCTATACCTCGTTTGAACTCTCTAATGGACGCATAGACAGGCTGGATGCCAGCAAGGGCTTCCAGGTGTCTGTCGACGTGGCTAATACGGGCAGACGTGATGGTACTGAGGTGGTACAGCTCTATCTCCGTGACCCACAGGATGCCGAAGGACCTTTGAAGTCGTTGCGGGCATTCCAGCGAGTAGACGTCAAGGCTGGTCAGACGAAGACGGCAGTCCTGCAATTGCCGTCGCAATCGTTTGAGTTCTTTGATGCTGAAACCAATACCATGCGTGTGAAGCCTGGCCGCTATGAACTGTACTATGGCAACAGCTCACGTCCTGAGGATCTAAAGAAACTGGATATCGAACTATAACATTATTATATATATAATTATGATGCGCAGAAAGCTATTCTCATTGCTGCTCTTTGTCTCTGCCGGAGTGTCGGCACAGCAGAATCCCATGCTCTGGGCTGACTTCCCCGATCCGGACGTCATACGAGTAGATGACACATTCTATATGGTGAGCACCACAATGCATCAGTTTCCAGGTGCCCCTATCATGCAGTCGAAAGACCTGATCAACTGGCAACTGGCCAGCTATGTCTTCGAACGGCTGGAAGACTCGCCAAAATACGACATGCAGGAAGGCACTGTCTATGGGCGAGGACAGTGGGCAACGTCGCTGAAGTATCACAATGGTCGCTTCTACGTGCTCTTCGCACCTAACGAGGGTGGGGAGATGGGACGTACCTATATCTATAGTGCCGAGCAGGCTGGCGGACCCTGGACGCTGGTGTCACGCCTGCCACATTTCCACGATGCATCGCTGCTGTTCGACGATGATGGACGTGTGTATGTCTTCTATGGTACTGGCGAACAGGTGGAACTGTCAGCAGATTTGCAACATGTGGTGGAGGGCTCACATCGTCAGCTGTTCCAGCGCGAGGCTGATGAGACGGGCATCCTGGAGGGGTCACGAGTGGTAAAGCACCGTGGTCGCTACTATCTGTTGATGATCTCGCAGGTGTGGGCACCAGGACGCAATCGCCGGCAGGTATGCTATCGTTCCGAAAAGCCAGAGGGACCCTACGAGAAACATATCATCCTGGAGTCACCCTATGGCGGCTTCCCACATGCCGGGCAGGGCACCATCGTTGATACGCAGTATGGTGACTGGTATGCCATCATCTTCCAGGATCGCGGAGCCATAGGACGTGTGCCCTTGCTGATGCCCTGTCGCTGGATTGACGGCTGGCCTATGCTGGGTGATGAAGACGGACGTATTCCGGAGCATATGCGACCACTGGTGAGTGGTCAGCCGGCAACGCCTGTCGTGGTGAGTGACGATTTCAATAGTGAAGAACTCGATGCCCATTGGCAGTGGAACCATCATCCCAATGACAAGGCATGGACGCTGACAGAACGTCCGGGATGGCTGCGGCTGAAAACGAGTCGTGTGGTGTCCAATTTCTATCTGGCACCCAATACATTGTCGCAGCGGATGGAAGGTCCCCGCTGTCAGGCCAGTGTGACACTTGATGTCTCTCATCTGAAAGATGGTGACTGCGCTGGCTTCAGTGCTTTCAACGGGCAGAGCTGCCTGATTACGCTGAAAAGACAGGGCCGGCGGCTAAGCCTGGAGATGAGTGAGCAACAGGTGAATCTGAACAGCCACAGTAAGGCCGTCGAGAGTGTCGATGAGAAAGTAGTGGAGCATATTGACCTCTCTGCCAGTCGTCCTCTGCCCACTGTCGTTTACCTAAGGATAGATGGCGATTTCCGTCCTGGACGCGATATCGCAACTTTCTACTATAGTCTTGATGGTCAGCAGTGGAAACAGATTGGTGGCGACTATAAGATGCGGTTCGACTGGCAGCGATTGTTCATGGGCACTCGATATGCACTGTTCTGCTATGCCACCAAACGCCTGGGAGGATATGTGGACATAGACGGATTCAGCTATCGCCTGATAAACGAAGAATAGTCCCAGAAGAGAGATGAGCTGTCTTCAGAGAAAAACATGATGGAAGAAGAAAAAAGTAGCCCTTTCGTTTGGGAAGTTGTGGGATTTGTTGTATCTTTGCAAAGAAAATATGTAAGAAACAAAAATCTGTAAATAAAATCTATGGCAAAGAAAGAACAAGAAGAAAAAGAGAACCTCACCCCTCAAGAGCAAAAGATGAAAGCCTTGCAGGCAGCATTGGCGAAAATCGAAAAGGATTTTGGCAAAGGGAGCATCATGCGCATGGGCAATGAGAAAATAGAACAGGTCGACGTTATCCCTACTGGGTCCATCTCCCTGAACGCTGCTCTGGGCGTCGGGGGCTATCCACGGGGACGTATCATCGAGATCTATGGACCTGAGTCGAGTGGTAAGACAACACTGGCCATCCATGCCATAGCCGAGGCACAGAAGCAGGGTGGCGTGGCAGCGTTTATCGATGCTGAGCATGCCTTCGACCGGTTCTATGCTCAGAAACTGGGTGTAGATGTGGATAACCTCTATATATCGCAGCCTGACAATGGCGAACAGGCTCTTGAGATTGCTGACCAGCTGATACGTTCTTCTGCTATCGATATCATCGTCATTGACTCTGTGGCAGCTTTGACACCAAAGAAGGAAATAGAAGGGGATATGGGCGATTCGTCAGTAGGCCTGCATGCACGACTGATGAGTCAGGCCCTGCGCAAGGTGACCGCTACCATCGCAAAGACAAATACTACCTGCATCTTTATCAATCAGCTTCGTGAGAAAATTGGTGTGATGTTTGGCAGTCCAGAGACGACGACGGGTGGTAATGCATTGAAATTCTATGCTTCCGTTCGACTCGACATTCGTAAGACAAGCACACTGAAGGATGGCGATACACCTATCGGCAATCAGGTGAAGGTGAAGGTCGTCAAGAATAAGGTGGCACCGCCTTTCCGTAAGGCTGAGTTTGAGATAAGTTTTGGTGAAGGCATCTCTAAGATTGGGGAGATTGTCGACCTGGGTGTGGAACATAACATTATCAAAAAGAGTGGATCGTGGTTCAGCTATGGCGATTCCAAACTGGCACAAGGTCGCGATGCCACCAAACAGCTGCTGAAGGACAATCCTGAATTGTGCGATGAGCTGGAGGCAAAGATCATGGCGGCCATTGCCCAGGCTTGAAAAGACCTTTCCAAATAGGGAAAACGAGAATAGAGGGATCACGTGTCTCTCTATTCTCGTTTTTTTGGGGGGTAGGGAGAAAGCAAGGCCAAGTGTACGATGTCAAGAATAAGGTAAGAATAAAGTGAGAATAAGCCAAGAATGAGCCGTTAGTGACGGACATCGCGCCAGCCGCTCCCCTCCCTTACTTCAGGGGAAAGGCCACGGGTAGGCGAGCTTGCTCGGGAATGGGGTTAGGGGTGGGGTTTGCAAGACTAACTTTTTATGGCCATTAGGCCATAATATAATTCTCTTTTTTCTTCAAGTATCAATCTTCAACCGCACAGGTCGGAATTTTGACCTATAGGTCTATTATTCAAAAAAAGGCATGCCTTATTTGGCATGCCCTGTGTTATGGTGCTGGCAGACTGCTATTTTGTCATGTCTTCTGCCACGGTCTTCGTCTTGTATCTGAATTTTACCACGCGGAACGGACGACTGCTGTCGTTCTTGAACATGTAGGTCCACTGATAGATGTCTGCGGTGGTGCGGGTGATGTCGGTAGGCTCGCCAAGGGTCAGACGAACCTCAGCCTCCGTAAAGCCTTTCTTCACCTGCTGCTTCTGTATATAGGGCAGATGCTCTTTCTTCACACCGGCTATCTTTTCTGGATCACCTTCGACAAAGAGCTCGCTCAGCACCTCCTCACTGCCATTGACCTGAGAATCGTTCAGCGATACCTCCTTGGTATAGGTCTGGCCACTCTTCTCGCCCTTCAGTGTCAGAGTAACCACATTGCTGTCACCTAGGCGGAAAATGTCTTTGACGGTAAAGGTTGACAGTCGCATGACTTTTACGTTCTTTTCTTTAGAGTTGCGCATCTGAGTGTCAAAGAAGGTATAGACTTTTTTGCCGACATATGCGTTATACAAATCCTGACTGACTGCCATTTTGTCATCCAGCAACTGAAATGAGCCTTCGAAGGTGTGGGGCTTTAGGTCGCTAACTTCTAGCTCATCACTGCGGTAGCCACAGTTTGTGCGGCTGATGGTGACATACTGGAAATATTCCTGTCCCTCGCCATCTTCTTTGTCTGCCTCTTTGACTATGATCTTCACAGGGAAATTGCGTGTGCCAATGCCAACTTTTGTAATCTCCATCACCGTGCCCACAGCTTCTGCGCCAATATCAACGGGCTTGAAACCTCCGCCATCGTTCTCTGTATCCTGATAGAACTCGCGTACCAGAACGCGTACCTTTTTTCCAACCAAACTGTCCATCGCTGTGTCGACATCGCCAAGATAGGCTAGTGCCGGCACACCCACCTTGCCGTAGCAATAGTCATCGAACGTTGGCGTAGGAACTTCGAAAAAGTACCTCTCAGAGGGATCGTTCTCTAAATAGAAATCCACGTGCTCGTGAAGGCTGCCATTGACTTTTGAGTGCCCGTCGTATACCAAAATCTTATTCTCCAGACTGCGCGTGCTCACCATGTTGCCTGTCTTCCCTTCTGCAAAACTCTTGATAACCAGATCCTTTTGAGTAGGCTTCACCATAAAACGGAAACCAGGCTGCCAGTCGCACATGCTGACATAACGGAAGTTGCGGCTGATGAAATCGCGCTTCTCCCCTTCTTCTGCTACTGCCGTTGCCGTACTGTCGTTGTTGGCAGCTTGCTTGGGGGTTACAATTACATTGCTAGTAGTGACAAAGTAGTTCCTCGCCTTTGCCGGCTCATTCTGTGCCTGTACACTGCCTGCCATAATAGTGGCTACCAAGGCAGCTATCACCATTCTTTTTTTAGTCATGACTCGCGTTGTTTGTTGTAATTACGGCGCAAAGGTAATAAAAAGTTTTTAATCTTCTGACAAAATGACGTAATAAATAACGATTTCTTTGGAAAAATTATATTTTTGGCATACGCTTTGCTATACTTTAAGCGAATGTTTGATAATAATAATATTAAATAGTACAATTAATTATGGGAAAGATTATTGGAATTGACTTAGGTACAACCAACTCGTGTGTTGCCGTCTTCGAAGGCAACGAACCAGTTGTTATTGCAAACAGTGAAGGCAAGCGTACCACGCCTTCTGTAGTAGGATTTATAGACAATGGCGAGCGTAAGATCGGTGATCCTGCCAAGCGTCAGGCTATTACCAACCCTCAGAACACCGTCTATAGCATCAAGCGCTTCATGGGTGAGACATGGCAGCAGACGGAGAAGGAAATATCACGTGTGCCATTCAGTGTGGTTAACGAAGGGGGATTCCCACGTGTGGCCATCAACGGACGTAACTACACCCCGCAGGAGATTTCTGCCATGGTGCTGCAGAAAATGAAGAAAACGGCTGAGGACTATCTTGGACAGGAAGTCACAGATGCTGTCATCACCGTGCCGGCATATTTTAGCGACTCACAGCGTCAGGCTACCAAGGAGGCTGGACAGATAGCAGGACTCAACGTGCGTCGTATCGTCAACGAGCCTACAGCTGCCGCTTTGGCATATGGTATCGATAAGGCCAATAAGGATATGAAGATTGCCGTCTTCGACCTTGGAGGTGGTACTTTCGATATTTCTATTCTTGACTTCGGTGGTGGCGTCTTCGAGGTGCTCTCTACCAATGGCGATACCCATCTGGGCGGTGATGACTTCGACCAGGTCATTATCGACTGGCTGGTGCAGGAGTTCCACAATGATGAGGGTGCTGACCTGAAGCAGGATCCGATGGCTATGCAGCGTCTGAAGGAGGCTGCCGAGAAAGCTAAGATCGAGCTTTCGTCAAGCACGACAACAGAAATCAACCTTCCTTATATCATGCCCGTGGGTGGCGTGCCTAAGCACTTGGTGAAGACACTCACACGTGCTAAGTTCGAGCAGCTGGCGCACAACTTGATTCAGGCTTGTCTGGTGCCTTGCCAGAATGCTGTTCGCGATGCAGGCATCTCTGTCAGCGATATCAACGAGGTCATCCTCGTGGGTGGTTCCAGTCGTATCCCTGCTGTGCAGACACTGGTGAAGAACTACTTCGGAAAAGAACCTTCAAAGGGCGTCAACCCCGATGAGGTAGTGGCTGTGGGCGCTGCCATACAGGGTGCTATCCTCAACCAGGAGACGGGACAGGACATCGTACTGCTCGATGTGACTCCGCTGACACTGGGTATTGAGACCCTAGGTGGTGTGATGACCAAGCTGATCGATGCCAATACCACCATCCCCTGCAAGCAGAGCCAGACATTCTCAACTGCTGCTGACAATCAGACAGAGGTCACCATCCATGTGCTGCAGGGTGAGCGTCCTATGGCTTCGCAGAACAAGAGTCTTGGCCAGTTCAACCTCACGGGTATAGCCCCTGCTCGTCGTGGCATTCCTCAGATTGAGGTTACCTTCGATATCGATGCTAATGGTATCGTGAAGGTCAGCGCCAAGGATAAGGCTACTGGCAAGGAACAGGCCATTCGCATCGAGGCTTCTTCTGGTCTGTCACAGGACGAGATCAACCGCATGAAGGCTGAGGCAGAGCAGTTTGCTGAGGCTGATAAGAAGGAGCGTGAGCGCATCGACAAGATGAATCAGGCGGATTCGATGATATTCCAGACCGAGACCTTCCTCAATGAGAATGGCGATAAGCTGGGTGCTGACAAGGCAAATGTCGAGGCTGCCGTACAGCAACTGAAGGATGCTCACAAGAGTGGTGACATCGCTGCCATTGACAATGCCATCAACAACCTTAATCAGGTGATGCAGGCAGCCTCAGCCAAGATGTATCAGCAGGGGCAGGCAGGTCCTCAGCCTGGTGCAGGTCAGTCCTCCGGCTTCCAGGGCGGTCAGCAGACACAGGGCAGCAACCCACAGGAGGATATCCAGGATGCTGACTTCGAGGAGGTCAAGTAATTTGCGATAAAAAACAATAGAAAATCATAAGAAAATCCGTGTAAGCCAAGTGCTTACGCGGATTTTTAAATATTTGTTAATTGCAGTATTTCCTCGTTTATTATAGATTTTTGGCGTACATTTGCACCATATTTGTCCCACAACAAAAAAGTAGATAATGTGCTACAAAAATATTTGGGTGAATTATGAACTGCGCGAATCCTATTCCATCCAAGATAGAGAAAAACGATAATGACGATTAGCATTGTTAGCGGGTCTGTTTAACCGAACAGACTCGCTAATTTGCTAAATATCCATAAATTCGACATCGGAATTATGAAGTTTTCGCCAAACTCTATAAGAAATTGAGAAATTATCACTATATTTGCAGAAATTACAATTAAGAACCTTACAATGGAAGATATTAATCGTCTAAAATTACTACTCGTAGAAAAAAAGAAAACGAGCAAGTGGTTGTCTGAGCAACTGGGTATTACCCCTTCAACCGTATCGAAGTGGTGTAC
>JAIKWS010000050.1 GCA_024684515.1 Prevotella sp.
AAAGAAAACCTAGAAAACCACTTGTCTGTGCTGCAAATGCTCTTTTGGAGCATTTTTCTAAGCTGTCGCTCCAATGTCTGTCTGAGCTAGCTCAACAGCCCTTGGCCCGACATCTTAGAAAACCCCGATGGGGTTCTTGCAGCACAGCCAAGAAAAACCTAGAAAACCCCATGCGGAGGGTGGAGGCTATGCGGAGGGTAGTACGGAGTCCATGCGGAGGATTACACAGAAGGTTTCTCAGCCGGATGGCACCCCATGCGGACATCGCGCCAGCCACTCCCCTCCCCTCCTCTTAGGGGAGGGGTTAGGGGGTGGGGTCTGACGGCCCGCAACGAGAGGCACGCAACGAGGGGACAAGGCTAGGTGGTAACGCTAGGTGTAATAGATAGTTCTGCAAACCCCACCCCGCGCCTTCGGCTAACCCCATTCCCGAGCAAGCTCGCCTACCCGTAGCCTTTCCCCTGCAATAAGGGAGGGGGAGTGCCATCCGGCTGAGGCCATGCGGACATCGCGCCAGCCACCAAGAGCGGACATCGCGCAGCCCCATTCCCGAGCAAGCTCGCCTACCCGTAGCCTTTCCCCTGCAATAAGGGAGGGGAGTGCCATCCGGCTGAGGCCATGCGGAGTGTGAGACCATGCGGAGTGTGGACACCGGAGGTTGCTGCCGCACCTTGTACTGAGAAAAAAATTTTCGGGATTTTCGGTTTTTCGGATTTTTTTCGGAATAAAAAAAAAGCTCGTCGAGGGGCTTTTTGTGAATGATAAAGAAAAGAGGAAAAAGGGGAAAAGGGAAAAGGGGAAATCGAGTGTGTTTGCAACTGCAAAGATTTGGCGTTTTGCAAATGGTCTTTTAGTCGCTTCGCTTTGTAAAAGCGGCAAGCCGGTTACTTTTAGTCGCTTCGCTTTGTAAAAGCGAGACAAGCTCGAGCGAGAAAGAGGAAAAGAGGAAAAAGGGGAAAAGGGAAAAGGGGAAATCGAGTGTGTTTGCAACTGCAAGATTTTGGCGTTTTGCAAAGTGTTAAAGCCAAGGGTGCGTGACACTTGAATGACGGTCAAAAATCCGAAGGTGCAAAAAGACGATGAAAGATGACGGAGGTTGCTGCACAGCAACATAGGTCAGCTGTTTAGCCAATATAGGTCAGCTGTTTAGCTTTCAGGGGATAGACACACAATAGTCCTACGACAGCTGATTGTTGTAAGAAAAAGGCAGCTACAGGCTTCTAGATGAAGCATATAGCTGCCATTTTTAGCACTCATGCAGAAAGAGCCCCTACTCCACTTCGTAGCGTTTGCCAGTCTGGCGAATGATTTCCTTAGCATAACGCTGAGGATAGCCAGGACGAGTGACAGTGGCACCAAGACCATTTGGTGTACGCAGGAATGTGCCATTGGCATCTTCGGGCTTGGAGGTCATGTCATTGAACTTTACAATAAGACGGAAAGCCAGTTTACGCCATCTGTCCAGCATTTGGTCTGCTTTCTCTGCAGTATATGAGGTAAGGAAATCCACACGCTTATCACCCTCGAGGGTCAGTGCTTTGTCCTCCACCTCTTTCTGCAAACGGAAATAGGACTGGTCAAGCGAGTCCCGAACAGCCATCAACGTAGGGAACATCATCGAATAACGTGGATATACCATATTGCTGACCCAGTTCTGAACCCAGAAGGCATTGTCCATGGAAAAATTAAGGTCATCTGCTCCTGGAGTGTTATAGGGCTTAGGCGACTGTGTGGCACAGCAATAGACGGGAGTGAAAGGTGCCATATTGCCATCGTCATTGGCAAACCAGAAACAGCCTCCTATCTCTCGGGGCAGCCATGAACGCATCTGCGAGACATAGACAAATCCTGCCTGTTGTGTCGATACTGGACGCTCATTGAAGTATTTCTTCCCATCCACCTCGAAATATAGCGGTGTGGGTCTATAGGGCATCTCCCAGATACCTCCGCCAATATCACCTGCCTGCTGTGCTTCGCCGTCAATGGCAAAGGGTGTACCCTCAAAATGATCGCGCATGGCAGCCTCGACATCGGCAACGGAAAGAAGGCAATTTGGTTTTACCCACAATGGCAGTGGTTCGGCATTTTTGTCTCGTCCCTCTGCCCAGGGGATGTAGCGCTGCATATCGTCAGCATAGCGATTGAAAAAACTCCACACACGGGCATCACAGATGCGACGTCCTGAGAAATCGGGGGCAGCATATGCAGCGTTGAAGCTGAACTCCTCATCCTTACCGGCAAACCACCCCATCTTACGGGCATAGCTGACGACATTTTTCGAGAATCGAACATTGCCAGACTTGTCCTTCATATCAAATCGCGTGATACGGCTCTGATTGGCATGTCCACAAATCATATCATCGGGTATGCGCAGGGCCACCCACACGGTACGTCCCTTCTCTTGTCGGCGATCGCTGGCAGTTCCCATCATCTCCATAATCCAGGCCTCGTCGGGGTCACAGATGGTGAACGTCTCTCCCTCGGAATTGTAGCCATACTGCTCCACGAGCGAGGTCATGATATCGATGGCTTCGCGAGCCGTCTTTGCCCTTTGCAGGGTGACATAGATCAGCGAACCATAGTCGAGGATGCCTGTGGTATCAACCATCTCCTCTCGTCCTCCGAATGTGGTCTCTCCGATGGTCACCTGCCATTCGTTGATATTGCCAATGACGTTGTAGGTCTCTTCTGCCTGGGCAATCTCTCCGTGATACTTGTTCGTATCCCAGTCGTAGATTTTCATCATTTCACCCTTCGGATGCCTGGCGGCAGGCCTGTGTACCAGTCCCTGGAACATACCATAGCTATCGGCAGAGTACGAACAGATGACAGATCCATCTTTCGATGCCTTTTTGCCAACGATAAAATTAGTACATGCCATAGCACCTGCTGTTACCAGTGTTATGGCGAAAAGTGTGAGTTGTCGTTTCATGAGTTAATGTGTTATGATAATGGTCTATTCACTAATAGACTCTACATCAATCAGATGAGGATTGGTTATCTCTAGCTGTCGCTCCTGCATGACCTTTCGGAAGGTCATTGTCACATTCTTCTTATGGTCGAGATACAGGTTGACCTTCTGTTTCTCGTATTCGGTTTCACCAATTGCCGACCAACGGATTGCATCCATCAGATTAAAAAGAGAGTCGACATTGGATTCTGGTTGTTGTACCTTTGCCTCCAGGTCGTTGAGTGTCTTCTCGATCTTCTCATATTGCTCGTCAACAGGAGCCTTCACATCCACCGATGTTGGTTGTGGACGAAGTAGGAAATAACCACCTGCCGCAGCGGCAACCACAGCGGCAGACGTCAGAAAGATTGGTCCTTTTTTCATATATAAATAATGTTATGGTTTGTCTATAAACTTCGGAATGAGCCCGCATTGTTGCACAAAGGCCGTGAGGACCTCATGCACATGTGCCATTGCCTGTCTCCGATTAGCAGGCGTATCGTATTTGCTCCTTATTTTCTGCTCCACAATATTTATAGCATGAACGGCATCGTAGTCCGACACCTCCACTTCGCACAACAGACGTCCTTCCTGTGCTGTCTGGATATAGCGTAGTGACGGCAGGCTGACAACCACCGTATCCGTGCCTGCCACCTGCTGATAGCTCACGCTGTCGAGACTCATGACATAGCTCACCTGCATGCGCATGGTCTGCACGGCCTTATAGAATTTGCGGGTAAAGAATCCCACTTTCTCTACGTTGTCTATAGTGAAGTCTTCGGTGATTGCGGTAAAGGCATAGAGCTCGCCAATGGGCTTGATGCTCTCGATGACGATAGGTGTTGGCTTGATCTCCACATCACCATCGTCCTGTGCATCCACACATTTTGCCACGAAATAGACGGCAGCCAGCAAACAGGCCAACTTCACTACCTGTGTCAGTGTAGAGAGGAAATTCTGCATATTGATATTCTTCATGCCCATCTCCTATCAGTTGGTGAATACTGGTTTGAGTCCCATCTGCTGGAGCATGGCCCTGAAGATGGAGCGTGTGTTACTCTCTATCTGTCCTTGTAGGTTGTTGAAAAGTGTTGAATCTGCCAGCACCTGTTCTACCACCTTGTTCTTGATGGTCTGTATGGTTTGCTCGCCAACCTCATCTCGCAGCCACCCGCTCATGGTGACCAGCTCTCCCCTATCGGTACGCATTTCCACGTTGTAATCAATCACCTCTGGTTTTGGAAGATGGATTTTCACGGTCTTGGTAGAGTCGGTCTTGATGTCGCTGAGTTTCAGCTTCTGCATGTCGATGCCATACTTGATGGTGATATCGACAGGCATGATGCATGCCCGACGTCCTACCTTCCATTCGCTGGGGTTGATAGTGGCCAGACGGGTGTCTGAGTCATAGATGCCCATCCTGCGTAGTTTGACCTCGGTGGTAGCCAGCTGCGACTTGCTCTGGAACAGCCCGAGCACGTCTTCCTTACCTATCTGCTTCTCCAGGAACTCCTCTACGGGGTCTGAAGACTTGAAGAACAAGTTGGCAACGACCACCGCAACCGTGCACAGGACTAGCGCCAGTGCACAGTTGCGTATTGTTCGTTTCTGTTCCTTATTGAGATTAAAGTCCAAGGCTCTTCTTGATTGCTTCTATCTTTTCCTCTGCTGCCTTCGTGCACCGCTCGTAACAGCCTGCGCACTTGAAGGTGGCATCCTTAACCTCGGTGTAGAACTTGATTTTGGGTTCTGTTCCTGAGGGACGTACAGAGATTTTGGTGCCGTCGGCACAGAACCACTGCAGCACATTGCTGGTAGTAGGCATGTTTATTTTCTCCACGGTGCCATCTGCCTTACGTGCTTCCAGCGTCTGGTAGTCCTTCCACAGCACAATGGGAGCTCCACCAAGGTCCTTAGGAGGATTGCTGCGGAAGTCGGCCATCATCTTCTTGATCTCGTCAGCACCCGTCTTGCCAGGCTTCACCACGTTGATGGTGACCTCTTTGGAGAAGCCATACTCTGCGTAGATGTTCATCAGCAGGTCATAGAGTGTCATGCCGTTGTCCTTGGCCCAGGCTGCAATCTCACAGATCAGGCAGATAGATGCTGGTGAATCCTTGTCGCGCACCTTGTCGAATGGCAGGAATCCGAACGACTCCTCACCACCGCCGATGTACTTCTGCTTACCCTCAGAGATACGGATCTCGTTGGCAATCCACTTGAAGCCTGTATAGCAGTCGCGCAGCTCCACACCATTCTTCTTGGCAATCTCGGCAATCACCTCGGTGGTCACGATGGTCTTCACGAGGAACTCGTTGCCCTTCAGCTGACCCAGCTTCTTCTTGTTGGCAATGATATACCAGCAGAACATCATACAGGTCTGGTTACCGTTCAGGATTTCCCACTCGCCCTTGGCATTGCGGCATACAATAGCCAGACGGTCGGCATCCGGGTCGGAGGCGATGACCAGGTCGGCATTGAGACGTGTGCCCAGCTTCATGCCCAGTGTCATAGCCTCGGCATTCTCGGGATTTGGGCTTACCACTGTTGGGAAGTTGCCATCGATGACCATCTGCTCGGGTACCACATGGATATTCTGGAATCCCCATGAACGCAGGGCCTCGGGTATAATCACACGACCCGTGCCGTGCATAGGTGAGTAGACGATGTTCAAGTCCTTATGGCGCAAGATGACATCCTGATCGACCATTGCCTCCTTGACAGCCTGCAGATAATCCCAGTCCATCTCTCCGCCGATGATATCTATGAGTTCCTTGTTACCCTCGAACTTAACATCCTCGATGGTCACCTTATTCACCTCGTCGATGATGCCCTTGTCGTGTGGTGCCAGCACCTGTGCACCATCCTCCCAGTAGGCCTTGTAGCCGTTATACTCACGGGGGTTGTGCGATGCCGTCACGTTGACACCAGCCTGAGCACCCAGCTGGCGGATGGCAAACGAGATCTCAGGTGTGGGACGCAGGCTCTCGAAAAGATACACCTTGATGCCATTGGCAGAGAAGATGTCGGCAACGGTCTCGGCAAACATACGTCCGTTGTTGCGGCAGTCATGACCTACGACCACAGAGCATTGCTTGCCTGGGAATGCCTTCAGGATATAGTTGGCAAAACCCTGAGTGGCCATACCTACAATATATTTGTTCATACGATTGGTACCTGCTCCCATGATACCACGCAAGCCACCGGTACCGAACTCCAGGTTCTGGTAGAAGGCATCGATGAGTGCCGTCTTGTCAGGATTATCGAGCATTGCCTGTACCTCATTACGCGTCTCCTCGTCAAAGGCCGGAGAAAGCCATTGCTTAGCAAGTGCCTCGCACTGTGCAATCAGCTGAGTGTTGTTTTCCATTTTGTTCGGGTTTAAGTTTTGATAGTCTGAATCATTCTAATCTACAAAATTACGCAGTTTTTTTCAAACATCCAAGCAGTACCACACATATTTATTCTTTTTTAGCAATTATAGGGGTAGGTTTTGTCATGTGGCATCATGAGCATCATCAATAACAGAAGCCATCCCCTGATATTTACCCGGATTACGTGCTGGTAAGATAGAGGCCTACTTTATTCGATGGCTTCTCCGTTCACTTTCACTCGTGTCAGTATCAGATTGTCGATGGGTCGCTGTGTGAATGCTTTCACCTTTGCCTTATCCTGCACGTCGATATCCTGGAACGTGAAGTCTTTCAATGCGTACTTGTCTGACCCCGTAACGGCAAAGAAGTTTCCACAGTCCATACGGATATTGTTAAAGGTGATGTTGTTGCATTGCGACAGCGGCATATCTTCACGTTCCTGCTTCTCGTAGAACTGTGTCCACGGTCTGACGAGCAGGCAGTTACGACACTTGCCGGTGAAATTCTCCACCAGCACATACTCATAGTGCTGTGGGGTGTCGGGACGCATCTTCAGCCAAAGCACGTTGTTGGTGTCATCAGCAACGCAATTGCGCATGATGACATTCCAGTCGTGTAGTGACTCTGATCCCAGGGTCATGCAGCCGTGTACGGTGCCATAGTGGCAGTTCTCTACCAGGATATTGTAGCATGGGCCATTCTCGGGTGCCTTGTCGGCAAATGTTCCCTTGCCACCCTTCAGCACCACGGCATCGTCGTTCACGTTCATATAGCATCCTCTGACCACCACATCGTGGCATACATCTATATCGATGGCATCGGTAGAAGGCCCCTTGATGCCCTGGGTAGAAGAGTATATGTAGAGGTCGAGATAGCGCACGTGGTCACAGCGATAGATATGATTGGTCCAGAAGGGCGAATTAATCAGCCGCACATCCTGTATGGTGACGTTCTGGCTATTGGAGATATAGGTCAGTCGTGGTCGCTGAGCATCCTTGTTGGTGCACTGTGGGTTCCACCTGCGTCTGATCCAGAATTCCTCCCAGTAGTCCTGACCATTGCCATCGATGGTTCCCTTGCCACAGATGGTGAATCCATCGAGGCCATCGGCATTGACGAGAGCCACGAAATAATTGCATGTCTGCCCCTCGATGCGTGTCTCCCTGATTTCAAAGTCGTGAACACGATCGCTTCCCTTCAGCACGGCACCCTCTTCCAGATAGAGATTGGTGCCCTGTCTGAAGAACAGGCTGCCGGAATAGAACGTGCCCTTGGGCACCACTACGACTCCACCACCCTCGCTGGCACAGCGGTCGATGACGGCCTGTATCTCCTTTGTCTGAATGTCGGTAGTACCTTGGCGCACACCGAAACTGGTGAGCACATATTGCTTGCCAAGCGTAGCAACGTCTACCTTGCTGGTGTCCGTGAACCAGGCATCCATTACTTCTCCGTTAGGCCACAACGCAGGAGCCTGAACCTTCTTTTTTCCCATTGCCAGCGTGCAGATCATCACCACTGCCAGCACCATTGTTAGTCGTTTTCTCATTGTTTCCGAATGTTTTTGATTTGTTCCGCCGTGCAAAGATAATGAAAAAAAATACAATTATGCACGAAAGTTGAAAAAAAATGTGTAACTTTGCAGAACTTTTTATTAAAACTGTTATATAACAATGAGTGATTTCTTTAAATACATGCTTGCCACTATATGTGGCATCGTGGTGCTGACAATCATCGGCATCCTGCTACTGACGTTTTCGTTTGTTGGCATCATGGCTAGTGGCGAGACTAAAGTAAGGGCGATGGATAATAGCGTCTTCGTACTACAGCTTAGCGGCATCGTAGAAGAGCGGACGGAGGACAACCCACTGTCGATGCTTCTCAACGAGGCTGAGATGCAGCAGATGGGACTCGACGATATCCTGAGTGCCATCGAAAAGGCTCGCAACGAGGAGAACATCAAGGGAATCTATATTGAGGGAGGAAACGTCACATTCGACTCACCGGCCACAGCACAGCAGATACATGACGCACTCCTGGATTTCAGGAAGAGCGGCAAGTGGGTGTATGCCTACGCCGACCAGCTGATGCAGGCTTCATACTATGTCTGTTCTGCTGCCGACTCGCTGTTTCTCAATGCCACAGGCATGATCGACTTCAAGGGACTGGGAGGCAAGCATGAATACATGACTGGGCTTTACGAGAAGATTGGCGTCAGATACATGACAGCCCGTGTGGGAAAGTACAAGAGCTATGTCGAAAGTGTCACCCGCAAGGACATGAGTGACGAGGACCGCGAACAGCGGGAAGCCTATCTGAAGGGCATCTGGAACAAATGGACAGAACAGATGGCCAGAAACCGTAAGGTGACAGCACAGCAGCTCGACCAACTGGCCAACGACAGTATCATGCTCTTCGCTACCACCGACGACTATCAGCAGGCACATCTCGTAGACCGTGTCTTCTACCCTGAGCAGATGAAGCAGGTGATGTATCGCAAGCTGGGAGTAGACCCCGACGAGCCTATCTGCCAGCTGACACTTGACGACATGAAGAACCTGCGGCCAGAGAAGAAGATCAAGAAGAAAGGCGACGAGATTGCCGTCTACTATGCCTATGGTGAGATTGTAGATGAGATGATGGACCCTTTCTACATGGGGCATAACATCGTGGGAAAAGAAACGACCAAAGACCTACTGAAGCTTGCCGACGACGATAACGTGAAGGCTGTCGTGCTGCGGGTCAACTCGGGAGGTGGCAGCGCCATAGCATCAGAACAGATCTGGCATGCCACACAGTTGCTGAAGCAGAAGAAGCCGGTGGTGGTATCGATGGGGGGAGCAGCAGCATCGGGAGGATATATGATCAGCTGCGGAGCTAACTATATCGTCGCAGAACCCACCACCATAACGGGATCTATCGGCATCTTCGGACTCATACCCAATTTCAACGAACTGGTTACCGACAAACTAGGTATCACCTGGGACGGAGTAAGCACCAACAAATACACTGACTACGAGACGAACCTCATCTTCAGCAAAGAGAACAGCGAAGAGCTGCATTATATGCAGGGCTATGTAGACCGGGGCTATGAGCGCTTCATCAATATAGTAGCAAAGGGACGCGGCATGACCAAAGAGCAGGTCAACGAGATTGCACAGGGACGTGTCTGGCTGGCCCCAGATGCACAGGGCATCAAGCTGGTAGACAAGCTAGGCTCTCTCAACGATGCCATTGCCAAGGCTGCCGAACTGGCAGGACTTACCGAATACCATACGAATAGCTATCCCATCAAGACCGACTGGATAGAGCAACTTCTCAGTGGCGAACAGCGACTGCCCAGCTATCTCGATGCGAAGTTGAAGATGATGCTCGGAAACCTCTACGAGCCCGTTCTGGAGATGCGACTAGACCAGATGCGAAACCGACTACAGGCACGGCTACCATATACTATCACTATACAATAATTATATTACATCATGGAAGGCGACTTCATAAAGATCAGGGAATCACTCATACCGCTGAGCTGGCTATACGGGGCTGCGGTAAACATACGTAATTTCTGCTTCGATATTGGCTTGCTGAAGAGCCAGGCCTTTCATGTTCCCGTTATTGCTGTTGGCAATATCACCGTTGGCGGAACGGGCAAGACTCCCCATGTGGAATATCTTGTACGACTGCTGAAGGACAAGTTCAACGTGGCTGTTCTTAGTCGAGGATATAAACGCAAGACTAATGGCTATCTGCTGGCCGACACCAATACCACCGTATATGACATCGGCGACGAGCCCTACCAGCTGAAAAGGAAATTCCCCAATATCAGCGTCGCTGTTGACAGGAAGCGGGTGCACGGCATTCGGCAGCTCACAGAAGACAACGAGGATATCGATGTCATCTTCCTCGATGATGCCTATCAGCATCGCTATGTGAAACCTGGTGTCAACATTCTGCTCGTTGACTACCACCGGCTCATCATCTACGACAAGCTCCTACCGGCAGGACGTCTCCGCGAACCCCTGAAGGGTAAGAACCGTGCCGACATCGTCATCGTCACCAAATGTCCCAAGAAGCTGAAACCTATGGAGTTTCGAGTACTCCGCAAGGCATTGGACTTATATCCCTACCAGCATCTCTATTTCACCACACTTGACTATGACCAACCCTATGGCGTGTTCAACGGCCAATCGCTCCAGCTGGCAGCAGCCCAATCCAACAACGTACTACTGATCTCGGGCATCGCTTCGCCACGTCAGCTACAGGAGGACATAGAGAGTACCCTCGGCGACAGCTGTCGTCTGGAATTGCTCACCTTCAGCGACCATCATCGTTTCCGGAGCAAGGATGTTGAACGTATCAACGAGACCTTTGCTGCTATGCCATCACCACGCATCATCATCACCACAGAGAAAGACGCTGTTCGCCTCTCGGCTGTCGATGGACTCTCAGAAGACGTACGGCAGGCACTCTATGCCCTACCCATACGCATCAGGTTCATGCAGGATGAGCAAGCCGAGAACTTCGACCAGTTCATCAAGAGCTACGTGGTCAAGAATTCACGCAACAGCATATTGGTTAAGGGCAAGAAGAAAGAGAAGCCAGCCATATCTGAGAACTCTTCCAAAAGAAGCAATACCATCAGTTTCAAGTAATCAATATAATCGATCATACCCACAATGGAAATAGCATCACTAGGCGAATTCGGACTGATCGAACGCCTCACCAACAGTATTACCCCCCAGAACCCCTCTACCCGCTATGGTGTGGGTGACGACTGTGCTGTGCTGCACTATCCCGACACAGAAGTTCTAGTCACCACCGACATGCTGATGGAAGGGGTACACTTCGACCTCACCTATATTGACCTGAAGCACCTCGGCTATAAATCGGCAATGGTCAATATCAGCGATATCTTCGCCATGAATGGCACACCACGACAACTGACCGTCTCGCTGGCACTGAGCAAACGCTTCACCGTAGAGGATATGGAGACCTTCTACGAGGGACTGCGACTGGCTTGCAACAAATGGAACGTCGACATCGTTGGAGGCGACACTACTAGCAGCTATACCGGACTGGCCATCAGCATCACCTGCATCGGCGACGCTCCAGGTAGCGACATCGTCTATCGCAACGGTGCACACAACACCGACCTCATTTGTGTCAGCGGAGACCTGGGAGCTGCCTATATGGGACTACAACTGCTGGAGCGTGAGAAAAGCGTCTACTACAGCCAGGTCAACGACATACAGAAGAAGATCGCAGAGGCACAGAAAGCTGGCGACAGGGAGAAGTTGAACAGTCTGAAGACTCAGATGGACAGCATCGCCACACCCGATTTCGCAGGAAAGGAATATCTGCTGCAACGACAACTGCAGACAGAGGCTAGAGGCGACATCATACAGCGGCTGCGAGAGGCTGGCATACACCCCACAGCCATGATGGACGTCAGCGACGGACTGTCCAGTGAGCTGCTGCATATCTCGAAACAGAGCCATGTGGGATGCCGCATCTACGAGAAGGAGCTGCCCATCGACTACCAGACAGCCGTAATGGCAGAGGAGATGAACCTCAACGTCACCACCTGTGCCCTCAACGGTGGTGAAGACTACGAACTGCTGTTCACCGTTCCTATCGGAGACCTGGAGAAGGTGCGAGACATTGACGACGTACACATCATCGGGCATATCACGGAGGAGCGGTTCGGACACGTGCTCGTCACTCGCGACAACCAGGAGTTCGAACTGAAGGCTCAGGGCTGGAATCCGCTGAAAGGCCAATAGCTGACTCCTATTGCCTACGCCAACAACCCTCGGCATGTCTGAAAAGAATCTCCCGAATTCGGACACGTAAACAATACTGTCTATTTGAGATTCTATGATACAGCCAAGACAAACTATTTTTCGAGTGACTGCCAGGATGTCAATGGGGAGTGTATTGCTATTGTCGTTGAAAAGATCGAGGCGGAATTTGTTGCTCAGATAAAGGCCTATGGGTGTTTATGAGGTGTTTGAGCAACACCAACCCATGTGAAACCCCTGTGTTTATGGGCTTTTCAAGAGATTGTATGAGGTGTTGGGCAAAAATAACTTAAGAATTTTTTCGAAAACAGGAAAAAAGGAAACAAAAGGAGGACAACACACTGCATTTGCAAGTGAAGCCTATACTCTTAATACAAGTGCCCGCTTTCAGCTTTCGACTGCCAGCTATTCGTGCTCGATATCGGGCAGTTCGCCAGCTTCTGAATAGTCCATCAAAACCTTGCTGTTGGTGACTTTCACATTCTCCAGGAAGTCGTCGTGGTGGTGTTCAATCTCGCTGTTGGTAACCTTGATCTCGCTTCCGCATGAGAACAGCATCCCCTTGTTGCTATAGAACTTGCACTTGTCGAAGATGACGTTCTCGCACGACTCGTTGGCAGTTACCCCCATTCCGTTGTTGTAAATCTCGCACTCCTTCATTGTGACGTTCTTCGCATCGGCAATCATCACACCCCAGTTGCTGCATCCGTAGATTTTCGTCTTGCTGACGGTGATATTCGTAGCATTGTCGAGTGTAAGGCCGTTCACACCACAGCCGAAGAGTGAGCAGTTGCTCACCTCGATGTTCTTGCACTTTTGCAATACCAGCACATCGCCAACGCAGTCTCCAGTGTCTTCATGTCCCAGTATAAAGTTGTCGATGACAACATTCTGGCAGTCGACGAAGCATAGTACGTCGGCATAGCGAGGACTTGCGATGAGGAAGGCATCGTCGTCGTGGGCTCCCCTGATGTTGATATTGCTCAGTCCATTCACAATGATCGTATTGCCATCATAGACAGGCTCCCAGAACACGCCATGATCTTTGCGTGGCTCGCCATCGATATAATATCGCTCCAGCTTGCCTTCGTCAATGAGCTGCGTAATGGCATTGGTTATGTTCAGAGGGTCGTTGGTAATCACGTTGATTCTGGCATTGTCCTTGAGGGCCATGATAAAATCCCGGGCATTGATCACGTTTACCTCTTCCGCCTGTTGGGCATCCTGCTCTGCGGGCTTCTCACCGTCGTCGGAGACTTTCTCGTCAGCCATTTCCATGGTTTCTTCCTCATCCTCCACATGACGGTTCTGCTTGCTTCCCTTGCAGCCCATGAGGATAGTGCCAGCCAGGATCAGAACTGCTGTCGGCCACGTAAAAGTCTTCAAGATGTTTGTTCTCATAATCGTTGATAGTTTAGTAATTTTGATGCAAAGATACATAATTTATTTTATAATGTACGCAAGAAATGAAATAATTCAGAATAATTTTGCAGCAAAAAGAAAAAATGTGTACCTTTGCAGGCCGGAACGTATAATATACTTATTATAATAATTACACAACTATGTCAAACAACAAAGAAAAGCTCTTTACCGAGTTTACTGCGCCAACCACCCAGGAGTGGCTCGACAAGATTCAGGTCGACCTGAAAGGTGCTGATTTCCAGAAGCGCTTGGTATGGAGGACAAATGAAGGTTTTAATGTGCAGCCCTTCTATCGTCGCGAAGACCTGAAGGACCTGAAAGCTGTTGACTCGCTGCCAGGTGAATTTCCTTTCGTCCGTGGCAACAAGAAGGACAACAACCTCTGGTTCGTACGTCAGGACATCAAGGTGGATGATGCCAAGGCTGCCAATGCCAAGGCACTCGACATCCTCAACAAGGGCGTTGACTCGCTAGGTTTCAAGATTCCAGGCAAGGAGGTCAGCAAGGAGTTCGTAGCCACGCTGCTCGAGGGTATTCTGCCTCAGTATGTGGAACTCAACTTCAAGACCTGCCAGCGCCATTGCGTTGAGCTGGCTCAGACGCTGGTTGAGTATTTCAAGGAGAAGAACTATCCCCTGGCAGAGCTGAAGGGTAGCATCAACTTCGACCCCATCTCAAAAATCCTGAAGAAGGGCAAGGATGTGACTCCTGTGCTGCAGGATGCGAAGTCGCTCATCGAGGCACTTGCCGAGCTGCCTGGCTATCGTTGCATCAACGTCAACAGCAGCCTGCTCAACAATGCCGGTGCCTACATCTATCAGGAACTGGGCTATGCCCTTGCCTGGGGTGCTGAGTACATGAACGTGCTCACCGAGGCAGGCGTAGAGGCCACGGAAGCTGCCAAGCGTATCAAGTTCAACATGGGTGTCTCTGAGAACTATTTCATGGAGATTGCCAAGTTCCGTGCAGCCCGTCTGCTGTGGGCACAGATCGTGAAGCAATATGAGCCGAAGTGCGATTGTGCCTGCCAGATGCATGTCTGCGCCATCACCTCTGAATATAATCAGACTTTGTTTGATAGCTATGTGAACCTGCTTCGTTCTCAGACCGAGACGATGTCGGCAGCCATTGCCAATGTCGATTCTATTGTCGTCACCCCGTTCGACAAGCCCTACGAGGTGCCCACCGAGTTTGCTGAGCGTATTGCCCGCAACCAGCAGCTGTTGCTGAAGGAAGAGGCCCACTTCGACAAGCTGGTCGATGTGGCAGGTGGTTCTTATACCATTGAGCATCTCACCGATGCCATTGCCCAGGAGGCATGGAAGCTGTTCCTTGCCGTAGAAGAGGCTGGTGGCTTCCTGTGCGAAGCCCTCAAGGGTAACATTGTGAACGCAGTGAATGCCTCGAACGACAAACGTCATGCCGATGCTGCCAAGCGCAGGGAGTTCATACTGGGCACCAACCAGTTCCCCAACTTCACAGAGACCAGCAATGGCAAGGAGCCCCAGCAGTGCTGCTGCGCCTGCGGTCATGAGGACGGTGAGCTGCCCACCCTCAACAAGGAGCGTCTGGCATCAGAGTTCGAGACCTTGCGTCTGTCAACGGAGAAGGCCGCCAAGCAGCCTATTGCCTTCATGCTGACCATCGGCAATCTGGCCATGCGCCAGGCTCGTGCACAGTTCTCGTGCAACTTCCTTGCCGCTGCCGGCTACAAGGTGATGGACAACCTCGGCTTCAAGACCGTAGAGGAAGGTGTCGATGCAGCCCTTGAGGCCAAGGCCGACATCGTGGTCATCTGCTCGAGCGACGATGAGTATGCTGAGTATGCCATCCCCGCCTTCAACTATCTGGCCGGAAGGGCCATGTTCGTAGTGGCTGGCGCACCTGCCTGCACCGACGACCTGAAGGCAGCAGGCATCGAGAATTTCATACATGTTAAGTCAAACCAGCTCGGTACGCTTAAAGAGTACAATGCTAAACTCGGAATCTAATTATGGCACGCAAGAATTTCAATAACATCGATATTTATGCTGGCATCCAGCAGAAAGATGGCCAGCAGTGGCAAAAAGAGAATGGCATCAGCGCTAGCTGGCGTACGCCAGAGCAGATAGACATTCAGCCTGTTTATACCAAGGAGGACCTTGAAGGTATGGAGCACCTCGATTTCACGGCAGGTATTCCTCCCTATCTGCGTGGTCCTTATTCAATGATGTATCCCTTCCGCCCGTGGACCATCCGTCAGTATGCCGGATTCTCTACTGCCGAGGAGTCGAATGCCTTCTATCGTCGTAACCTGGCCTCTGGTCAGAAAGGCCTTTCCGTGGCCTTCGACCTGCCAACCCATCGTGGCTACGACCCCGACAATGCCCGTGTGGTAGGCGATGTGGGAAAGGCTGGCGTGAGCATCTGCAATGAGGAGAACATGAAGGTGCTCTTCTCTGGTATCCCCCTGAACAAGATGTCTGTGTCGATGACCATGAACGGTGCCGTGCTGCCTATCCTGGCCTTCTATATCGTGGCAGGACTGGAGCAGGGAGCTCAGCTCGAGGAGATGGCAGGTACTATCCAGAACGATATCCTGAAGGAGTTCATGGTCCGCAACACCTATATCTATCCCCCCGGATTCTCAATGAAGATCATTGCCGATATCTTCGAGTACACCTCGCAGAAGATGCCTAAGTTCAACAGCATCTCCATCTCCGGCTATCACATGCAGGAGGCAGGTGCCACAGCCGATATCGAGCTGGCCTATACGCTGGCCGACGGTATGGACTACTTGCGTACAGGTGTGAATGCGGGCATCGATGTCGATGCCTTCGCACCTCGTCTGAGCTTCTTCTGGGCTATTGGCATGAACCACTTCATGGAGATTGCCAAGATGCGTGCTGGACGTCTGCTGTGGGCCAAGATTGTGAAGTCGTTCGGTGCCAAGAACCCCAAGTCACTGGCACTGCGTACCCACTCGCAGACCTCTGGATGGTCGCTCACCGAACAGGATCCTTTCAACAACGTAGGACGTACCTGCATCGAGGCTATGGCTGCCGTGCTCGGACATACCCAGTCGCTGCATACCAATGCCCTTGACGAGGCTATCGCACTGCCTACCGACTTCTCAGCACGTATTGCACGTAACACACAGATCTATATACAGAACGAGACGAAGGTATGCAAGCAGATTGACCCATGGGCAGGCTCCTACTATGTGGAGACACTGACCAATGAGCTAGTGCACAAGGCATGGGAGCACATCCAGGAGATTGAGAAGCTGGGCGGTATGGCCAAGGCCATCGAGACAGGCCTGCCCAAGATGCGTATCGAAGAGGCAGCTGCCCGCACGCAGGCCCGTATCGACTCTGGCGTGCAAACCATCGTTGGTACCAACAAGTACCGTCTTGAGCACGAAGATCCTATCGACATCCTCGAGGTCGACAACACGGCTGTGCGCAAGCAGCAGGAGGAGAGCCTCAAGGAGGTTCGTGGCAAGCGCGACGAAGCAGCATGTCAGGCAGCCCTCAAGGCTATCACCGACTGCGTGCGTGACTTCAAGGAAGGCCGCAAGAGTGAGAACAACCTCCTCGACCTTGCTGTCAAGGCAGCACAGCTGCGGTGTACACTAGGTGAGATTTCAGATGCCTGCGAGGAGATCGTAGGTCGATATAAGGCAGTAATCAGAACAATTTCAGGCGTGTATAGTTCAGAATCAAAGAACGATAGCGACTTCGAGTTGGCATGCAAGCTGACCGAGGAATTCGCACAGAAGGAGGGTCGTCGTCCGCGTATCTTCGTAGCCAAGATGGGACAGGACGGACACGACCGTGGTGCAAAAGTGGTGGCAACGGGTTATGCCGACTGCGGTTTCGATGTCGACATGGGACCATTGTTCCAGACACCGGCAGAGGCTGCTCGCGAAGCAGTAGAGAACGACGTTCACGTCGTTGGTGCCTCTTCGCTGGCTGCTGGTCACAAGACGCTCATCCCACAGCTCATCGAGGAACTGAAGAAGCTGGGACGTGAGGATATCATGGTCATCGCTGGTGGCGTAATCCCCGCACAGGACTACGACTTCCTCTACAAGGCTGGCGTAGCAGCCATCTTCGGCCCTGGTACCAGTGTAGCAAAGGCAGCTGTCGAGATGATGAAAATCTTGCTCGACAAGTAGTCAAATCTATATCACAGGAATCCCCAGCGGCTTCATAGCGGTTGGGGATTCTTGCGTTTTATCCATTGCAGGCCGTCTTCATCAAGTTGAAGCGGCAGATGGAAGATGAATTGCAACGAGACATCACAACAAACTCCTTCCACTACCCCGTCACCGTCACCTTCAGACCTGCAGCTATACACATCCTTCTGATTACATCTTTCGGCAGAAGCTGGACGTTTCTCCACTACAAGGACGTGTTAGGGATTTCCCCCCATCAGAATACGTTCGTTCGCAAGTCATATCCTACGATTCCCACCAACACGACCAAAGGCGGAAAGTCTGGTATTGCCTTCCGCCCTTGATGCATATGCCCTATTGGATGCTAATCGCTAACTCAAGCTAGAATTGCGACTCGGATTCGTGACGATGACGAAATATGAGGTGTTCTAGCGAGACGAAATCTTCATTGTAGTCGTTGCCTGTTACTGGCAGGGAATCTTGTCAATACGACGCTGATGTCGTCCACCCTCGAACTCAGTCGAGAAATACTCATCCATAATCTTCCTGGCCATCTCTTCATCAATAAAGCGTCCTGGCATCACCAGAACATTCGCATCGTTGTGCTGACGGATCAAATGTGCAATCTCAGGAATCCAGCATAAGCCTGCACGTATGCTCTGGTGCTTGTTCAGTGTCATGTTTATGCCTTCACCACTACCACAGATAGCTATGCCTGGGAACACCTCGCCAGCCTCAATGCCCTTAGCCAATGCATGACCAAAGTCAGAATAGTCACAGGAGTCTTCGTTATAGGTGCCATAATCCTTGTAGGCCAAACCCTTCTCTTCGAGATACCTTTTCACAAACTGTTTCAAGGCAAAACCAGCATGATCACTGGCAATACCGATAGTCTTTACATTCATAGTCTTTTATATTATGAGGTTTTGTTAATGCTTTTTCAATATTGATGTCGATTGCAAAGTTACTATCTTTTCGTGAGACAACCAAGAAAAACTGGGATTAATTCACAACTATCAGTCCAGGATGGCTTGACGACAAGTAACTATTTGCATCTTCATCAATTTAATAAAGGGCAGGCATCGTAAGGATGACCTGCCCCTCATATAAGGAAATAGCTTGATACTATGCCAACAGTTTCTTCACCTGTTCATAAACGTTCTGACCAGTATAGCCGAGTTTCTCATCCAGCACCTTGTATGGAGCAGAGAAGCCAAAGCTCTGCAATCCCCAGACGCATCCATCGGCACCTACCAATCCTTCGAGGGTAACAGGCAGACCTGCCGTCATACCAAACTTCTTCTTTCCTGCAGGAAGAACACTCTGCTGATATTCCTTAGACTGCGAACGGAACAATCCCTCAGACGGTACGCTGACGATGCGTACTTTCACGCCATCCTCACGCAGCAGTTTTGCTCCAGCCTCAAGGGTTGAAACTTCTGATCCTGAAGCAAGTAGGATAACATCGTAGTCGGCATCAGAGCCTGCAACGACATAGGCACCCTTAGTAGCCTGCAAGTAGTCGTTACCCTCGGGCAAGTTCTCGATGTTCTGACGACTGAAGATAAGAGCGGTAGGAGTGTCGACATTCTCCATCGCCATACGCCAGCATACAGTGGTCTCCTCAGCATCGGCAGGACGGACAACAAGCATTGAGTTCTTGCCATGATGATTCTTGAGCTTCTCCATCAGACGGATCTGTGCCTCCTGCTCGACGGGCTCATGGGTAGGACCATCCTCACCTACACGGAAGGCATCGTGTGTCCAGATGAACTTCACGGGCAACTCCATCAGGGCTGCCATACGAACGGCGGGCTTCATGTAATCAGAGAATACGAAGAAGGTTCCGCAGGCGGGGATCACACCACCATGCAATGCCATACCGATACAACAACATGCCATCGTGAGCTCGGCGACACCTGCCTCGAAGAAGGCACCACTGAAATCGCCCTTCACCATATCCTTAGTCTTCTTCAGGAAGCCGTTAGTGTTATCTGAGTTAGAGAGGTCTGCAGATGCACAGATCATGTTGGGAACCTGCTCAGCGAGTTGACCCAGAACGGCAGCACTGGCACTACGGGTTGCACTTCCTGCCTTCTGCTCAACCTTACTCCAGTCAATCTTCGGAGCCTTACCACTGAACCATTCCTCGAGCTGTTTGGCCTGTACGGGATGACCCTTGGCCCACTCAGCCTTTTCGGCATAGCGCTCAGCCACAATCTTCTTCAATTCCTCGGCACGCTTAGCGTACAACTCCTGTACCTCAGGGAAGATTTGGAACGGATTCTCAGGATCGGCACCCAGATTCTTCATCGTGTTGATATAAGCATCGCCACCGAGAGGTGCACCATGAGTAGCACAGTTACTCTCGTAGCTGCTGTTGTCGGCCTTACGAGCACCCTTACCCATCACGCAGTGGCCGATAATGAGTGAAGGACGTTCCTTCTCTGCCTGAGCCTTTTTAATGGCCTCACGAATCTGGTCAACATCGTTACCGTTGATCTTCTGAACAAACCATCCCCATGCCTCATACTTCTTAGCGGTATCCTCACAGGTCACCACCTCAGTACGGGTAGAAAGCTGAATATCGTTGGCGTCGTAGAACATGATCAGGTTGTCGAGTCCAAGGTTACCAGCAATACGACCAGCACCCTGTGAGATCTCCTCCTGCACACCACCATCACTGATATAGGCGTAGATGGTCTGGTTCATGACATTGCCCAGACGAGCCTTCAGAAACTTAGCGGCAATGGCAGCACCAACAGCAAAACAGTGACCTTGTCCGAGAGGACCAGAGGTGTTCTCGATGCCACGCTCAATCTCACGCTCTGGGTGACCAGGAGTTACCGAACCCCATTGACGCAGGTTCTTCAAATCCTCCAGAGTGAACTTGCCGATAAGGGCGAGCTGACTGTAGAGCATTGGAGCCATATGACCTGGATCAAGGAAAAAACGATCGCGACCCTCCCATGCGGGATTCTCGGGGTCATAGACGAGGAACTCACTGTACAGAGTGTTGATAAAGTCGGCACCGCCCATGGCACCACCGGGGTGTCCGGACTTGGCTTTCTCAACCATGGAGGCAGCGAGAATACGGATATTGTCCGCTGCCTTGTTCATAATCTTGTTGTCGTTCATAATGAGTGTTATTTGATATTTAATACAATAATCGATTTTGCTGGTACCTTCACCGTCAGAATACCGTTTTTCAACTTCGCATCCTTAAACTCCTTGGGAGCAATCGTGTTAGGATGCTGGAAATCGTTATAGTCGGCAACATTCTTAGAAGTGAGAATACGGCCGCTAACAGCTTTGGCCTTGTAGCCGTTGATATTGACATCGATGGTCTGGTCTTTGTCAAGGCTGACATTGGTCAAAGCCAATACGATGCTGCCATCAGTGGTCTTGGCGGCAGAGCCTGAGAGTAGCGGACAAGGACGAGTAGAGTTATCGGCTGTCTTTGCCTTCTCCTTGAAGTACTCCTTGCTGCACTGAACGGTTTCACTCTCCAGATCGAGTGGGAGGAAGGTGGCTTCTTGGAATGGGGTGTACATCTCGAACACATGGTAAGTCGGGGTGAGCACCATATGACCTGTTCCCTCCTGATCAGTAAGGATCATTGACTGGAGCACGTTCACTATCTGGGCGATATTAGCCATCTTCACACGGTCAGTGTATTTATGGAACACGTTGAGCGACAGTGCAGCCACGAAAGCATCGCGTAGGGCATTCTGTTGGTATAGGTGTCCAGGAATGGTACCAGGCTCCTCGTCCCACCATGTTCCCCACTCATCAACGAGCAGGCCAATAGTATTTTTCGGGTCTTTTTCGTCCATGATGGCCTTATGTTTTTTTATGACCTCTTCAATTTCCAAGCACTTGCCTAAGGCCCAGTAGTACTGATTGGTATCGAACTGCGTGGCAGAGCCTTTAGGACCGTTCCATCCTGTGCAGGTGTAGTAGTGCAGAGAAATACCTTGCATCTGACGACCGATATTCTCCATCAAGACCGTGGTCCAGTTGTAGTCGTAGTCTGAGGCACCACTGGCAATACGGTAAAGCTTGTTGTTGCCCTGATCGCGCAGGTAGGTGTTGAATTTACGATACTCGTTAGAGTAATACTCAGGACGCATGTTTCCACCGCAGCCCCAAGCCTCGTTGCCAATACCGAAGTACTTCACTTTCCAGGCTTTGTCGCGACCGTTTTGACGGCGCAGACGGGCCATCGGAGTATCACCATCACTGGTCATATATTCTACCCACTGAGCCATCTCCTTTACAGTTCCGGAACCAACATTACCGCTGATATAGGGCTCGCAGTCGAGCATCTCGCAGAGATTCAAGAACTCATGAGTACCGAAAGAGTTGTCCTCGATGGTACCGCCCCAGTTGTTGTTACGCAGGGAAGGACGCTGATCCTTTGGACCGATTCCATCCATCCAGTGATAATCGTCTGCGAAGCAGCCGCCAGGCCAGCGGAGTACGGGTACTTTCAAGGCTTTCAGAGCCTCGAATACGTCTTTGCGGTAGCCATTGATATTGGGAATCTGTGAGTTCTCGCCCACCCAGAGACCGCCATAGATACAGGATCCGAGGTGTTCAGAGAATTGTCCGTAAATCTCACGGTTAATCTTGGCTCCGCCCTGATCAGCGTGAACCGTAGCCTTCACATTATCTGCCGCTATTACAGGCATGGAGAATGCTGCTATAATCAATAATAGGAACTGTTTCTTCATACTTTGTATACCATATTTATATTATAATACGGATAGGTGGGGAATTTTCCCCCACTTATCCTTACTTCTTATTGTCTACAGCGCATTGCTCGATGGCAAGACCACGCTTGTAATTCTCTATATATTTTTCGAATCCGCTGACGTCTTCGGGAGTTGGAGCGATGGATGTTCCTGTATTTCCCGCAAAGACCACCTCTTCCAGATAATCGGCGAGAGAAAGCTTGTCGGGATTGCTTACCATATAACCAGCTAGTAGGGCAATACCCCATGCACCACCTTCGCCGGCAGTCTCCATGACGGATATCGGACTGTTAATGGCGGCAGCGAGAACACGCTGACCAACACCTTTGGTCTTGAAGAGACCACCATGTCCGGTAATACGGTCAACCTTGATCTTCTCTTCCTTGAACAGTATGTCGTTGCCAATCTTCAGTACGCCGACAGAGGCATATAGATGAGCACGCATAAAATTGGCAAGGTTAAACTTGTCGTTGGCAGAACGTACGAACAGGGGGCGTCCCTCAGCAAGTCCTGTAACAGGCTCACCACTGATGTAGTTATAGGATACGAGTCCGCCACAGTCGGCGTCACCGTTCAGTGCGTTGTTGTAGAGTTTTCCGAATACCTCATTCATATCTACAGGAACACCAAGTAGTTGCTGATATTCCTTAAAGAGGTTTACCCATGCATTGAGGTCGCTGGTACAGTTGTTACAGTGAACCATAGCCACAAGTGATCCATCGGGAGTGGTTACCATGTCAATCATCTCGTAAGGTTTTGAGAGTTCCTTCTCGAGCACGATCATCGAAAACGATGAAGTTCCTGCAGAGACGTTTCCTGTGCGCTGTTTCACGGCGTTGGTAGCCACCATTCCTGTACCTGCGTCACCCTCAGGAGGACATACGGGGATGCCTGCTTTCAGGTGGCCAGAAGCATCGAGTTTCTTAGCACCCTCTGGAGTGAGAAAGCCTGCACTCTCGCCTGCGTTAAGTGACTTAGGAAGAATGTCGAGCAGTTTCCAAGAGAAACCCTTCGGAGCGATGAGTTTATCAAACTTCTCTACCATTGTGGCATCGTATGTCTTGGTTTTTGGGTCAACAGGAATCATACCTGATGCGTCGCCGACACCAAGGACAAACTGTCCTGTTACCTGCCAGTGTACATAACCAGCCAGTGTCGTTAGGTATTTGATGTCGGAAACATGCTCCTCGTTGTCGAGAATACACTGATAGAGGTGACTAATGCTCCAACGGAGGGGGATGTTGTAGTTGAAGAGCTTGGAGAGTTCTGCTGCAGCCTTACCAGTGTTGGTATTACGCCAGGTGCGGAAGGGCACGAGGATCTCTTGTTTTTCGTTGAAGGCCATATAACCATGCATCATCGCAGAGAATCCGATAGCGGCGAGAGTCTCAATCTCACAGTCATATTGCTTCTGTACATCTTTGCGTAGCTCGGCATAGCAATCCTGTAGTCCGTACCATACGGCTTCGGTAGAATAGGTCCAGAGTCCGTTTACGAGTTGATTTTCCCACTCGTGTGAACCTTGTGCGATGGGGTTGTTATCCTCATCGATGAGAACAGCCTTGATTCTCGTGGAACCGAATTCGATT
>JAIKWS010000065.1 GCA_024684515.1 Prevotella sp.
CCTTTGTACATCGGTGTTTGAGCGGAATGGGGTGGGTGTTGGCAGAAAATTCTAATAAAAAATAATAATAGCGAGCCGTAATCTCACTATGAGCGAGCCGTAACCTCTCTATCAGCGAGCCGTAATCTCACTATCAGCGAGCCGTAATCTCACTATCAGCGAGCCGTAATCTCACCATGAGTGAGCCGTAACTAAGAGTAACATCAGCAATTAGTGACCCTAGAAAAGCGGACAACAACATTCTGGGGTTTCTTGTGTGCTTTACAGACTGAAAAAGGGGGATTCCTTATTGGAAATGTCTTTCTGCACTTTGACATCAGACTGCTTTCAAACAGAAAAGAAGGCCTTTCCCCTTAGGGACAAGACCTTCTTGTATAGACCTTGGGTGTCACAAAAAGACTATTCCTCGGGGGAGAAATCATCCTTGGTGACGCCACAGATGGGGCATACCCAGTCGGCAGGAATATCTTCAAAAGCGGTGCCAGGAGCAATGCCGCTATCGGGGTCGCCAACTTCAGGATCGTAGACGTATCCACATACGTCGCAAACATACTTTTTCATAAGCTTGATCATTTTGATGTTAATAATATTTGATTGATTCTCTCAAGGATCATATCGGGTGATATGCCGTTTAGACAGGCGTAGTCGCCACGCTTGCAGGGTTTCTGTCCATAGATGCTACATGGCCGGCAAGGCAGGTCGATACCGATGGCATTCTGTGCCTGCTGCCTCCATCCCATGAAACCAGCACGTGGGTCTGTGGCACCCCATACAGAGACAACAGGGGTGCCCGTGAGCGACGCCATGTGCATATTGGCAGAATCCATCGACAGCATCACGTCGAGGTGGCTCATCAGGATCAGCTCCTGGTGCATGTTCTCAAGATAATGACCAACATTGACACAGCGAGGCATCTGAGCTACCCAGCGGGGGAATAGCTGATCCTCATCACGACCTCGGCCAAAGAGGAAGATGCGAGCCTTGGGGTAGGCTTCGAGCAAACGTGCCAGCACCTGCTCCATCTTCTCGATGGGATAGACCTTGCCTGGATGGGCTGCAAAGGGGGCAACGCCAATCCAATGCTCCCACGAACGCTTGGGACCGATGGCGGCAGGCAGCATGTTCAGATTGCCACCGTCAGGGGGGAATATGGAGACAAAGGAAGGATTGTCGATGGGGAAGCCAAGACGACGGAATACGTCAAGATAGCTCTCGAAGGACGTGGGCAGTGGCTCTTGCCAGCTTTTCGCCTTGCTGACCAGTCGCCGACGCAGCTTGCGATGCTTGTTGATGTGCTCCACACGGAAACGACCCATGTTGAAGCGGAAGCGAAGATACTCCGAGCGCAGCACATTATGCAGATCTGCCACATGCGTGAACTGCTTGGCCACCAGCCGCCGATAGAGCGAATTGAGACCCTTCACTCCGTGATACTCCCCCTTGAGGTCAGCCTCCATGAAGTTAACGTTAGGAGACAGATCCTCAAAGAAGGAACGTGCAAAAGAGCGGCTGAGCACCGTGATGCGCACATCAGGATACTGCATAGCCAGCGAATAGACAACGGGCACCATCATGGCCACATCACCTAGAGCGGAAAAGCGTATGACGAGAATATGCTTCCTTTTCACTTCTTGTTGGTATAGAGCACAGGATTGGTGGAGGGATCGTTGTACATCTTCATCTGACGATATACCTTCATGTACTTACGGCCAGCCTCGATATCCTCGAGCAACTGGTCGATAGCGGTCGACAGGTCTACCTGCTGCTCCAGCAGCACGTCGAGCTTGGCCTGACACCTGGCACGATGGTCGGCAGAGGCCTCGGCACGTTCCACCTGCTCCCGCATGTGATAGATCTTCAGCGCCAGGATAGACAGGCGGTCAACGGCCCATGCTGGACTCTCGGTGTTGAGGCGTGCGTCTGCCTGAGGCTTCACATTACTATATGTCTGACGGAAATAAGAGTCGATGTTCTCCACCAGATCGGTACGGTCCTGGTTGGAACGGTCTATGCGTCGCTTCAGGGCAAGCGCCTCCTCTGGGTCGATATGGGGATCGCGGATGATATCCTCATAATGCCACTGAACAGTATCAATCCAGCACTTCAGATAGAGACTATACTCAATGGAATCACGATCGTAGGGATTCTTGATGGGCGTATCTACATTATCAGTCAGGTGATAATCGTCTATCGCCTTACGGAAGATACGGTTTGCTTGTTCTGTAAATGTCATGTTATAGCGTGTTTTTGATTTCTGTTGCAAATTTACATGAAGTTTTCCAAACTACCAACGTTTTTCGGCATTTTAATGATTTTTTTCAATATCGAGGGATTTCTCAAGACGCCGCATGCTGAACTCGCAACCGCAGTATTGCTGATTGTAGAAGGCATACTCACGCAACAGCTGGTTGCGACGGTCACTGAGTCCTCCCTTCCGCCAGTTCTGTGCCCAGAACACGGTACCTGGCACGGCCTGCTGCGCTGTCAGTCCTGCCTGGGTGACCTGCTCGATGCTTTTCCAGCGCGAGGAAGCCAGCGTGGTAGTGAAATGGGTGATGGACAACTCGCGAGCCTTATGTGCCGTTGACAGTAGGCGCATCGTGAAACACTGCAGGCAGCGCCCACCCCGCTCTGGCTCGTTCTCAAGACCCGTCATCCTGTTGCGCCAGGAGGCATAGTCATAGTCACCGTCAATCCATTCCAGACCGAGGCTCTCAGCATGACGCTTGCTCTCTTCCTTGCGGATGGTATACTCCTCAAGGGGATAGATATTGGGATTGAAATAGTAGATGGTGGGACGTACATCGTGCTGCAACAGCCACTCTACGATGGCACTCGAACAGGGAGCACAACAGGCATGCAGCAGCACACGGGTGCAGCCTCCTTCTGGCAACTGTATAGGCGATTGCTTATGCTTCATAGTGATCAGGATGTTATTTCAGCAAATGATAATTGCCTCCCGCCAGTGGCTTCACCACTCCCTTCATCTCGAGCTGGAAGAGCAGGGCTGTAAGCTGGCCAATGGGGATATTGGTCTTCACAGAGAGGTGGTTCTGCTGCAGATCGCCATACGTATCGAGGGCATCGACCACCAGCTGCTGCTGATCGCTGAGGTCGGGGAAGCAGCTACGCTCAATACCCTCTGCCTTAGCCTGTCGTAACAAGGCATCACCCTGCCAGCCCATCGCTGTCACCAGGTCTTCAGCAGAGGTGACCAGCTGCGCCACATTATCGCGAATCATCGCATGACAGCCTTCTGACGTTGATGCTCCCACAGGACCAGGGAAGGCAAAGACACTACGGTTATAGTCCTGCGCTATGCGGGCAGTGATAAGGCCACCACCTTTTGAGGCACTCTCCACAAGCAGTGTCGCATCGCTGATACCTGCCACTATGCGATTGCGCTTCACGAAATTCATCTTGTCAGCACGTGTCTCAGACATATACTCCGTCAGCAGTCCACCCTGACGCACCATCTCCTTGGCGGTGTCGCGATGGCTGGGAGGATAGAGTTCATCAAGCCCATGAGCCAGGATGCCTACGGTATTGAAACCCTGCTGCAGGGCATGACGATGGGCACAGATATCGATGCCATAGGCAAGGCCACTGACAATGAGCACATCAGGACACAACAGGCGTAGATCACTCACAAAACGACGTACCAGATCCTGTCCATAGGCAGTACAACGACGCATACCAATGATATCGACAACATGCTGACAGTTCAGGTCGGCAGTACCCATATAAAAAAGGATGATGGGGGCATCGGGACATTCCAGCAGCCGCTGCGGATAGCGGTCATCACCATAACAGAGGGGCTGGATATGATGCTTCTGGATGAACTCCATCTCCTGTGCAGCACGAGCAAGAGGCAGTTGCCAGTCTCTAAGGGAATTGACAAGCCTGTCGGAACAGTCGGGCAGCACATCCTTAATGTCATTGCGATGCTCATAGACAGCCTGACCACTGCCTAGCTCGCGGTAGAGCTGCAATGCCGTGGAGAAGTTGAAACCCGTCATGCGGGTCAACGCTATGGTATAATATACTTCTTGCTCGTTCATAATATTATTGTTGCTCTCTCATCCTGGAATGAATTGCTCTTGCTTGTCGTTCATGATGCCATTGTTGCTCTTCCTGCTCTCTCATCCTGGAATGAATTGCTCTTCCTTGTCGTTCATGATGCCATTGTTGCTCTTCCTGCTCTCTCATCCTGGAATGAATTGCTCTTCCTGCCCGTTCACGATGCTATGAATTGGGCAAAGGCATTATCGTAATCCACACTACGACCCAGTCGGCCGTTGACCAGGCATACCAGTTCTATCTTTCCACGGAAACAGAGCTGCTCATCGCTTTCACGATAGATATCCTGGTAGAACACATACTTGAGACCTTCTTTCTCAAGCCGCAGACGTGAGACAATCACATCATCGGGATGCAATGGCGACTTGTACTGCAACTGCATACGTGCCACTACAGCATCGACCCCCTTCTGGTGCATCTCGGCAAAGCTAAGGCCACACTGCTTGAGAAACAGATGACGGGTATGCTCACAATAATGGATGTACTGCGCATTGTTCACGATGCCCTCTATATCGCACTCGTAGTCGCGTACCTCCATACGTGTCTCAAAATGATAGTTCTTCTCGTTCATTATCTATTATCTTCTATTCACAAATATTCTTGGCCTTCAAATCACAAACCATCATGACTATCTTCCCGGCATGAATCTCTATCTGGCGATACTCGCAAATATTCATAGCCAAAACGACAACGCAGGCACTCCTTGCGATCACAGTATTCCTTCTTCAACTGTATCAGAGCCTGGGAGTCACCAGCATTCTTGACAGGCAACCCACACTCCTCCCACATCGTGATGATATGGTTGTGCTCAGCCTTCAACTGCTCCAGCAGATCGAAGGAACGGTCGCAGTATTCCTCTTTCTGACGATGCCGGCCTACGGCAAAGAGCATAGGGACAGCAGTGTTGATGATGAGCACATCGAGTGACGCTGGCGACAGCTTCTTGCTGATCTTCGGACTCTCAGAACCAAACACATAATGTGTCTCCCAATAGGGGGTTACATGGGTAGCGAACAACTGTCGCAGACTCTCCAGGGTGCGGCATTCCAGCAGGGCACTCAGACCCGTCTTCCTGTCGTAATAGAGCTGTGCCAGCTGCGACAGACGGATATGGGGGAAATTCTGTGGCCTCAGACGCAGGAAACGCCACAACGTATAGTCGATGGGCTTCAGCAGGAACTTATGTTGCAGATAGGCATACTCGTTGTGCAGACGCGAGAAATAGCCATCCATCAGGGCATCGCCACGATAACGCTCTGGGATGCTGGCCTCGTCCAGGAGACCTGCCTGTCCCAGGAAGATAGCTTCTATCTGGAAGAGGTCATCGCGATGCTTGCCCACAGCACTCTGGGGCACACTCGTTGCCCACTGCTCAAAGGCATCGCTATTGATGCCAAAGCCATAGTTGCGAGATAGCGTCTGAAAATAGGCATCCTCCCAGGAGCCTCCTGACTGCTCGACACGACGACGGATAGCCTCGGTCTTCTGCTCCAGACGCTCTGTCTGCAAGGCTGCCATCCATGAGTGGACAAGCAGTGTGCTGAGCTGCGGGATAATACGGTAGCAGGGAGGATAGCGATCGGCATGCAACAGCTCCTCATAGTGATCCTTCACATGGGCAGGGACCTGAATCTCCACCTGAGGCAGATAGTGGCCGTCTTCTGTCTGTACCTCACTATCAGCGATACTCACCACATGGAGCACCACATTATTATATCGGGGGTCGTGGTCATGTCCATGAACATACCAGTCACCAGAACGGAGATGGAGCTCCACATTGCCCACCCACAGCGTACCACCTATCCGCACCTTCGCATTGAAGAAGTCCGGACCGGCATTCCTGTTGTGCAGGCCTGGATCAATAATCTCCACTTCACGACCATCGGTGGTTCGCAAAGTTCCTAATGGCAGCATCTTGTGCTTCCAGACATAATGGAGGAGCTGTTCCATAAACATAAGGTTATTCCGTGCAAAGATACAAAGATTTGCTGAGATAAACAAAGATGTAGCGTTTTATTTATACTGACGACGAGATTTAGTAGCAAGTTTTTGCGTTTTTCTATTCCCTATTTCAGAAATAATATGTAACTTTGCGGAAAAATTATATATTTCATCAATGATTCTGAAATACGACGTAATAGTAGTGGGAGCGGGGCATGCTGGCTGCGAGGCTGCCTGTGCTGCCGCCAACATGGGGGCACGGACGCTACTGGTGACAATGGACATGAACAAGATTGCCCAGATGTCGTGCAACCCTGCCATTGGTGGCATCGCCAAAGGACAAATCGTACGAGAGATCGATGCACTGGGAGGACAGATGGGACTGGTGACGGATGCCACGAGCATACAGTTCCGGATGCTCAACGTAGGCAAGGGACCTGCTGTATGGAGCCCAAGGGCTCAGTGCGATCGTGGAAAATTCATCTGGAAATGGAGAGAAGTGCTCGACCATACGCCAAACCTTGACATCTGGCAGGATCAGGCTTGCGAACTGCTCACAGAACAGCAAGACGGTAAAAACGTCACCGCCACAGGCATCAGGACCATCTGGGGAGCAGAAATCAAGGCACGATGCGTCATCGTCACCGCTGGCACCTTCCTAAACGGACTGCTGCATATCGGCAGGAAAATGATTGCGGGAGGAAGGATTGCCGAACCAACAGTGACCGATTTCACCGAGAGTATCACACGACACGGCATAAGGTCGGCAAGAATGAAAACAGGGACTCCCGTTCGCATCGACAAACGGACTGTAGACTTCAGCCTGCTGGAAGAACAGCCTGGCGAGACACATACCTACCAGTTCTCCTATGCTCCTACGGCAACGCAGAAAAGCCTACCACAACTGCCTTGTTGGACGGTGAACACGAACGAGAGGGTACACGAGATCCTTCGTAGCGGACTGAAAGACTCACCACTCTACAACGGACAGATACAGTCTATTGGACCTCGCTACTGCCCTTCTATCGAGACAAAACTCGTCACTTTCCCTGACCGCGAACAGCATCCTCTGTTCCTGGAACCAGAAGGGGTAGACACCAACGAGATGTACCTGAATGGCTTCTCCAGTTCGCTACCTATGGACGTACAGCTGGAAGCCCTCAAACAGATGCCTGCATTCAGAAATGTCAAGATCTATCGTCCTGGCTATGCCATCGAGTATGATTTCTTCGATCCTACACAACTGAAACACACGTTGGAATCGAAGAAAATAGACGGACTCTTCCTTGCTGGACAGGTGAACGGCACTACAGGCTACGAGGAGGCAGCAGGACAAGGACTGGTGGCAGGTGTTAACGCTGCCCTGAAATGCGATGGAACCGAAACATTCATCATGCATAGGGATGAATCGTATATCGGTGTGCTGATTGACGACCTGGTGACAAAAGGTGTGGATGAACCCTACCGCATGTTCACATCACGGGCAGAATATCGCATCCTGCTCAGACAGGACGATGCCGACAGACGACTGACGGAACGGTCCTACCAACTAGGACTGGCAAAGAAAGACCGCTACGAATGGTGGATGCAGAAGAAAAAAACCATCGAAGAAATCGAACAGTTCTGCAAGTCCTTCCCCATCAAGCCCAAGGTCATCAACCCTGCCTTGGAACAACTAGGCACCACACCACTACAATATGGCGTGAAGCTGGAAGACCTCATTGCCAGACCACAACTCAACTTCCAGAACCTGGCAACAGCCATCCCACAACTGAAGAACCTGCTGGAACAATCGGAGAACAGAAAGGAAGAAATTGCCGAGGCAGCAGAGATCAGAATCAAATATAAAGGTTACATCGAACGCGAGAAGGTGGTGGCAGAGAAAATGCACCGTCTGGAGAACATCAGGATAAAAGGCCATTTCAACTACAACGAATTGCAATCGCTGAGTACGGAGGCACGACAGAAGCTTATTGCCATCGATCCAGAGACACTGGCACAAGCCAGTCGCATACCTGGCGTCAGCCCCAGCGACATCAATGTCCTGCTGGTGCTCATGGGGAGATGAACCCTAGACAAGCAAGAAGACAACAACCTCGTCAGGAATCAAAAGAGGACAACCAAAGCGGTTGAGACAAGATGCCAATAAAGACCCATCCTTCCTCACCACAAGATACCGTAACCAGGAAAAAGAGACATCTGTTCCACGTGAAACAAAACCAATTTTCATTAACCATAACCTATTAAAAATGAACAAACAAACACTACTGGACAATCTGCGTTGCATACCAGATTTCCCAAAGAAAGGAATCAACTTCCGCGATGTGACAACACTCTACAAGAATGCTGAGTGCGTACAAATCATGCTCGACGAATTGGAAAGAATCTACAAGGACAAGGGTATCACCAAGATTGTCGGCATCGAGAGTCGAGGATTCGTGATGGCCAGTGCACTGGCAGGACGATTAAGATGCGGCATCGTACTGGCTAGGAAACCAGGCAAGCTGCCCGCAACAGTAATCAAGGAATCGTTCTCGAAGGAATATGGTGTGGACACCATCGAGATGCACCTTGATGCCATCGAGGAGAACGATGTGGTGCTGATTCACGACGACCTGCTGGCCACAGGAGGAACAGCAAAGGCTGCCTACAACCTCGTACAACATTTCAATCCGAAGAAGACCTACATGAACTTCATCATAGAGATAACAGACGAGGGACTGCATGGAAGAGAACTGTTTAAGGACATTGAACTGACAACACTACTGACTGTCTAGCCACAACAGATAGAATCCCCTACCCTACATCAATATATATAGTGATGAAACGGAAGAAAAGTATCCGTTTCACGTGAAACAAGGAACTGTTACATGACAAAGGAAGAAAACGAGAAAAGACTGGAGTACCTCAAGAGTATAGTAGCCAGACTGCCTGAGAAACCTGGTAGTTACCAGTACTATGACGAGGAGGGAACCATTATTTATGTAGGGAAGGCAAAGAACCTGAAAGCCAGGGTGTCGTCCTACTTCCATACGGAAGTGGACAGATTCAAGACCAAGGTGCTCGTCAGCAAGATATTCAATATCAGCTATACGGTGGTAAATACGGAGGAGGATGCGCTACTGCTTGAAAACTCGTTGATCAAGAAATACAACCCTCGATACAACGTGCTGTTGAAAGACGGGAAGACGTATCCTTCTATCTGTGTCACCAACGAATTCTACCCCAGAATCTTCAAGACTAGAACCATCGACAAGAAATGGGGAACGTACTACGGTCCCTACTCCAACGTGACAGCGATGTACACGGTACTGGACCTCATCAAGGACCTGTATAAACCCAGGACATGCCGAATGCCCATCACCAGAGAAGGGGTGGAAAACGGCAAATACAAGGTCTGTCTTGACTACCATATCAAAAGATGTGGAGGACCATGTGTTGGCAAACAAACATTTGAGGATTATCAGAAAAACATTGTACAGGCCAGGGAAATCCTGAAGGGTAACACAAGACAGATTCTGAAGGACCTAAGAAATGAAATGGAGGTGCTGGCAGAGCAACTGAGATTCGAAGAGGCTGAGGAGGTGAAGAGGAAATACCTCATACTGGAAGGATTCGTAAGCCGTAGTGAGGTGGTCAGCCACACCATAGACAATGTGGATGTCTTCAGCATCACGAGTGATGAGAAGATGGCCTATATCAACTTCATTCACGTATCGAACGGCAGTATCAACCAGAGCTTTACCATCGAGTATAAAAAGAAGCTGGACGAGAACGACGAGGACTTGCTGATGCTGGGAATCGTAGAACTGAGAGATCGCTTTAAGAGTCAGTCGAAGGAGATTATCGTGCCCCAGGAAATAGGAATGGAAATGGAGGGAATCACCTTCACAGTACCTATCAGAGGAGACAAAAAAAAGCTGTTGGAACTGTCGATGATGAATGGAAAACAGTATAAATTCGACAGACTGAAACAGGCAGAAAAGCTGAATCCGGAACAGAAACAGACACGACTGATGAAGGAGCTACAAGAGAAGCTACACCTGCCAAAACTACCCTACCAGATTGAATGTTTCGACAACTCAAATATCTCAGGAACGGATGCTGTGGCTGCCTGTGTGGTATTCAAATCCATGAAGCCCTCGAAGAAAGACTACAAACATTACAACATCAAAACGGTAGTTGGACCTGACGACTATGCTTCGATGAAAGAGGTCGTGCATCGTCGATATACAAGGCTTCTGGAGGAGCAACAACCCCTGCCGGACCTCATCGTGGCTGATGGCGGCAAGGGACAAATGGAGGTCATCAGAGAGGTGATACAGGACGAGCTGAACCTCGATATTCCTATTGCAGGACTGGCAAAAAACGATAAGCACCGCACCAACGAACTGCTGTATGGATTTCCTCCTATGAGCATCCAACTGAAAACGGATAGCGAGCTATTCTATGTGCTCACCCAACTGCAGGATGAGGTACATCGATTTGCTATCACTTTCCATCGAGACAAGAGGTCAAAACATGCCCTTCACAGTGAACTGGACGAGATAAAAGGCATTGGACCAAAGACTCGCGATGCTCTATTGAAAGCCTTCAAATCGATGAAGAAAATCAAAGAAGCAAGCCTGGAACAACTATCTGACGTTATTGGCACGACCAAGGCTGAAATCCTAGTAAACCACTTCAAAAACAATAGCTAATCGACTGATTATCAGTGGTAATAGAGGATCAAAACGAGGAAAGGAGCATAGAAATTTGGTGAATTGACTTTAAATGTGTATCTTTGCAGAAAAATAAGGAAAAAATAAGATGAGAGCTGTCATACAACGAGTAAACAGAGCTAGTGTGAGCATCAACGGCAATGTGAAAGCAGCCATCAATGGAGGACTGCTCATACTCCTCGGAGTAGGCGAAGAAGATAGGCAGGAAGACGTGGACTGGCTGGTACATAAGGTGGCGGCACTAAGGATATTTGACGATGAAAACGGGGTTATGAACCGTAGCATTATCGATGTGGGAGGCACCTGTCTCGTGGTGAGCCAGTTCACACTGTTCGCAAGCTATAAGAAAGGGAATAGACCTTCGTGGATAAAGGCTGCCAGACACGAGATTAGCATACCTCTATACGAAGCCTTCTGCCAACAGCTAAGCATGGCGATAGGCAAGGCAGTGGGCACTGGCGAGTTTGGGGCAAATATGCAGGTAGAACTGGTCAACGATGGACCAGTAACAATCTGTATGGATACCAAAAACAAAGAGTAAAACCTGCTATGAGACTACTATTCTCCACAAGGATAAGAGGTCTATGGATAGTTAGAACAAAGAAAATATATTTCCACAATAGTAACTAAGAAAGATGACGATAAAAGAAGCACAACAGGCTGTAGACCAATGGATTAAGGAGTATGGAGTGCGCTATTTCTCTGAACTCACCAATATGGCAGTCCTCACAGAGGAAGTGGGGGAACTGGCACGGGTGATGGCTCGCAAATATGGCGACCAGAGCTTCAAGAGTGGGGAAAAGGACAACCTGGGAGAAGAGATGGCAGACGTGCTGTGGGTGCTGCTATGCCTGGCTAATCAGACTGGTGTGGACCTGACTCAGGAACTACGAAAGAGTATCGAGAAAAAGACAAAAAGGGATGCCCTACGACATATCGAAAACCCAAAATTACAGGCATAAGACACGTGCTGAAATCGATAGAAAGAGGCACTAGGAGCAAGCTGGGAGACTTGTTGAGGTGTCAAAAACAATAGCTTTGAGACGACAAAATAATGCATTGAAAACCCAAAATAACAAGATTACAAATATGGAAGAACATCATCACGAAAATGGAAAGTGCGAACATGAGCATCATCATGTCCAGCCTACGAGCCATATCGAAGAGGCTCTGAAGAAGTATAACCTCGACATCAAGGATGAGGAGGTCGGTGCTGCAGTGAAGAACATCATTGCTGAGAAAGTACATGAAAACGATACACTGGAAGTAAAGAAATTCCTCATGGGAAGTGTGGAACTGACCACCCTGAAAACAACGGATTCTGAGACGAGTGTGATGGCATTTACGGAAAAGGTGAACAAGTTCGAAGAGGCCTACCCCACCCTACCCCATGTGGCTACCATCTGTGTTTACCCTCGATTTGCCCGTATCGTACATGACACCCTGGAGATTGAAGGTGTTGAAATAGCATGTGTCAGCGGTAGTTTCCCGTCTTCTCAGTCGCTAATAGAGGTGAAGACGGTAGAAACGGCACTTGCCATCAAAGATGGTGCTACAGAGATAGATATCGTACAGCCGGTAGGCTCGTTCCTGGAAGGGGATTACGAGACTGTTTGTGATGAGATTCAGCAGCAGAAAGAGGCTTGCGGAGAGGCTCCTATGAAGGTGATCCTGGAGACAGGATGCCTGAAAACGGCAAAGAACATCAAGACAGCATCGCTACTGGCCATGTATGCTGGAGCTGACTATATAAAGACGTCGACAGGCAAGCTAGAACCTGCAGCAACACCTGAAGCTGCCTATGTAATGTGCCAGGCTATCAAGGAATACTACGACGAGACAGGCATACAGATAGGTTTCAAACCTGCTGGAGGACTCAACTCGGTGATGGATGCCCTCATCTACTACACCATAGTCAAAGAGGTGCTGGGAGAGAAATGGCTCACCAACAAGTACCTGAGACTGGGAACGAGTCGTCTGGCAAACATGCTTCTAAGTGAAGTGATAGGTGAAGAAGTGAAATTTTTCTGACAAAATAAGGAAGAAATCAGCAGAAGGGAGAAGAAGAATAAGCAAGACCATAAATCTCGCTAAGCAGAGAAAATTTGCTCCCTAACTAGAAAAAAATTATTCCCTCACTAGGAAAAAATATTTTCCTCACTAGGAAAAAAATTCTGGGTAAAAAGAAAGAAAACTGGCTACGTACAAAGGTTTCGTGTACGTAGCCAATTCTTATATTAGGAAGAGGTAAAGAGATTTTACAAAGAGAACAAGGTGAGTAAGATGGATAAAAGAACTAGGGAAGATAGATGAAGCAAGAATGGACTATGAAACCTTGATGAAAGCGGAGAAGAATAATAAACCAAGAAAAGACAATTGAACCTATAAAGGACCAATGGAGCTATAAAAGGGTAATGGAACTGGAAGGACCTATGGAGCTATAAAAGACTAATCGACCTGGAAGAGACAATGGAGCTAAAAAGGAATAATGGACCTAAAAGAGCCAATGGAGCTAAAAAGGAATAATGGACCTGGAAGAGCCAATGGAACTAAAAGGGACTAAAGGAGCTGGAAGGGCCAAAGGTACTAAAAAGGACTAATGGACCTAGAAAAGACTAGAATAAACAGGAAGAAAAGGACAAGTAAACCTAGAAAGTACCTAGTAAATCATACCCTTCTCCCCTACCCTAGTAATGTCTCTGCATCACATAGTCCAGATAGGTCACCAATGCATCTCTTATATCGTCTTTCTTCACACATTCATTGATAAATACCATACTTTCATTATAGAAATCGTGCATGCGTTGTTCAGCATATTCTATTCCTCCTGATTGCTTGGTAAACTCCACCAAAACAGCGATTTCATCGGTATTGATAGTTCCTGTCTTGACCTTTTTCGCCAGTGTGATCATCGACTGCATGGGATTGCAATTCAGGGCATAGAGCACAGGCAGAGTAAGCTTTCCTTCTGCCATATCATTGCCTGTGGGCTTCCCTATCTCCAGCGAATCATAATAGTCGAAGATATCATCACGAATCTGGAACATGATACCCAGTGTGTCACCAAACTGTCTGGCTCGTTCCACTTGCTCATCAGAAGCTCCCACAGACAGGCTACCCAATACGGCACATGATTCGAAAAGACTGGCAGTCTTTTTCTTGATGACATCGTAGTAGACAGATTCTGAGAAGGCAGGATTCTGAATATTGGAAAGCTGAAGGATCTCACCAGCTGCAAGGGTTCTACCAAGCTGCGAAAGATTTTCCACAATGCGTTGATTACCAGTCTTGGACACATTGAGCAAAGCTGTCGAGAGGATGTAGTCACCAACAAGCACAGCCACCTTATTATTAAAGGTAGCATTGACAGATGCCTGTCCCCGTCGTTCCTCACTCTCATCAACGACATCGTCATGCACCAACGAGGCAGTATGGAGCAATTCAAGGCCAATAGCTGCATATTGCGTGGTGATATTGACATCACCAAAATTCTTGGCTATCAGCAGTGTCAACAGTGGTCGCATACGTTTACCTCCACGTTGACGGATATGAGTTAACGCATTGCCCAACAGACCATCATCATGCGACATTGCAGCATTAAAACGATCCACAAATTCGACAAATTCTGCACTGATAGGTTGTTTGATCTGAGTAAGTGAGTCCATTTTTTCAGAATTTTGATACAAAATTACAGAAAATATCCGAGTATTGCGAATTTTTTTAGTAATTTTACACCAAAATTATTGTAACAATATGGAAAAACTGTTTTTACTCGATGCCTACGCACTCATCTACCGCTCGTACTATGCATTCATCAAGAATCCGCGTATCAACTCCAAAGGTCTGAATACCAGTGCGATAATAGGATTTGTCAATACGCTACAGGAAGTCATCGAGAAGGAAAAGCCAACCTATCTTGGGGTGGCCTTCGACCCTCATGGACCTACCTTCCGCAGCGAGGCCTTCCCTGACTATAAGGCACAACGGGAGGCCACACCAGAGGATATACAGAAAGCAGTGCCCATCATCAAGCAACTGCTTGCAGCCTATCGCATTCCTGTGCTACAGAAAGATGGCTACGAGGCTGATGACGTCATTGGCACTCTGGCAAAAAAAGCCGATTCCAACGGTAATATTGAAACATTCATGCTGACTCCTGACAAGGACTATGGACAGTTGGTCAGTGAACGGTCGCGCATCTATCGACCACGACATGGTGGGGGCTATGAGGTGATGGGACCACAGGAGGTATGCGCAAAATATGATATCGCATCACCAGAACAGGTCATCGACCTACTGGCACTGATGGGTGACTCGGCCGACAACTTCCCTGGATGCCCAGGTGTGGGTGAGAAGACTGCAGCCAGACTCATCAAGGATTTTAATAATGTGGACTCCCTACTCCAACGGACAGAGGAGCTGAAAGGGGCACTGAAGAAAAAAGTGGAAGAGCATGTCGAAGACATTCGAATGTCATACTTCCTTGCCACCATCAAAACAGATGTACCAATCGAACTCGACCTCGAGGCCCTCGTTCTTCAGGAACCAAACAAAGAGGAACTGGGAAAACTGTTCGAGGAACTGGAGTTTAAGTCGCTTGCGGACAGAATACTTAAAAAGTCTGAAAAGAAGCCAATAAAACAAAACCAGCAACTTTCTCTCTTTGACAATTTCGTGACCAATGAGCAAGGTGAGCAAAAATTTTCGAGTTTTGAGACCCTTAAAACGATACCTCATGAGTACAAACTCGTTGATAATGAGGAGGAAATGAAGAAACTTTGTGACTTTTTTAGGACAAAAAGTTTTTTGAGTCTAGACACAGAAACGACTTCTACGCAAGCCATCGAGGCAGAATTGGTCGGATTGAGCTTCGCTGTCGAGGAACATCAGGCATTTTATGTCCCAATACCTGCAAATCGTCAAGAAGCGATAAAGATTGTTAATATTTTCAAACCTGCCTACGAGGATGCCAGAATTTTGAAGATTGGACAGAATCTGAAGTATGATTTAGAAGTTTTAAGAAACTATAACATTCAGTTACAAGGGGCTATGTGGGACACCATGATTGCACACTATCTCATCCAACCAGAGTTGCGACACAACATGGACTACATGGCGGAGACATATCTTGGATATCAGACGGTGCATATCGAAGAACTGATTGGTCCACGAGGGAAGAACCAAAGGTCGATGCGAGACCTCTCCCCTACCCTAGTCTATGAATATGCATGCGAAGATGCTGATATCACCTTGCAACTGAAAAACAAACTGGAGCCTGAACTGAAAAAGCACCAATGCGAACAACTATTCTACGACATCGAGATGCCACTGATGCCCGTTTTGGCAGAAATGGAGATGAATGGCGTCTGCCTAGATACTGATTCTCTGGCTGAAACGTCAAAAGATTTGAACAACAGAATGCTCGAGATTGAGAAACGCATCTATGAACTGGCAGGCACATCATTCAATATCGCATCGCCTAAACAGGTTGGGGAGATACTCTTCGACAAGATGAAAATCGTGGAGAAAGCCAAGAAGACTAAGACAGGACAATATGTCACCTCAGAAGAGGTGCTACAACAACTGAAAAACAAACACGAGATTGTAGCAGACATTCTGGAACACAGAGGATTAAAGAAACTGATTGGCACCTATATCGACTCACTACCCAAACTGATCAATCCACGTACAGGACATATCCATACCTCGTTCAATCAGACTATCACAGCCACTGGACGACTGTCAAGTAGCGATCCTAACCTGCAGAATATTCCCATACGAGGTGAGGACGGCAAGGAGATCCGCAAGGCTTTCATACCAGAACCAGGATGTCTGTTTTTTTCAGCTGACTACAGCCAGATTGAACTTCGTGTGATGGCACATCTTTCTAAGGATGAGAATATGATCGAGGTGTTCAGGGAGGGCAAGGATCTCCATGCGGCAACAGCAGCCAATATCTACAAGAAACCCATAGAGGAGGTGTCACGCGATGAACGTACGAAGTCGAAACGTGCCAATTTTGGCATCATCTACGGCATCACCGTCTTTGGACTGGCAGAACGGCTGGATATCAGTCGCGATGAAGCCAAACAGCTCATCGATGGCTATTTCCAGACTTTCCCACAGGTACACGACTATATGGAACAAGCCAAGCAACAGGCTCGCACACAGGGATATGTCGAGACCCTCTTCGGACGAAGACGCTATCTGCCAGATATCAACTCACAAAATGCTACCGTGAGGGGCTTTGCAGAGAGGAATGCCATCAATGCCCCAATCCAGGGTACTGCTGCTGATATCATCAAGGTGGCCATGATCCGTATCTTCCAGCGTTTCAAAGCCGAGGGCATCAGATCGAAGATGATCCTACAGGTACACGATGAACTCAACTTCTCCGTCTATCCTGAGGAAAAGGAAAAGGTAGAGCAGATTGTCATCGAAGAGATGCAGGGTGCCATCACTATGCTGGTTCCCCTCATTGCCGATTCCGGCTTTGGCAGCAACTGGCTAGAGGCCCACTAAGGAGCCCCCTCGTCCGTATGCTGCGATGCATCCCAGCCCCCTCTCCCTCTCCCAGGCCTTTTCACTCTCTGATTCCCTCCTTTGACTCATGTCGAAGCCCCTCTCGTTCGGAAAATTGCAAATAAATTTGCATTTTCGCTCACTTATTCGTACCTTTGCACTCAGTTTATAAACGTTTATAAAAGAACATGGCATTGAAATGTGGTATCGTGGGCTTGCCTAACGTAGGCAAGAGCACGCTGTTTAATTGTTTGTCGAGTGCCAAGGCACAGGCAGCCAACTTTCCGTTTTGTACGATTGAGCCCAACGTCGGAGTGATCACCGTTCCTGACGAACGGCTCACAAAACTCGCAGAACTGGTGCATCCAGGACGTATCGTACCTGCCACCTGCGAGATTGTCGATATTGCAGGACTCGTGAAAGGGGCCTCGAAAGGTGAAGGACTGGGGAACAAATTCCTTGGCAATATCCGCGAGACGGATGCCATCATACACGTACTGCGGTGTTTTGAAGATGATAATATCACCCATGTCGATGGGACTATAGACCCAATCCGCGACAAGGAGATTATCGACACCGAACTGCAGCTGAAAGACCTCGAGACCATCGAGAGCCGACTGGCCAAGACGGAGAAGGCAGCAGCGGCTGGCAACAAAGATGCTAAAATCGAGGTCACCGTGCTCAAAGCCTATAAGGAGGCTCTTGACCAGGGGAAGAACGCACGAGTGGTAGACTTCGATACGAAAGATGAGCAGGACTGTGCACGCAACCTCTTCCTACTCACCTCAAAACCAGTTCTCTATGTATGTAATGTGGCAGAACAAGATGCCAGGAATGGTAATGACTGGACACAGAAAATAGAGGCTCTGGCACAGGAGGAAGGGGCTGAGATGATGGTCATCGCTGCCAAGACCGAGGAGGACATCGCAGAACTGGAATCGTACGAGGACAAACAGATGTTCCTCGAAGAACTGGGTCTGGAGGAGAGTGGTGTCAACCGCCTCATCAAGAAAGCATACGCACTCCTCAACCTAGAGACCTTTATCACCGCCGGCGAGATGGAGGTGAAGGCATGGACCTACAAGAAAGGCTGGAAGGCACCACAGTGTGCCGGCGTCATCCATACCGATTTCGAGAAGGGCTTCATACGTGCAGAGGTGATCAAATACGATGACTATATCCACTATGGCTCTGAGGCTGCCGTTCGAGAGGCTGGCAAAATGGGTGTCGAAGGCAAGGAATATGTCGTACAGGATGGCGATATCATGCACTTCCGCTTCAATGTATAAATAACTCAGCATAATGGAACTATTAGCATATATCACCTGGAATCCATCTCTCGATGCCTTCCACCTCGGACCTATCACCTTCCGATGGTATTCACTGTGCTGGCTCATCGGACTAGCCATAGCCTATTTCGTGGTGAAGCAACTGTTCCGTGACCAGAAGATCCCTAATGAGAAATTCGACCCGCTGTTCATCTACTGCTTCCTAGGCATCCTCATCGGAGCACGACTGGGACATTGCATCTTCTATCAGCCTGAAGACTATCTCACTAGCGTGAAGGGATTCATAGAGATGCTGCTACCCATACAGTTCATCTCTGCCGACAGCTGGGAATGGAAGCTGACAGGCTATGAGGGACTGGCCTCGCATGGAGGCACAGCAGGTCTCATCCTGGCCCTCTGGCTCTATGTCCGACATACGAAGGTGCCTCTATGGCGAGTCCTCGACAATATCGCCATCGCCACGGGTATCACCGCCTGCTGCATACGACTGGGCAACCTGATGAACTCAGAGATTATCGGTAATGTGACCAACGTACCCTGGGCTTTCGAGTTCATACAGCGTGACGGACTGCCACGCCATCCGGCACAACTCTATGAGGCCATCGCCTACTTCCTGCTCTTCATCATCATGATATGGCTCTACAAACGACAAAAGGGTAGGGTAGGGACTGGATTCTTCTTCGGACTATGCCTCACCTATATCTTCACCTTCCGGTTCTTCATCGAGTTCCTCAAGAAGACACAGGTGAGCTTCGAGGATAGCATGCCACTCGACATGGGACAGCTGCTCAGCATACCATTCATCATCATCGGCATCTACTATATGCACAAGGCACTCAAAAAACCGATTACATAGACATACGAACAATGACAATCATGATGAACAACCATAAGTGGACAAGGATAGCCTGCATGGCTCTCATCATGTGCTTAGGCACGATAGCAACAGCCAAGGCACAGAACAGGACTGACTCTCTCTATGCGGAAAGCATGAAAAAAGGACAGCTGTTTCTCAAGAGTGGCAACCTGCACAAGGCTGAGCTCTTCTTCAACGAAGCTCTCAACCATGCACAGACCCTCGACATCAAGAAACAGCTAGAGGCTCAGCTATCACTTGTGGATGTCACCAAAAGCTGGAAAACCCTTGAGGCACAGCGGATCAACAAAATATGCAGGAACAGCAGTGCCAGCCTGCCTGAATATCGACAGCGATACCTCACGATGAATATGTTCATCAGCTTCTTCCTCAACGATAAGTATGCCTTCGAAAGTGCCAACAGCGAATACCGACAGCTATGCATCGACCACCAGGAACTGCCTACCAGCAACGACAGGGCCATACAGGCAATGTACGAGGCTATCAACGGATTCTATGACGAGGCACTCAGAACGCTCAACACCGAGGAAATCGATGTGCTAACACGTCACGATATGAGGATGAACATCTACCGGCTGAACGGCAACTATAAGAAGGCTTTCGACGAACAAAAACTTAGGGCTGTCTCTGTCGACTCTCTCAATGCGGCACTCTACGATAGCATCATCAGCGAGATTACTTCCTCGACAGAACAGGAACTGATAAACCAACTGGCTGACAAACAGAAGTCGCGAACCAGGAATATCATCATCACTCTGATCATCCTCGTCATACTCATCACCGCCATCTGGCTCTACCTGCGACATAAGATGCAAAAGGATATCGTTGACAAGAACACACAGATGCAGATGGCACTGAAGATGGCCAGCGAGACAGAAACCATGAAGGACGAGTTCGTAAAACGTATCAACCACGAGATACGTACTCCTCTGAATGCTGTGGCTGGATTTAATGATATCCTCAACAACTCTGACATCGAACTGAGCAAGGAGGAACGCGATGACCTCATCGCTCGTATCAACGAGAATATCAAAGCCATTACCTATATCACTGACGAACTGCTACAGTCGGCCAATGACAAGAGTACTGAGGAATATGAGAAAAACGATACCCTGCTCTGCAACCAGTTCTTCTCAGAACTACTCTATAAGCACGATGGTGAGGTCAGTGCCGACATCGAACTGAAATACACACCGCACGTGCTCAACCGACTCACCATCAAGACGAATGCCAAAACCATCAGCAACATCGTAGACCACCTCATACACAACGCCATCAAATTCACACATAAAGGGATCATCGAACTATCCTGCAGCAAGCAGAACAACATGGTGGTGCTCACGATATCCGATTCCGGATGTGGCATACCGGAAGACCAGCATGCCACTATCTTCGAACAGTTCAAAAAAGCAGATAGCAACCAACAGGGCATCGGTCTTGGACTCAGCGTCAGCAAAAATCTGGCACAAAAGATGGGTGGCGATCTCATCCTCGATGAAAACTACCACAATGGAGCACGTTTCATCCTCACCATACCCATCAAATAAATAGCACCAGCTACGTTTGAACATGCCCCTCGTTGCGGGCCCGTCAGACCCAACCCCTTGCCCCTCCCCTAAACGGAGGGGAGGGGAGTGCCATGCGGTACAAATAGCTTCTGAAACTTGAATAATAGATTTTCTCAGCCGCATGGGGTTTTTTAGGTTTTTCCTTTCTGTGGTTGTTGCCTCAAAGAGGCTGATGACGTGTCTGTATCCTTTTATCTGAGAGCTACGTTCTCAAGGAAAAGAATACAGACACGCCATCAGGGACGACAGTCCCAACCACAGAAAGGGGTTTTTTCGGTTTTTGTCTGTGCGCCACCGACCATCCCGCATAGTATCTTCCGTCCTTTCCGCGTCTTTCGATGTTATAAGGATAAAAATATTCTCTGCCGCATGGGGTTTTTCGGTTTTTCTTGTCTGTGCTGCAAAAGGCCCACAAGGCCTTTCTAAGATATTATCCCATGGGATGTCAAGCCAAAAAGCTTGAAGCAACCCATGGAACAATACCTTAGAAAAATGCTCCACAAGAGCATTTGCAGCACAGACAAGGGTTTTCTCGGTTTTTTCTGTATTCCGCAACGATGCCACCCCCATCGACTTTCCCGCATTATAAAGAGATTTTCGGGTATTTTGTTTTTTTCGATGTTTTCGGTAATCGTTTCTTTAGTACGCTTCGCTCGTCGAAGAATAAATATTCTTCTTCCGCATGGTCTCATTCGTTTGATTAGTGCGATTCGTGTTCTTTATCACTTCGCTTCGCGACTATCTATAGGGTATGCTTTCTCATTTCTACTCAGTCATCACGGTGTAGCACCCACGTCTCGCATGGGGTTTATATGTGTCGCACTTTCAGCCGCATGGGGTTTTCTTGGTTGTAACACACTCCGCATGGGGTTTTCTAGGTTTTTCTTGGCTGTGCTGCAAAAGTCCCTCTCAGGGGACTTTCTAAGTTGTCGGTTCAAGGGCTGTCAAATACATTTGAACAGAAATTGAATCGGCAACTTAGAAAAATGCTCCATAAAGAGCATTTGCAGCACAGACAAGGGTTTTCTCGGTTTTTTTCTGTATTCCCCGCGATGGTACACATCCAAGGGTTTTTCTGGTTTTTGTCTGTATTCTCAACGATGCCTCTACCTCCCTGCCACAATCTTCTTGATCTCGTTCAGCTTATTCAAAGCCTCTACGGGAGTGAGATTATTGATATCCAGACCAAGTATTTCGTCTCGCACCTGCATCAGCACAGGATCATCCAGTTGGAAAAAGCTCAGCTGCATGCCCTCTCTCGAGTCTGCTATCTCACTCATGGGCTTGCCTGCTTTTCCTACCTGTGTATTCTCTGCTTCGAGCTCTTTCAGTATCACATTCGATCGCTTCACGATGCTCCTCGGCATTCCCGCTATCTCTGCCACATGTATACCGAAGCTATGCTCTGAGCCTCCACGCTCCAGCTTACGCAAGAAGATGACCTTGCCGTCTACCTCCTTCACGGACACATTATAGTTCTTGATACGGCTGAAGTTCTTCTCCATCTCGTTCAACTCATGATAATGGGTGGCAAACAGTGTTCGTGCCCTGGCCTTTGGCGTCTCATGCAGATACTCCACAATGGCCCAGGCTATCGAGATTCCGTCATAGGTCGACGTGCCTCTTCCCAGCTCATCAAAGAGCACCAGCGAACGCGGGGTGACATTATTCAGGATGTTTGAGGCCTCTGTCATCTCTACCATGAATGTCGACTCTCCCAGCGAGATATTGTCTGATGCACCCACACGGGTGAAGATCTTGTCCACCAGACCGATTCTAGCGGCTTCTGCCGGTACGAAACAACCTACCTGGGCCAGTAGCACTATCAAGGCGGTCTGGCGCAACAGGGCTGACTTACCTGCCATATTTGGGCCGGTGATGATGATGATCTGCTGACGTTCCTGGTCCAACAGGATATCATTGGGGATATACTGTTCGTCAATGGGCAACTCGGTCTCTATGACAGGGTGACGACCTTGTTTGATGTCTATCACATCGCTCTGGTCTATCACGGGTCTCACATAGCGATGTTCCTCAGCGGCCTTGGCAAACGACAGCAGACAGTCGATATGGGCCAGCAGACTGGCATTGATCTGTATCTGCGGAATAAACTCCTGGACGGCCATCACCAGGTCATTAAAGAGCTGACCCTCCAGCGATAGTATCTTGTCTTCAGCACCCAGTATCTTCTCCTCATATTCCTTCAGCTCCTGGGTGATATAACGCTCTGCCTGGGCCAGCGTCTGCTTGCGCACCCATTCTGCTGGCACCTTGTCCTTATAGGTATTGCGCACCTCCAGGTAGTAACCGAACACATTATTATATCCTATCTTCAACGACTGTATGCCTGTCTGCTCGGCTTCTCTGTTCTGTATCTGCAGCAAGTAGTCCTTACCACTATAGGCGATGCGTCGTAGCTCGTCTAGCTCTTCGTTCACACCATCTTGTATCACCCCGCCTTTCTGCACCAGCTGTGGCGGATCGGGTGTTATCTCCTTGCGGATGCGGTCACGGATGGTCTCACAGAGTGTCAGCCGCTCACCTATTCTCTTCAGCACCTCGTTCTGGGCATACTGACAGGCACTTTTGATGGGCTGGACAGCCTCAAGGGCTATCCTCAGCTGTACCACCTCACGTGGCGACACCCTGCCTACCGCAACTTTCGACACGATACGCTCCAGGTCTCCTACACGATGCAGTTGCTCGTCTACCAACTGTCGGAAATCGGGCTCCTTGAAGAAATAGTCCACTACATCAAGGCGTTCGTTGATGGGCTTCTCATCTTTCAAGGGGAATACCAGCCATCTACGTAGCATACGGCCGCCCATGGGCGAGACGGTACGGTCTATCACGTCCAACAGACTTTTGCCATCATCCTGCATGGGTTGTATCAGCTCCAGTGAACGGATGGTGAACTTATCCAGACGGACGAATTTCTCCTCCTCTATCCTTTGTATGCTGGTGATATGTGCGATATGGGTATGTTGTGTCTGCTCCAGATATTGCAATATGGCTCCTGCTGCCGTAGTACCACACTTCAGATGTTCCACACCGAAGCCCTTCAGCGATTTCACACCAAAATGCTTCAGCAACTTCTGATGGGCAGTCTGCTCGGTAAACACCCAGTCGTCAAGTTCAAAGGTGAAGAAACGACTACCAAAATATCGCTCAAAGTCCTGCTTCCTACCTCGCTCGTAGAGCACCTCCTTCGGTTGGAAATTGCTGAGCAGCTTCTCTACGTAGTCATTGGTACCCTCTCCGGTCAGAAACTCTCCTGTAGAGATATCGAGGAAACTGATGCCACAGGCTGAACGGCCAAAGTGTACGGCAGCCAGAAAATTATTCTCTTTATAGTTCAGCACATTGTCCGACAGCGCCACACCGGGTGTCACCAGTTCGGTGATGCCTCGCTTCACCAGTTTCTTTGTCAGCTTGGGATCCTCCAGCTGGTCACAGATAGCCACACGCTTGCCGGCACGGATAAGCTTGGGCAGATAGGTATCCAGGGCATGGTGGGGAAAACCTGCCATCTCATCACCCTTCACACCAGCACCATTATTACGCTTGGTAAGCGTAATACCGAGTATACGGGCAGCTACCACGGCATCATCACAATAGGTCTCATAGAAATCACCACAACGAAACAGCAGCAACGCATCGGGATGCTTTGCCTTCAGGTCGAAAAACTGTTTCATCATCGGAGTCAGCTCCTTACTATCTTTCTTTGCCATCCTTTTCTTTTTTTCAATGGGCAAAGGTACGAATAAGTGAGAAGAAAACCAAATTTTATTTGAGTTTTCTCGAGCGAGAGTACCTTCGACCGAAGGTCAGAGGTACGAATAAGTGAGAAGAAAACCAAATTTTATTTGGATTTTCTCAAGCGGGAGTACCTTCGACCGAAGGTCAGAGGTACGAAAGATCGAGAAGAAAACCAAATTTTATATGGATTTTCTCGAACGGAGACCCTCCGATGCATGCCATTGGAACGCCAAAAAGAGTAGCTAATGGCAGGATAGTACGTT
>JAIKWS010000069.1 GCA_024684515.1 Prevotella sp.
CGAGGTGAAGACCGCCCTGATCAAGAGCCGTCGCATCATCTTCACTCCCGCAGTGGACCTGAAGGACGAGCTGGCCAACACCAGCATCGAGATCACCTGCTATGACCGCAATGGCGAGGAGGTGAAGCGTGTCACCTCGGCCGACGAGGGAACCGTCGAGGACCCCGAGAACGGTAGCACCAGCGGAGAATCCGGAGAATCCGGTGGCAGCGGCAGCGACCCCGGTGACCCCGGTGAGAACGGCGACATGAACTAGCCACTGACCCAAGGCTCTGATGCACTGCAGGGCATCGGAGCCGGAGGTCAAAAGCCAGGGAAACCATCGCTGAGAGCCCATCGTTGAGAGATTCAGACACAAACCTAAAAAACAACCATGCGGAGTGTGAAGGCATGCGGCTGAGGTCATGCGTTTGAGACCATGCGGACATCGCAAGAAAAAAAACACGAAAAATGTGCGATTTTCACAAAAAAGTTGTAAATTTGCACCGTTATTATAACTTCGATTACAATTCAAAACAAAACAATATTATACCAATGATGAACAAAAGACTGTCTATCGTCGCAAGCCATGCCGATTTGCCAACTACTTCTGATGGCATGGCAAAGAGCCGTAGGATGCTGAGAACTGCCGTGACAGCACTGCTTGTACTGATGACTCAGAGCCTTTGGGCTGCACACATCAGCGAGGCAGAAGCACTCAAGCGCGCACAACTCTTCATGAGCCAGCGCGGAAAGACCATGGAGGCCCCATCACGTGCAAGGACGATGTGCGATGCGCAGCAGGGTGACTCCCAGGAGAGCAATTTCTACATTTTCAATGCCGGTGGCGAAAAGGGCTTTGTCATCGTCAGCGGTGATGACAAGACGGTAGACATTCTGGGCTATGCCGACCAGGGCAGCATCAGCGAGGACAGCATGCCCGATGCCCTGCGCTACTGGCTCGACGGCCTTTCCACGGAGATAGCATGGGCTGCCGACCATGCCGGCCAGACAGCTGCCACACGCCCCATGAGGACTGCCGCTGTACGATCGGCCATCGCACCCATAGTGAAGACGCAGTGGAACCAGGGAGCACCCTATAACAACCTCTGCCCCATGAAAGGTGATAAACGCACGGTGACAGGCTGCGTGGCTACGGCGATGGCGCAGGTGATGTATTTTTACCAGTGGCCCACCACAGAGACAAAAGCCATCATCCCCGGCTACACCAAGAACGACGTAACAGTCGAAGCTCTCCCCGTCACCACTTTCGACTGGAGCAACATGACTACCACCTACACCTCGAACAGCACAGGCACCAGTGCCGATGCCGTGGCCAAGCTGATGCAGTACTGCGGTGCTTCCATTCAGATGAGATATGGTCCTAACAGCTCCTCGGCCTATAATGTCAGCATCGTAGAGGCGCTGACCACCTATTTCGGCTATGACGGCAGCATAAGCTATGCACAGCGACAGCACTACACCTATCAGCAGTGGATAGAGCTGATCTACGACGAACTGGCCACCGGCCGTCCCGTGATACTGGGCGGACAGTATACGACAGGCGGTCACTCCTTCGTTTGCGATGGCTATGACACAGACGACTATTTCCACATCAACTGGGGATGGGGAGGCACAAGCGACGGATTCTTCCGCCTGTCGGCACTGAACCCCGAAGAACAGGGCATCGGCGGCTCGTCGAGCCTCGACGGCTTCAGCTTCTCGCAAGAAGCCATCATCGGCATTCGGCCATACAACACAAACGCTGCCGCCCCCAAACTGACACTGGAGAAACTGCAATTCAACAAAGCAGGATCGAGCAACACGCAGGTAGTGAATCTCACTGATGGCAAATATCCGATCAATCTCTATTTTGAAGTTTGCAACCTTCAGCTACTGACCACGAACTTCAAGTTCGCCATCGTGCTGACAGACGCTGATGGAAATACACTATCTAACCTTTGGGAAACAGCAGATGGGCAAGAAATGGCTTTCACTGCTACTTTATCTCAGAGCCTAGAAAATCTTGCAATATCCCCAAATACCGCAGGCACCTACTATATCAAGATTGTAAGCCGCGCCAACGACAGCGAGCCCTGGCAGGACTGCTACGAGAGCGAACAGCTGAAGATAAAGGCAGAGATAAGTGGCGACGTGATGACACTCACCGCCCCCTTCGTCTACGGCACGGATGTGCTGCCGGAAAGCGTCACCTTTGACGTCGGCGACAACACCCCCACCGTGGGTTACAATCTGCCCATAACGGCCAGGATTACAGGCAGCTCCCTAGACTACTACGGCAACCTGGTGCTGCGTGTAGACGGTAAGAATGTGATGGGCAAGGCCGTGGACATTCCCGCTGGAGAGACCGTCGACGTGACCTTTGCCTATATCCCCTCTACGGCCGGCGACAACGTGCTCACACTGTGGACAGACAAAAGCGGAGGCACGCAGATTGGCAGCGGACAGACCATCAGCGTCACCGCCAGCGATGCCACCAGCGACCTCGACCTCACCTGCACTTACAACCTCAGCAATCAGGACGCCAGCGGCAAGCTCTACGGCAATGCCATGCGCGGCACGGTGACCATCAGCAACAAATCGACAGACAAAAAATACGTGGGACAGCTGAACTGCTCTGTACGCCACTGGACCAGCACCTCAGAGACGGTGGACAATGTGACGACTACCACCTGGAGCTATCAGAGTCTTGGTGTCGAACACTATGCGCTGGAGGTGGACAAGAACGGCATCACCACCATCAACATTGCCGCCGACGACCTGCCCGCTGACGGCTACTACAGCTTCCGACTGACCTACTATCGCGCTAATGGCAATGAAACCGTCGCCGACCTCATACATATAGGATTTGATGAGACTGAGCAGCACGGCACGCTGCAGGTGAGCGAGGGCTACTCGCTGTGCGACGCCAGTGGTACCACCACCATCCATGCTCCCTCCGAGACGATTGATGCCGGCAGTGCCTGCTTTGTAGACCTCAGCGGACTATCGTCGCTCGATGGCGTCACCATTACAGCCAGCAGCAATCCCAACTGCCTCTATCTGCTGAAGGCTGGTGCCACCACTCCCAGTGGCCTCGAGGGGAAGAATGTGGTGAAAGGCACTACTGCCGAGACGCTGACCCTCACCGACGGCTACGACTTCTATACCCCCATCGCCTTCACGGCCAGCAGTGCTTCCTATACCCGCACCTTCACCCTGGCAGCCGGCGGCACCAGCGGATGGAACAGCCTGATGCTGCCCTTCGCAGCCACCACGGTATCTGTGAAGACTTCGGACACAGACAGTCGCACGGCCACCTGGTTCAAGAGTGCCACTGACACAGGAGGCAGCTTCTGGCTGCGCCAGTTCACTGGCGACGCAGCGGGGAAGGTGTACTTCGACTATGTAGACCAGATGGCGGCAAACACACCGTATATCATCGCCGTGCCTGGCGACAACTGGGGCGAGAAGTGGAAGATGACAGGCCGCCCCGTGACCTTCAGTGCTACCAACGTCAACATCGCGGCCACCAAGACGGAAAAAATCAATGGCAACCACTATAAGTTCTGCGGCAGCACCGTCAGCACAGCATTCACCAATGGCTATGCACTCAATGCCGAAGGCAGCACATTCGCCAATAACAGCGCCACCGCTGCTCCCTTCAGTGCCTGGTTCGAGGCCGTCAGCATCAACTCACTCACCTTGCCAGCACTCACCATAGGCAGTCCTGACACACCCTCTGGCATCATAACCATCGGCAGCGAGCCTGCCGCCACACACGATGATGGATGGTACACCCTCGACGGAAGACAACTGAGCCAGAAGCCCACCAAATCAGGGCTCTACATCAACAATGGCAAAATCAAGGTCGTAAAATAGCATATAGAATATCATAATACGAACAGAACTATGAGCAATACTTCAACAAAAGAAATGTGCAACGATAGGAAGGCTTACGCAGCACCCACCATCCACCTCGTAATGCTGCAGCGACAGCAACAACTGCTTGGCAGCAGCGGCGGTGGTCCCAATGCCACGTTCATGAGTGATCCCACCATAGGATAGTGACTATTGTCCCAGAACCAGAAAAGAGTAATCCCCCGCAGTACGACAAGCACTGCGGGGGATCGTTCTTTTTTTTGCAAGGAAACAGACAGATGGCAATCACACCTGCTGATAGCACCTACGCACAATAGGCTCTATCACCGCAGGCACCATGCCACAGACAGACTGATGGTGCTGCACCCGCTGGCGTATTTCTGTGCTGGAGATATCGAGCAGTCCTGCATGTATGATAAGCACACGAGGAGGCAAGGCTGTGATGTCTATCTGGCTGCCCCGACGTGGATAGACCACGATATCATAGTTGTCCATAATGTCCGACGCACGATACCAGCGGTGGAAATGCTCCCAGTTGTCACCACCGATGAGCAACGTAAAGGCATGCTGCGGATAGTCATCGCGGAGATGCTGGAGCGTGTTCCACGTATAGCTGGGCTTTGGCAGATGCAACTCATAGCTGGAAGCCAGGATGCCATCCTCGCCCCTTAATGCCAGACGTGCCATCTGATAGCGCAACTGGTCATCGAGCAGGTCCTGGCGTCCCTGTTTCAGCGGATTCTGTGGCGACACCATCAGCCATATCTCATCCAGTTGCACAAAACTGCGCAACTGTCGGGCAAGCTCAATATGCCCGCGATGGATGGGATTGAACGATCCGCCGAAAATGCCTATTCTCATCTGGTCACAGGTTATGTCACGCAACGTTTTTCACACCCTCTCGAGAAACGCCTTCAGCAGTTCGAACGTATCCTGCTCAGCCTTTTCCAACTGGTCGTTGACCACGACATGGTCAAACTGCGGTGCGAAGGTCATCTCATAGCCAGCCTTGGCCAGACGATTCTCGATGGCCTCCGGGCTGTCCGTGCCCCGACCTTCAAGACGTCTGCGCAACTCCTCCACCGATGGTGGCTGTATGAAGATGCTCATGGCCTGGTCGCCATAGAATCGCTTGATGTTGATGCCACCTTTCACATCGACGTCAAACACCACGTTCTGACCAGCCTCCAGCTGGCTTTCCACCTGCTCCTTCAGGGTACCATAGAAACGATTCTCGTACACCTCTTCGTATTCCAGGAACTCATCGTTCTGTATACGCTGGCGGAACTCCTCTGGCGAGAGGAAGAAATACTCCACCCCATGCTGCTCAGAACCTCTGGGAGGCCGTGAGGTGCAGGAGATGGAAAAGGACATGTTCAGTTCTGGATGCTCTTTCATCAGCCAGTTCACGATGGTCGACTTGCCACTACCCGAAGGTGCTGAGAAAATGACAAGCTTGCCACGACTCCCATGAAGGGGGGATGAGCCTCCCCTACCCCCTTCGAGAGAAGGAGATGCCACACAGCCTGTGGGGTTGTTGTTCATACTACGATATATTTTGTGTGATAATAATAGGAATGTTTGTCTCGAAATGTAGATGTCTGCGTCGCCTTCCTACAGGGCATTCAGCACCTGCTCCTTGATCTGCTCCAGCTCGTCTTTCATCTGCACTACGATGTTCTGCATCTCTGCCTGGTTGGACTTCGATCCTGTGGTATTGATCTCGCGTCCCATCTCCTGAGCTATGAATCCCAGTTTCTTCCCCTGTCCGTGACCATTGGCCATCGTCTCGCGGAAATACTTCAGGTGGTTTGTCAGGCGCTGCTTCTCCTCGCTGATATCAAGTTTCTCGATATAGTAGATGAGCTCCTGCTCGAGCCGGTTCTTGTCATATTCCACGCCAGGAATCTGCTGCAGCCCTTCAACGATGCGCTGGCGTATCTTCTCCACACGCATCTTCTCCCACGGTTCAATCTCAGCCATCAGGCGCTCGATATTGTCAATCTTCTCGCTGAATTTCTTCTCCAGGGCAGCCCCCTCCTGTTTGCGGAAGCCCACCAGAGCCTCCAGTGCCTGACTGACGGCTGTCCGTGCCACCTCCCACTCCTCGTCGCTGAGCTCCTCCTGGTCTGTCTTTGTCAGCACATCGGGCATACGAGTCAGGGTGTACACCCAGTCCTTAGGTTCTGGTATGCCTATTTTCTCGGCAATGGCCTTGAGCTGCTGGTAATAGTTTTCCATCAGAGCACCATTCACAGGTGTGGCCTCGACACCACTCTCCTGCTCCACCCAGAGCGAGAAGTCCACCTTTCCACGTTCCACAGCAGCGGCAATCATCTGCCTAATCTCCATCTCCTTCTCCCTGTAGAGGGGCGCAATACGCGTCATGAGGTCGAGCTGTTTCGAGTTGAGTGATTTCACCTCGGCATGCAATTTCTTGTTCTTATACACTACGACCGCCTTGCCGTAGCCTGTCATTGACTGTATCATTTCTTATTATAAATAAAAAGACGGGCAGTTCTATTTCTGTCCTCCAAACTGATTATACGATATGTTTTCCGGCTTCCATTTGTCCTTAGGTGCAGGCTGTTCGTCAGGATAGCCAATGATGACGGTGCACAGCGGACGTATATGCTCAGGCATGCCCAGCACTTTCTGCGTGTGCTGGTAGCGGTCGTCCATGGGCCACTGTCCCGTCCATACAGCTCCCAGCCCGAGGGCATGAGCCGCCAGCAGCAGGTTCTCGGTGGCAGCACTGGTGTCCTGTATCCAGTATTCCTGTGCCTTTCCCTCGAAGGCCTTGTTCATGTCGCCACAGACGACAATAGCCAGTGGAGCATTGCGCAACATGTTGCCACGTCCACCTTCGCCAGCCAGCTCGTTAAGTTTCTGCTTGTCGCTGACCACGATGAAGTGCCAGGGCTGTTTGTTGGCCGCTGTAGGAGCTGCCATAGCAGCACGGAGCATGGCCTCTACCTTCTCGGATTCGACAGCCTGCTGTTTGAACTTGCGCACTGATACACGCGTCATGATATTCGTAATGGCTGCCTGCTGACAGCACTCTTTCTGCTCACCATCACAGTGGGTAGCTCCCTCATGATGATGGGCATGATGCTGAGCTGCTGCCATGCCTCCACCCAGGAGGATGGCCATTGCCAGCGTGGTCAATTTCTTATTCATGCTCAATATTCATTTAGTTTTGATGCAAAAATTATTTAGATTTGATGCAAAGGTACAAATAAGTGAGCAAAACACCAAATTATTTGAGTTTTTTTCGGCAGGAGAACTTTTCGGGCGAAGGCCTCTGCCCTAATAGCTGCTCTCTCTTTTCAGCGCTATGACATAGATGACGGCTCCCGCCAGTATGACTACCAGAGGTATGATGAGGAACATGTTGACAAACGTCAGATGCAGCAAGTGCAAGGCCACAAGCATGGCTACACCCACCACCATCATTGCTATTCCCATATACTTTTTCAGCCCTTTCATATAAAATACGCTAAAATCGTCTGCAAAATTACGAAAAACTTTTTGCTATTTCACAAAAAAGTAGTACCTTTGCACCCGCATTTTGCAAAAATAACATTTATAAACATTTTTAGAACGTATGAATCAATACGAAACCGTTTTCATTTTGACTCCCGTTTTGTCTGATGACCAGACAAAGGAAACGGTCGAAAAGTTCAAGACACTCCTCACCGACAATGGTGCAGAGCTTGTGAACGAAGAGGCCTGGGGACTAAAGAAACTGGCTTACCAGATTGAGAAGAAGACCAGCGGATTCTATTTCCTGGTTGAGTTCAAGGCAGAGCCAACAGTTATCAAGACGCTTGAGACAGCCTATCGCCGTGACGAGAAGGTGCTGCGCTTCCAGACCGTGAAGCTCGACAAGTTTGCTGCTGAGTATGCAGAGAAGCGTCGCAAGAAGTATCAAACCAAATCAGAGGAGGCTTAACAAATGGTAGAACAATCAGAAATCCGTTATCTTACCGCTCCTTCTATCGACACGAAGAAGAAGAAGTATTGCCGCTTCAAGAAGCTCGGCATCAAGTACATCGACTACAAGGATCCTGAGTTCCTGAAGAAGTTCCTCAACGAGCAGGGCAAGATCCTGCCCCGCCGCATCACTGGCACATCGCTGAAGTTCCAGCGTCGTGTGGCTCAAGCTGTGAAGCGTGCACGTCAGATTGCACTGCTGCCTTACGTAACCGACATGATGAAGTAAATAATTGAGGAGGACGCAAGACTATGGAATTGATTTTGAAAGAAGACATTATCGGTCTGGGATATAAAAACGATATCGTAAACGTAAAGTCGGGCTATGGCCGCAACTACCTGATTCCTCAGGGAAAGGCTGTCATCGCATCGCCAAGCGCAAAGAAAGTGCTGGCTGAGAACTTGAAGCAGCAGGCTCATAAGCTGGCTGCACAGAAGGCTGCTGCCGAGGAGCGTGGAAAGGCTCTCGAGGGTGTGGCTCTGTGCATCGCTGCCAAGGTGAGCACTACTGGTCAGCTCTATGGTTCGGTCAACACCGCTGCCGTGGCTGAGGAGCTCAAGAAGCTGGGTCATGACATCGACCGCAAGATCATCACCATGCGTGATATCAAGAAGGTGGGTGACTATGTGGCTCTGGTGCACTTCCACAAGGAGGTCGTCATCGAGATTCCTGTGAAGGTGGTCGCAGAGGGCGAGCCCGAGGTAGTAGCAGAAGCAGCTCCCGCAGCTGTCGAAGAGGCTCCCGTCGAGGAGGCTCCCGCTGTAGAGGAAGAGGCTCCCGCAGCAGAGTAAGCACTACATCCTATTATATAAAAAGATGTGCCCAGCAATTGAGCACATCTTTTTTTATACCTCCAACCATCACCAGCTATTCTTCGACGTACTTGAAGTATAGGTCTAGTATTATGCTGCTGTCTTCCTCCATGTGGTCGCCTTTTTGCTCGAAGCTATCCTCTCCGTCGACATACTGCCCGAGCGTCCATCGATTGAAATAGCACGTTGAGGAGTTCAGTTTTTCAAAGCACCAAAAGTTGGCACTCCAATACTCACTCTCCCACGGCTCGCAGATGCGCGCCACAACCAGGCCACGCAGTATGCTGTCCTTTATCTCATCGAAGCCTATCAGGTGGACACCTGATTGAGGATGATCCTTGCGCCGTCGTGGTATACGAAGTCAATGTTGTCCAGTACTCGCCTCGCCTCCTCTCGCTCATCAATGCCGAACTCGATGGGGAGCGGCTCCGTGTGAAGCCTTATCCAGTCCTCGCCCTTCTTACGTAGTGATTCAATCGCTTTCCCGTCGGTTGCGACACCCAGATTCTTGACAACAATGTAGCGGCCAGAGCTTTCCTCACCACCAGCACACTGCTACTGCCAGAGCGGTTCTTCTTGACACGGACAAACTTGCTGCAAAGGTAGTCAGAATTTTTCAAACAACCAAGAAAAAGATTTGCGAGAGACCCATTTAAGAAGATACTGATTTTTAACTTACTGATTTACAGCAGCAAGAAAATATAAGACAAAAAATCACGAAGTCAGGAAATCATACTATTCGATTTGCAAAATGATGATTCGTCAGTCGTTTTTGGCCTTCCAGTCACTGGGCGTCATGCCTGTGATGGCTTTGAAGGTACGGAAGAAAGAAGTTTCGGTGGTGAAGCCCGACAGCATCCATACCTCTACCAT
>JAIKWS010000082.1 GCA_024684515.1 Prevotella sp.
TTTGGCTCTGCTCTCGCTGCTCCAAAAGTTCCCCTTGAAGGGAGGGGAGTGGCTGCGCGATGTCCGCTATCGGTGGCTGCGCGATGTAAGTATGGCACTCAGCCGCATGGCACATTCCGCATGGCACTCAGCCGCATGGCACATCCCGCATGGCACATTCCGCATGGCCTCAGCCGGATGGCACTCCCCTCCCTTCTGAGGGGAGGGGCAGGGGTGGGGTGTGTAACTTAAAACACCTAGCCTTGCACACCTGGCCTTGCCTTTTCGTTGCGTACCCCCTCGTTGCGGGCTGCGCGATGTCCGCTATTGGTGACTACACGATGTCCATATGGCCTCAGCCGCATGGGGTTTTCTCGGTTTTTTCTGTATTGCAACGAGGGGGTACGCAACGAGGGGGGGGGTGACGGGATGCTGGCGGAGGTTGCTGCAGCAGCAACGAACAGAACACCATCCGGCTAGGGTGCCGGCTTTTACTTGACCGCCTGTATGATAAGGGGCTTTTGAACATATCCGACTCGTTGGTGGTAGGTCGGCAGAAAAATCCCTCACGAGAGATTGGTGGTTCTCTGGTGAGGGAGATTGCAATTAAGTCATTTTGTTCGTCGTTCCTGATGTCTGCTTTTGCATCCACCAGTGTCATCCTGAAGTATATATCATGTCATCGGCAAGTGTCATCTAAATGTATGTATTTCCCCGTTGTGCGACGCCTTTAGTATCTGTCGCGATATGCCCTGTGTCCACGCCTGTTTCCTCTGTTTCCGTAATGCCTGTCGTTATATCTCCATGTTGGTGCGTCGCAACATGCAGTTGGTCTGCGCATCCTCCGTTCGCCATAATATCCCGAAGGCCTACGGCAATTGCCCCCACGATAGTTGATGTAAACGGAAGGACGGTTTCTGTAGAAGTGGCGATGGTTGGTATAGTGTCTGTAGACGTCCAGCGCCCAGCTGTTGCGGTTCCATCTTGCCGGCCTGTAGAAGTACTCCAGATCCCTGAACCTGTTGTACTGCCAGTCGGTCAGCACATAGCGCAAGTCCGCATTTCTGCGATTCCACCATCGTCCTCCAGCATCTCGTGGACTGCTGAGGTTCATCAGATAGTCGAGATTGATTTCATACACGGCATCATACTGGTCGTCAGTAAGATCCAGTTCGTAAGCCATTTTGTCGCTGAGAAACAGAGCCTCCCTGCTAGCCTCATCATAGCTCATCGCCTTGGCCGAAGTGACGGCTACCATCATCATGGCCAGAATCATCATCTTTTTCATAATTATATCTCCTATACTTTAAATGGTTTATACGTTTGTGATCTTTTCACATTGCAAAGGTCGTCATTTATGAGGTATCCTGCAAGGGATAATTCCTAAAGAGGATTTCGTAAATCCCTAAAAGAAGCGGGGAAATCCCTTTTCGCCATGAAAAAGTCATCATCTGCGTGCGTGTAGTCCGTAGCAAACGACATTTTTTATAAAAAACATATCGTAATTTGCAACTTTTTCACTATATTTGCACCCTGAATGCAAAACGAAAATACGACAATGAAAAGATATGTAGCATTGATGGCAGTATTGTTGTGGCTGTTGTCCTGCTGGTCACAGACCGGGCGCCTGTTCACGACCTACAATCAGCTGTCGTCGTCGATGGTGGAATCTATCATCCAGGACAGCAAGGGCTATGTCTGGATAGGCACTCACGACGGTCTGAACCGTTATGACAGCAACAAGTTCAAGACCTATTACAAGGACTGGAATACCGGTCGTGGTCTGAAGGACAATGTGGTGAACTGCCTTCATGAGGATAGCAACGGCCGTCTGCTGGTAGGCCTTCCGAAGGGTTTGCAGATTTACAATTACGCCACCGACGACTTCACCACGGTATCGCTGATCAATGTCTCTGGCGATACCTGCCAGGCATATGTGAGGAACATCTCTTCCGCCGGCGCTGGCGAGCAGATCATCAGTACGCTGGGCTATGGCATGTTTCTGCTGAAGCATGGTGAGCTGGAGGCCCGTCAGATTGCCGACGACACGATAGGCGGTTTTGTGAGGATGGTGACGCAGACCCCCGATGGCAGCCGATGGATAGCCACCGAGCGCAATGGCATCTATTGCTACCAGGGCAGCGAGAAGCACCACTACTTCGAGTCCCAGAACACCTTCACAGGCGTCTACTATCATCCACAGACCAAGCATGTCTACGCCATCAGCAATGCTGAGGGACTGTTTGTGTATGACTCGTCGGAAGGCCATTTCGAGCATGTCGAGGCCATAGGACGCGTGCCCCTTGAGGACATGTGCATCGACGATGAGGGAATCATGTATATTGGCACCTCTGCACAGGGTATCATCGTGTACAATCCCTTTGCCCATACGGCAGTACAGAACCCCTATTACTGCCAGCAGACCAATTTGCAGGAAGCCAGTGTGCGTGCCCCGATGATCGACAAGTCGGGCAATCTCTGGATGGGCATCTTCCAGAAGGGAGTCTTCTTCCAGCCCAAGGACGACGGCAACTTCTTCTATATAGGCCAGAAATCGATGCAGACCAACGTCATAGGCAATAGCTGCGTGATGTCAGTCCTGAAGCGACGCAATGGCCATTATCTGATAGGTACGGAGAACGACGGCCTGTACGAGACGACCTCCGACGGCCGTCAGTTGCGTCACTATCCGGTGGGCAGCATCCCCACGTCGTTGCTGTGCCTATGCGAAGATGGCGATGGCAGTCTGTGGGTGGGCTCTTTCCGTTCCGGCTGTGGCACCTTCGACCTCAGCACGGGCACCTTTCATCCCCTGGACGGTCTGCAAGGCAATGCCCGCAGAGTGTTCGGCATCGTTGCAGACCATCGTCACCATGTGTGGATATCGACGATGGGCGGCGGTGTCGTTGGCTACAACACCATCACCGGCGACCGTAAGTTGCTCTTTGGCAGGGAGGGTGAGCCCATGGGCACGAAGCTGCACAACAACTATGTCAACAAGACGGTAGTGTCGCACGATGGCAACCGTCTCTACATAGCCACCTGTGCCGGTCTGTGCGTCTACGATATCGCCGGCGACCGCTTTCTGGTGTGGAACGGCTTTGACTTCCTGCTGGGAGACGAGTCGGTGAACGATGTGCGTGAGGATGCCGATGGCAATCTGTGGGTAGGCTGTCTGAGTTGCCTCTATTATGTAGATGTGGAGACCGGACAGTACACCCGCTATACTGCCGCGGAAGGACTGCTGAGCAATACGATCAACAGTCTGGAGATAGATGGCAGCGGCAATCCCTGGTTAGGCACTAGCCAGGGCCTTTCCATGCTCGACCTGCGTAACAAGTCGTTTGTCAACTATCCGTCAGACAATCTGCTGCAAGACAACGAGTTCGTCACTCGCGTGTCGTGCTATGACGGCGATTCCACCATGCTTTTCGGAGGCACCAGCGGCATAGTGGCCTTCAATCCTCAAGCCATCGTGAGCGACGACAAGCATGAGATGGTATTTGTCACAGCCATGTTCGTCGGCAACCAGGAGGTGCGTGCCGGTATGAAATCCGGTAGCTATACCATCACCGACAAGGCCGTGATCGATGCCGACCACTTTGACCTGGCGCATGACGAGAACTCCTTCACCCTCCACCTGTCGTCGATGGAGTATGCAGCCCCCGATCAGGTCATCTACCAGTATTCCGTCAACGATGGCGACTGGCTGTCGCTGGGACAGGGTGTCAACGAGCTCAACTTCTCGCACCTGTCGCCAGGCACCTATAGCATCCGCATCAAGACCTACGACGTGGAGTCTTCGGAGGGTCCTCTTCGCACCATTGTCGTCAAGATACACTCCCCCTGGTGGGCCACGTGGTGGATGTACCTGGTGTATGCCCTCGTGCTGGGCCTGGCAGTATGGCAGTATATGCAGGCACGCAAGCGAAAGGAACAGCAGCAGCTGCGACTGCAGGAGCATATACATGCCGAGCAGATGAACGAGGCCAAGCTGCAGTTCTTCATGAATATCAGTCACGAGATCCGCACGCCAATGACGCTGATTGTCACACCATTGCAGAAACTGATGGATACGGACGGCGACAGCAACCGGCAGCAGTCCTATCGACTTATCCACAGAAACTGCGAGCGTATACTCAGTCTCATCAACCAGCTGATGGACATCCGGAAAATCGACAAGGGACAGATGGAAATCCACTGTCAGCAGACAGACATCGTGGGCTTCCTGCAAGAGTTCTGCACCCTCTTCGGCAACATGGCAAACGAGAAGAACATCACCTTCAGCTATGAGCATGATGCGGAGCAGCTAGACGTATGGATCGACCGCATGAACTTCGACAAGGTCATCATGAACCTGCTGTCGAACGCCTTCAAGTTCACACCTAGGAACGGACATGTAGACCTCATGCTGACACACGACGAGCAGCATTTCTATATCACGGTCAGCGATGACGGTCCGAAGATCAACGAGGAAAAACTGGAGCAGATTTTCGAACGCTTCTACCAGATCAGCAACTCGGTAAACAACTCAAACGTGGGTACCGGCATCGGACTGCATCTCACCCGTTCGCTGGTGCAGTTGCATAGCGGTACCATCAAGGCCCTCAACAACGACGATGCCGGCTGCCGGTTCGTGGTTTGCCTGCCTTTGGGGCGCGATCATCTCTCGGAAAACCAAATCGTCACGGCAGATACGGCAGCCGTCGAACAATCGGTCAGAAGACGATGGCAGGAAGAAGACTTCAGCCCGTCGCAGGAGGAACACAAGAAGACTACGGGTGCACTAATCATGATTGTAGAGGACGACGAAGAGATACGCAGCTATCTCCGCCAGGAAGTGTCGCAACAGTACAGGGTGACGGAGTGCAGCAACGGACGTGAGGCCCTCGACATGATCTTCAAGGAACAGCCCGACCTCGTCATCAGCGATGTGATGATGCCCGAGATGGATGGCAACGAGCTCTGCCGGCGCATCAAGGGCAATGTCAACCTGAACCATATACCCGTCATCCTGCTTACGGCCAAGGACAAGGCAGACGACATCAAGGAAGGTCTCATACTGGGTGCCGATGAATATATCGTGAAGCCCTTTGACATCGACATCCTTCTGCAGAAGGTGGCCAATGTACTCAAAACCAGACAGATATTGCGCAACAAGTTCCTCGGACAGGAAAGCCAGGACGACAAGATAGAAGCCCCGCAGCTGGAAACGCCCGATGCCAAACTGCTCGAGAGGGTCATGAGTGTCGTCAACAAGAACCTCGCCAATCCCGATCTCAGCGTAGACTTCATCTGTACAGAGGTAGGCATCAGCCGCAGCCATCTGCATCGTAAGATGAAGGAACTTACCAATCAGAGTACCCGCGACCTGATACGTAATATACGACTCAAGCAGGCCGCCAACCTGCTGGCCAGCGGCCATCACAACGTTACGGAGGTGATGTATGCCACGGGCTTCAGCAATCCACCATCGTTCAGCACCATGTTCAAGCAACTCTATGGCATGTCGCCCCGCGACTATATGGCCGAACATGCTGCTGCCAAGAAAAACAGCGAGCAGGAATCGTAGGATATGGTACTGCCCGCATGATATAGGGCAGGAAAATGAGAATGGAGAAAAAATATTTGTGCACGATGTATGATAGTTCAACTCTTTTTCGTAACTTTGCACACTCATTCATTATTATAACGTTATAAAGGAAACAGAAAATGGCTGAAACAAAGAAGATCAAGACCGCTCTTATCTCCGTCTTCCACAAGGATGGACTAGATGAGCTACTGAAGAAACTGAATGCTGAAGGCGTATGCTTCCTGTCGACAGGCGGCACGCAGAAATTTATCGAGGAACAAGGATACAAATGCCAGAAGGTGGAGGACGTGACCACCTATCCTTCTATTCTGGGCGGACGTGTGAAGACATTGCACCCGAAGGTGTTCGGAGGCATTTTGGGCCGTCGCGACAACGAAGGCGACCAACAGCAGATGAAACAGTATGAGATACCAGAGATAGACCTGGTGATCGTCGACCTATATCCATTTGAACAGACGGTGGCAAGTGGTGCCTCTGAGGGTGACATCATCGAGAAAATTGACATCGGCGGCATCTCGCTGATACGTGCCGGAGCCAAGAATTTCAACGATGTGGTCATCGTGCCTTCGAAGGCAGAATATGGCATGCTGCTCGACATCGTCAACGAGCAGGGAGCACAGACCACGCTGGCACAGCGCAGGAAATTCGCAGAACGTGCCTTCGCTGTCAGCTCGCACTACGACTCTGCCATCCTGGACTGGTTTGTCAACAATTTCTAAACGTCCATTCTCAACAAGACGAAACTATGGGATTTTTCAGCTTTAGACAAGAGCTGGCCATGGACCTTGGCACAGCTAATACGATAATTATCAGCGATGACAAAATCGTTGTAGATGAACCATCGGTGGTGGCTCTCGACCGTCGTACCGACAAGATGATTGCCGTTGGCGAGCGGGCCAAGATGATGTATGAAAAGACACACGACAATATAAGAACCATCCGTCCTCTGAGAGATGGTGTCATCGCCGACTTCTCGGCATGTGAGCAGATGATGCGTGGCATGATCAAGATGGTCCACACGGGGCATCACCTTTTCTCACCCTCATTGCGCATGGTGATAGGCGTACCTAGCGGCTCTACGGAAGTGGAGCTGCGCGCAGTACGCGACTCTGCCGAGCATGCCGACGGCCGTGATGTGTACCTCATCTTCGAGCCCATGGCAGCTGCTATTGGTATCGGCATTGACGTGGAGGCCCCAGAGGGAAACATGATCGTCGACATTGGTGGCGGATCAACAGAGATTGCCGTCATCTCGCTGGGAGGCATAGTAAGCAACAACAGCATACGTACCGCCGGCGACGACCTGACGGCCGACATCCAGGAGTATATGGCACGTCAGCACAACGTGAAGGTGAGTGAACGCATGGCAGAACGTATCAAGATCAATGTTGGCGCAGCTCTTACCGACCTGGGTGATGAAGGCCCTGACGACTATGTCGTGCATGGTCCTAACCGTATCACGGCAATGCCTATGGAGGTGCCCGTGTGCTATCAGGAAATAGCCCATTGCCTGGACAAGACGGTTGCCAAGATTGAGAATGCAGTATTGAGTGCCCTGGAGCGCACCCCACCAGAGTTGTATGCCGATATCGTCAAGAACGGCATCTACCTCACAGGCGGTGGAGCCTTGTTGCGAGGACTGGACAAGCGTCTTACCGATAAGATCAACATCCCGTTCCGTGTGCCCGAAGATCCACTACACTCTGTGGCTAAGGGTGCTGGCATCGCCTTGAAGAACGTAGACCGCTTCTCGTTCCTGATGCGCTGACCTCAGCAAAGGCGGTCGTAGATGAAGAATCTGATAGCTTTCCTCACGAAATATTTCCATTGGTTTGTCTTCCTCTTCCTGGAACTGATCAGTGTGGTATTGCTGTTCCGCTACAACAGCTATCAGGGCAGCGTGTGGATATCGTCTGCCAATGCCGTCACGGGGAAGGTCAACGAGTGGGTCTCGTCAGTAGAGCAGTTCTTCAGCCTCCAGGAACGTTCGTGGCAACTCGAACAGCGTAACATGGAGCTGGAGCAGAAATACTGGCGGGCACGTCAGGAGTTGCTGAAGCTGCGGGATGACACAGCAGCTGTCGATAGCAGTATGGCGAAAATATCCGGAAGTCTTCAGCTATTGCCAGCCAAGGTGATCAACAACACCCTGGACCGTCATGACAACCTGATTACCATCGACTGCGGAAGTTCTGATGGCGTAGAGCCGGATATGGGTGTCGTCTGTGGCATGGGATTGGTAGGTGTGGTATATATGGTCAGTTCAGACTATGCCATTGTGCTGCCAGTACTGAACAGCCACTCACGCATCAGCTGTGCCATCCGTGACACGGGCTATTTCGGCTATCTCAAATGGGATGGAGGCAATCCTGCCGAGGCCTATATGGAAGATGTGCCCCGTCATGCCCAGTTTGACAAAGGAGCATGGGTAGAAACGAGTGGCTATTCCAATATCTTCCCGCCAGGTATCAGCGTAGGACAGATTATGGATATCGGTAATTCCGTAGATGGTCTTTCCTATAGGCTGAAGATAAAGCTTTCGACAGATTTTGGCTGTCTGCGTGACGTTTGTGTCATCAAGGACAAGGATTTTGCAGAACGCAATAAGCTATTGCTGGCAGCTCGTGATTCCATCTCGCTGGCACATTGATATACCGGTGGAAGAAGCTGATGGCTATCTGATTCAATCATAGTGTAAAGGAAAACGATTATGAAAATAGATGTTCTACAGCGATTGATGCTGTTTTTCATATTCTGTCTGGCACAGGTGCTGGTGCTCAATCGCATACAGCTGTTCCATTGTGCCACTCCTCTGCTCTATGTCTATTTTACCATCACGTTCCCCCGGCATTCTTCACGGGTATCAGTACTGTTGTGGAGCTTTGCCTTGGGACTGGCCAACGACATGTTTTCCAATACGCCAGGCGTAGCATCGGCATCGATGACCTTTGTGGCCTTCTTGCAGCCCTACCTGATAGAGTTTTTCCTCCCTCGTGATGCAGAAGAGGATATTGCTGCCTCGGCCAAGACGCTGGGGCTGGGGCGTTTTGCCTGTCTGGCAGCCATACTGACACTCGTGTTCTGCCTGTTGTTCTTCGCACTCGAGTCCTTCTCCTTCTTCAACTGGACCTACTGGCTGGCATGTGCCGGCGCCAGCGCCTTGCTAACGTTTATCATCATCATGACACTAGAAAGTCTGCGCTATTGAGGGAAAGGGAGGAGTGACAGGTGAAAGCAAGCGACCTTGAATACCGAAAGTTTGTCGTGGGGGGTGTGGCCATCCTCGTTGTTGTGGTATATATACTGCGGCTGTTGGCACTTCAGTTGATGAGTGATGACTACAAGAAGAATGCCGACTCCAATGCCTTCCTGAAGAAAGTCGACTATCCCTCACGTGGAATCATTACCGACCGTAATGGCGAGCTGATGGTTTATAATCAGCCAAGCTACGACATCATGGTGGTGGAAAACGAGGCTCGCGATCATTTTGACACCCTGGAATTCTGTCGTACTCTTAATATCACCCTTGATGAATTCAAGGGCTATGTAGCCAATATGCACGACAAGCATCGTAATCCAGGCTACTCACGCTATACGGAACAGATGCTGATCAGTCAGCTTTCGGACCATGATTTCAGCGTGTTTCAGGAGAAGGCTTACCGTTTCCCGGGCTTTTATGTGCAACGTCGTAGCATCCGCCAGTACGAGTATCCCTATGCAGCCCATGTGCTAGGTGATGTGGCCGAGGTGTCACCTGCCGATATCGAGGCTGATGACTATTATCAACCAGGCGACTATATTGGCAAGCTAGGCGTGGAACGTTTCTACGAGAAGCAGTTGCGTGGCGTGAAAGGTGTTCAGATCCTGCTTCGTGATGCCCACGGACGTGTACAGGGCAGCTATCAGAATGGTGCCCTGGATCAGAAGCCCATACCAGGGAAGAACCTCACGTTGGCTATCGACAAAGACCTTCAGGCTCTGGCCGAACGGCTGCTGGAGGGTAAGATAGGCTCTGTAGTGGCTATTGAACCTCAGACGGGAGATGTGCTCTGCATGGCTTCATCACCATCCTATGACCCCCGTATGATGGTAGGACGACAACGGTCAAAGAGCCATCGCGAGCTTAGCCTCAATCCTTGGAAACCACTACTCAATCGTAGCATCATGGGACAGTATCCTCCTGGGTCCACGTTCAAGACCACACAGGGCCTGACCTTCCTTAGCGAGGGCATCATAACAGACAAGACACCTTATCCCTGCTATCACGGTTTCGTATTCAAAGGCCTGCGTGTGGGGTGTCATGGACATGGCTCACCTCTGCCCTTGGTTCCGGCTATAAGTACCTCGTGTAATGGCTTCTTCTGTTGGGGACTCTATCACATGATCAATAATACGGCCAAGTATGGCACGGTGCAGAATGCCATGAACACATGGCGAGACTATCTAGTCTCCATGGGCTTTGGCTATCCTCTTGGGGTTGACCTGCCAGGTGAGAAACGAGGACTTATCCCCAATGCCCAGTTCTACGACAATGCCTATAAAAGCGGTTGGAATGGTTTGACTATCATCTCCATTGCCATTGGACAGGGAGAAGTCAATGCCACACCGCTGCAGATTGCCAATCTTGGGGCCACCATAGCCAATCGTGGCTATTTCATCACACCACATGTGGTTCATGCCATAGAGGGTGAGCCTCTAGACTCTATCTATACGACCCGTCGTTATAGTAAGGCTCCTAAGTGGGCATACGATCTCATTGCACGTGGCATGCGTTCGGCAGCCATGGGGGGTACCTGTAAGGCCTTGGCACACTACGATTTCATGCCCTGTGGCAAGACGGGAACAGCACAGAACAAGGGTCATGACCACTCAGTATTCATGGGCTTCGCACCTATGGATTCAGCCAGGATTGCCGTTGCTGTCTATGTGGAGAATGGTGGCTGGGGAGCTACCTATGGAGTACCTATAGGTGGCCTTATCATGGAGAAATTTATCAAGGGTGAGCTTTCAGAGGCTTCTGAACGCAAGGCAACGGAGATACAGAATCGTCGGATCAACTATGGCGAAGACGACAGATAATCTGATGGCTTTTGCACTCTGCCTGTAATGGAAGACAAATGAAAAAAAGAAAGATTGCAGATGAACAATAAACCCAAGGGCGTCCTGCGTTCGATAGACTATTGGACAATACTCATTTACGTCCTCCTGCTAGGTCTTGGCTGGATGAGTGTGTGTGGTGCCAGCTATGACTATAGCGTGGATACCGACCTGCTCTCGCTCGACACTCGCAGTGGCATGCAGATTGTCTGGATAGGAACATCACTGGTGCTGGCACTCTTCATCATGCTGCTTGACGATCGCTATTTCGACACCTTTGCCTATGTGCTCTATGGAGTCATGCTGTTGTTGCTGTTCGCAACCATTTTCAATCCCCATAGCATCAAGGGTTCGCGATCGTGGCTTGTGCTAGGGCCTGTACGCCTGCAGCCAGCAGAGTTTGCCAAGTTTATCACGGCACTGGCACTTGCGAAATTTATGTCACGCTATGGTTATGACATTCATAACTGGAAGGATTTCCTGAAGACGCTGGCTATTATTTTCGCTCCTATGCTATTCATTGTAATGCAGCGTGAAACGGGTTCAGCACTAGTGTTTCTCTGCTTCTTCCTGATGCTTTATCGCGAGGGTATGACGGGCTCAGTACTCTTCACGGCTGTGGCTGCCGTTTTCTATTTTGTGGTGGGTATCCGTTTCAGTTCAACGTTGATGCTGGATACCCCTACTCGCGTGGGACCTTTTGTGGTCTTGCTGGCCATTCAGGTATTCTCGTGTATGATGATCGGGGTTTATCTGCGCGAGTGGAAACTGGCCACGAGGGCCTTGTGGGTATGCCTTGCCATTACTCTGATTAGCTTTGCTTTCTCGTTCTATGTCATTCCTTTTGACATCAACTGGATTCAGTTGGCAGTCACGGTGGTGCTGGCAGGATGGTTGATGTGGAAGGCTTTTGCCGACCAGGTGCGGTCTTACTTGTGGATAGGCATTTTCGCGGCAGGGTCATTGGTCTTTTTCCATGGTGCTGACTATGCCTTGAACAATATGCTACAAGATCATCAGCGTACTCGCATCAACGTGTTGTTAGGACTGGAAGAGGATTTGAAGGGTGCAGGATATAATGTTCATCAGAGTGAGATAGCCATTGGCTCTGGAGGCCTGAAGGGCAAAGGTTTCCTGAATGGTACCCAGACGAAACTGAAATATGTGCCAGAACAAGACACGGACTTTATCTTCTGTACTGTAGGTGAGGAGGAAGGCTTCGTGGGTGCTGCTGGTGTGTTGGTACTCTTCCTGTTGCTTATTCTCCGGCTGATACATTTGGCAGAACGACAGCATACTACTTTTGGCAGAGTATATGGATATTGTGTGCTGTCGGTATTCCTGTTCCATGTCTTCATAAATGTGGGCATGGTGCTGGGGCTGACACCTGTCATTGGCATTCCTTTACCCTTCTTCAGTTATGGAGGGTCATCGTTGTGGGGCTTCACTTTCCTGTTGTTTATCTTCCTGCGTATCGATGCAGGCCGTAATCAGCTTCCACAGTAGTATCGTCTTATTCCGTTGCTTGCCTTTCTATGGTGATGCCCAGGTCAATGATGCCAGGAATGGGTGATCTGTGCATGCCGCTCAGTAGGTCAATGTCCAGTGTGTCAGCATGATGGATTGTCAGCATGGGTAATTCCCTGCTGTAGTTTTGAATGGTGAGTCCCTCTCCCTTGGAGTTTCCCTTTTCGTCTGTGATGTCAATAGTTAGTGTGTCAGTCTTGCTGAACTTGTCAGTCTGCGTACGCCGTCGTGAGACGATGACAAGCTGAGTATAGGGATACTGGCTGTTGGTGCGAAGGTTCAGCAGTAGACTGTAGGTGCCGGCATCTTTCAATGGAATATGGAAATGGAGGGTGTCCGTCCGTTCCCATCCTTCACAGCCAACACTTTCGAAATGGCTGTAAACGGGCAATTGGCTACAACTGACTATCAGCGTAGCAATGATGGTGATGCCCCATAGGATGCTAATCCTTCTTCGGCTCATTCTTCTTGGCTTCCGATTTTGGTGGACGCTGCTTTGACGACTTCTTCTTTTTCTTCTTCTTGGCTTTGTCAAATCGTGTAATACTGTCACCGGCAAGCAGATCCACAGGCACCCCCGGCTCTTTTCGCAGATCTTCAGGCTGCAGCTCTTCCGGCTTCTTGCCGTTGCGGTTCATCTCGATGATGTCCTTTGCCCTTTTTGCGGTGATGGTTTCCAGATTGGCTGCCATCCGCTTGTCTGTGCTATAGGTGATGAGGCCAGCCAGGATATCGCTTTTGAAATAGTAGTAGTCGGAATCTTGAGTCTGCAAGACAATCTCCTTGTTAGGCAGCTTCCGTCCTTGTTCGATATAGTTGTCCACCTCGTAGTTCAGGCAGCACTTCAGTTTGGCACACATGCCAGCCAGTTTCTGTGGGTTGAGCGATATGTCCTGGAAGCGTGCTGCTCCCGTGCTCACGCTGACGAAGTTCTTCATCCATGTGGCACAGCATAGCTCGCGGCCGCAGGGTCCCGTTCCACCGATTCTTCCTGCCTCCTGCCGTGCTCCTATCTGCTTCATTTCTATGCGTACGTGGAAGGCTGCCGCGAGGTCTTTGATCAATTGTCGGAAGTCCACACGTTCGTCTGCTATATAATAGAAGATAGCTTTCTGTCCGTCACCCTGAAACTCTACATCTCCGATTTTCATCTTCAGGTCCAGGCTGTTGGCAATTTCCCTGCTCTCAATCATCGTCTCGTGCTCCCTTGCCTTAGCCTCGTGGAATTTGTCCATATCGGTCTGCCGTGCCAGTCGGTATATGCGTTTGATGTCGTCGGCACTTTTCAGGTTGGCTTTCTTCAGTTGCAGAGCCACCAATCGTCCGGTTAGTGATACCACACCGATGTCATGCCCGGGGTTTGCTTCCACGGCCACCACGTCACCCTTTTTCAATGGCAGGTTGTTAACGTTGTGGTAGTATCCTTTCCTTGTATGTTTGAACTGCACCTCGACGAGGTCTGTTGACTCTGCGTTTCCAGGCACGTCAGCGAGCCAGTCGTAGGTGTTCAGCTGCCTGTCTTGACGTCCTATGGCTGCAGCACACAGTCCACGGTCGCATCCAGTTCGTATAGGGTATTCTTTTTTCTTTTCCATTGCTGTTGGGTATATAGTTATTTGCTATTTGGTTTGTTTTAAGAGGACAATCATTTGTAGTGCGAAATCGAAGAAGACGATTTTCGCATTTGCATTCTGTCCGATGTCGCGAATGGCGAGATTCGCCAGGTCGTTGATGGGCAGGATATTGGCTTCGTTGACGAAGCGTGCGAAGTTGCGTGTGAAATTTTCTTCTTCCTGCGACATGTAGTTCAGTTCAGGATGTTTGAAGTTATAGATGAAACTTTCGCGGATCATGCGTAGAAAGTATCTCAGGAATCGCTTCTGCTTCTCTCGTCCGAAAGCAGCCATTGTCTCACTCCATCGCTTCAGGTCCTTCACGTTGCGCATGTATGCTTGTCGCATCAGTAGGATGAATAGGTCGAGAAATTGTTCGTTCTCCGTACCTGTCTGCAGTTCCTGTAGTGCTCTGAGCCACGATCCGTCTACCATGCGACTCAGTCGTTGTGCTTGTTCTGCATCGATGCCCCTGCGTTCTACCAATGCCTGGCTGATAATGTCGGTGGGTAGTTTGCCCACGTCGATTCTCTGCACACGGCTGCGGATGGTGTCGAGCAGCTTGTCGGGTTCTTCACAGACCATGATAAACACAGTCTGTCGTGGCGGCTCTTCCAATAGTTTGAGCATTTTGTTGGCACATTCGTCATTCATGCGTTCTGGCAGCCAGATGATGCTCACCTTGTAGCCACCCTGGCTGCTCTTCAGCTGCAGCTTGCGCACCAATTCGTCACTCTCGCCAGCTGTGATGATGGCCTGTTGGTTCTCGGCTCCAATGGCCGCCAGCCACTGGTCCATCGAGAAGTAGGGTCCGTCGCTCATGATTTCGTGCCACTCACGAGAGAAATCGTCGCTGATGGGCTTGTGATCGCTACCCATCCACGACTGTTTGATGGTGGGATAGGTGAAGTGCAGGTCAGGATGTTCAAGTTTTTTCACCATGGCATTGTCCCATCCCAGCAGATAGCTAGCGAAGGCTGTAGCCAGTGCCAGCTTGCCCACTCCCGTAGGTCCGCAGAGCATAATGGCATGTGGCAACCGTTGCTCGTTTACCATCTGCAGCAGTCGCTGTTTGCATTTTTCTTGACCTATGACCTCATCGAACCTCACAGCTTAGCCTTTTAGTCGTTTGACGATTTCCACGACAGCTTCTACGGCTCCCATGGTATAGAAATGAATATCGTTGATGCCATGTGCATAGAGCTCTCGACACTGTTGTGTGGTCCATGAGATGCCTAGTTGTCTGGCATCTTCGTCGTTGGTACACTTGGCGATTTGCTCTGCCAGTGGCTGTGGTATGTCGCAATGGAAGGTGCGTGGCACCACACTCAGTTGGCTGAGTTTAGCCAGTGGCTTGATGCCGGGGATGATTGGCATGGTGATGCCCATCTGTCGTGCCTGCTCAACAAACCTGAAGTATTTCTGATTGTCGAAGAACAGCTGTGTGACGGCATATTGTGCTCCCAGTCGTTGTTTCTCCAGTAGCCAGTGCATGTCGCTCTCCATGTTGGGTGCTTCCTCATGTTTCTCAGGATAGCAGGCCACACCGATGTCAAACTTCTGCCCCAGGTGCTTGATGGGTGTACCGTCGGCAAAGAAGCCATCGTTGAATCGCTGCACCTGCTTTATCAGTTCTGTGGTGTGTGTATGCCCGCCCGGCGTTGGCTGGAAGATTCTATCGTCCTTGGCTTTGTCGCCACGTAGCAGTAGCAGGTCGGTGATGCCTAGGAATTGCAGGTCCAGCAGCTCGTATTCGATGTCTTCCACGGTACATCCACTACAGATGACATGTGGTTGTACGGGCACGCCGAATCGCTGTTGTATAGCTGCTGCCACGGCAATGGTGCCAGGTCTGCGTCTCAGTCGAAGACGTTCAAATCGGCCGTCACCCAGTTCGCGATAGACATATTCCGAATGGTGGGTGGTAATGTTGATGAAGGCGGGTTGCAACTCGCAGAGTTTTGCAATGTCACGAAATAGTCCGTCAGTACCCGTACCCTTCAGTGGGGGGAGCACCTCGAAGGAGAACTGCCGTTCTTCCTTGGGCTCATTAATCAGCTTTGCTACTGCCATTTTTCTTCGTACGCAGGGCGTCTCGTTTGTTCGTGATGTTTATTTTGAATAGCAAAAGAGATGAGAAATGCCATGCATTTTCATCTTTCTTCTGGCTTACCAACAAATATAACGCTGCAAAGGTACGAAATTTTTTCTGAAAAGCAAGCGTTCTTGGCAAAGAAAATGGTTGTCTGCTTGCTATGAGAAGATGTACGAACTTTGCCTTGTGCAGCCTGTCGGCTATTGTTGTAGGTCGGCGGTGGTATACTGCAGTATGGCTTTGTTGACATTGAGCAGCCGTTCGGCATTGGTACTTTCTTCCACTATATAGCGTCTGGCATCAAAGTCGTAGAGGATATGCCCTGTGGAGTCTATCAGCAGCTGGGCATTATAATAGTTGTGTACGGCAGTTGGATATGTGTAGGTGGCCGACAGCACATCGCGACTGAACAGGAAATCGTCGTGGGGCAGTTGCAACTGTCCCAATAGGGTGGCTGGCAGATCGCTTTGGTTGCAAAGGACGTCGATGGTTCTGGGCTCCTTGATGGCTCCTCCCAGCCAGAGCATGGGTATGTGGTTCATGGCCAGCGGCTTCGAGCGGTCGATATTCTTGTAGCTGATGCCGTGGTCGGCTGTGAGTACGATGAGCAATTGGTTCCAGGCGGGAGTGGCCCGCACCTTGTCGATGAAGTTGCCCAGGCAGTCGTCCAGATAGGCAAAGGCATTGAGTATCTCGTCGTCATGCCGCTGTACTGGCACGTCCCAGGGCTCGTGGCTTGACAGAGTGCTGTAGCCCATCAGCTGTGGCTGTTGTGGCTGCAGTTTCAGAATCTGCTGGTAGATGGTCTCAAAGGTGATGTCGTCCCTGACTCCCCATTGTGCACTATGTCGCTCGTCATAGCTGTAGTCGTCCATGCTGGTAAGCCGTTCCCAGCCGTTGGAAATCAGATAACTGCGCATGTTGGTGAAGTTGATGTCACCGCCATAGACATAGCTGGTGGCATAGCCTTGGCCCTTCAGGGTGCGGGCGATGCCAGGCAGACGACGGCTTTTCTCAGGCATCTTCATCACCGAAATGCCAGGAAACGATGGATAGCCACTCAGTACACAGATGGTGCCCCTGTCTGTGCGCCAGGTATTGCCATAGCACTGGCTGAAATTGATGCCTTCGTTCTTCAGCTGTTGCAGACGGGGCATCACGCTGGCAAACTCCTCGCCACAGCTTTCTAGCAGCACCACCAGCACGTGCGGACGCTGGCAGTTTAGCAGGGTGTCGCAATTGATGCTGGAGGTGGTGTAGACGTCCGACACCAGTTGATGGCATTTCTCCTCATCCATGAAATGGTATTGCGACAGATCGCCCAGTTGGTGAGTGGCAGAATAGAGGAAACTGAACACGGGGTTCACGGCCGAGTGGTTGAGGAACTGGTTTTGCGAGAAGTACACTTGTCCGATATTGGTGGTCGACTCAGTCAGCCCTCCACGTATGCCCACCACAATCATCGGCATCAGACACACATAGAAAGCCGTTTGTAGCATCTTCAGTCTCAGGGGTTCATGATTGCTGTTCAGCAGACTCCTGTGGTGCTTGTCCTCCGTCCTGAAGGTGTAGAGCCAGTAGATGCCGATGGTCAGTAGCACTATCATTAAGAGACGTAACAACAGATAGCCCACGGAGACGCTCTGTGTGATGCCTGAGGGCTGCGAGAGGTACTGCAGGCACGACGAGTCGAGTTTGAAGCCCCAGAAGGCATAGAGGCTGGTGTCGGCCACAAATGCCAGCGCGAAGGCAAATGCTACCACGCCATAGTATATTCGCAATACCCAGCGGGAGATGGGGAACCATACTGACAGCAGGCACACCAGGAAGGGGACGATGAGGAAGTAGAGGGCTGTGGACAAATCGAGCGACAGCCCATGACGCACCACGCTTAGGTAGTCTGTTGCCTGCATGTCGTGATTGCTGCCGTAGCACAGCATAAACACCACCTTGGCCACGATAAACAGCAGTATCGTGGTGGCATAGATCCTAAGCAAATATAGGATTCTCGTTCTCATATTTTTCTCAAGCCTTCCGTATCCGTTGAGTCGGTGGCGGTTAACATGTGTTCATGCGCGACGTGAACTTGTGCGAGGTGGACTGTCTACGACACGCTGCAGCGTACGGAACGACCGTAATCTCACTTGGCGTGAGCCGTAATCCCACTTGGCGTGAGCCGTAATCCCACTTGGCGTGAGCCGTAATCCCACTTGACGTGAGCCGTAATCCCACTTGACGTGAGCCGTAATCTCACTCCGCGTGAGCCGTAATCCCACTTGGCGTGAGCTATTTCATTCCCGCTTTCAGTCCTCTTATGACTGCCGAGGTGAAGCCTGCTCGCTCCATTTCGTTCAGTCCCTTGATCGACACGCCGCCAGGAGTGGTCACCAGGTCGATGGCAGCCTCGGGATGCAGCCCCGTCTCGGCAAGCAACTCCACGGCTCCTCGCAATGTCTGCAGCACGATTTTCTTTGCGTCGTCGGCCTTGAATCCCAGTTCCACACCGCCTTCGGAGGCAGCACGGATATAGCGCATGGCATACGCTATGCCGCACGAGGCCAGTGTGGTGCCAGCAGCCAGATGCTCCTCGTCGGTGAGCAACGTGTCGCCCATTTCGTTGAAGATATCCAGCACGGTCTGTGTATCGCGCTTCGATGCACCAATGGGCACGATAAAAGTCATCGACTGCATCTGTGCGATAGCAATATTGGGAATGACCAGGAAGAGCGGTGGACAGTTGAGCCCTAGCCACTCCTCTATGCTCTGAGAGCTCACGCCGGCAGCCACCACGATGAGCAGCTGTCGCTGAGGCACGAGCACACTCTTGATGCCTCGCAGCACGGTCTCCACCAGCCATGGCTTAACCACCACACATACGATGTCTGCCTGTTCAGCGGCACGGCTATTGTCTGTAGTGACATTCACGCCCTGCTGGGCAAACCGCTCGATCACAGCACGGTTGGGATCGCTGACGGTGATGTCCTCGTTGTTGAAATACTTGCCTTTGATCAGGCCCTGAACGGTGGTGCCGCCCATGGCACCAGCTCCGATGACTGCTATCTTCATAATACGCGTTTGAATCGTTGTATAAAATCGTCCACATCCTGTTTCGTCAGGCATAATGGTGGCAGCAGCCGCAGGATGTTGGTGCCTGCGCAGCCTGTGAAGCAATGCTCTTGCTCAATCAGACTCCGGCGTATCTCCTTATGCTCGACATTGAGTTCGATGCCAATCATCAGTCCCCGGCCACGTACCTGCTTCACCTTCTCGCTGTCCAGCTTGCTGATCTCACTCATCAGGTAGTTGCCAACCTCATGTGCGTTGTCAACGAGCTTCTCCTGCTCCATGACGTCGATGGTGGCCAGGGCAGCGGCACACGCCAGGTGATTGCCGCCAAAGGTAGTGCCGAGCTGACCATATACGGGCACGAAGTCGGGGCTGATGAGCACAGCACCCATGGGGAAGCCATTGGCGATGCCCTTGGCCATGGTGATGATGTCGGGCTTGATGCCCAGCCACTGGTGAGCGAAGAACTTACCGCTGCGTCCGTAGCCACACTGTATTTCGTCGGCGATGAGTGGCACATGGTACCGCTGGCAGGCATAGGCCAGCTTCTGGGCAAACTCAGGTGTGGCCATCTGTATGCCGCCCACTCCTTGTATGCACTCTAGGATGACGGCAGCGATGCCTCCACGCGAGAGCTCGCGCACCCAGGGCTCAAGGTCGTTTAGGGGTAGGAAGCGCACGTGGTGGTTGTCGTTGATAGGTGCCACAATCTTGCGGTTGTGCGTCACCTCGACAGCCAGACTGGTGCGGCCGTGGAAGGCTTTCTCGGCAGAGAGCACACGCACGTTGCCAGTCTTGAACGATGCCAGCTTTAGTGCATTCTCATTGGCCTCGGCACCACTGTTGATGAGAAACAGCTGGTAGTCATCGTAGCCAGAGGCACGGCCGAGCCGCTCGGCTAGTTCCACCTGCAGCGTGTTCACCACCGAGTTGGAATAGAAGGCAAGTCGGTTCAGCTGCTCGGTCACCTTCTCGATGTAATGGGGGTGGGAATGTCCGATACTGATGACAGCATGCCCGCCATAGAGGTCGAGATATTCCTGGCCATTGGCGTCCCACACCTTGCAACCTTTGCCCTTGACGATGTTTACGTCGAAGAGGGGATAGACATCAAATAGTTTCATATTTCTTGGATGTTTTTGTAATTATGGTGCAAAGATACGGCAAATATCTGACAAATCGTTACTTTTCGAGTATTTTTTTGATTCAGACTATCATTCAATGACATAAAATCTGTCCCCGGCAAGCTCTGTACGATGTTGCGAGGAGGAACCTCAGACGTGTAACATCTAGCATCTCTCAGTGGTCACTTGTCTGGCAAAAATAAAAAAAATTGTATGTTTTATAGCCAACACCTCATACAAATCTCCTGAAACCCCGATAAGCAAAGGGTTTGAGGCACGGTGGGTGTTGCTCAAACACCCACCACCCCTCTATCCCCTTTGCACACTAGCTTTTCGGTCCATTTGTATGAGATGTTGCAAAAAAACATAAAAAATTGTTTTTGAATTTATTTTACATCTAACAAAGGAGAAAATCCGCTTATGCCTGCAAGATTTATTTCCCTCACTAGGGAAATATTTTTCCCTAACTATCGCGCAAATTTTCTTTATCCAATAGCAAAATCTCGAGATAGAAAAGAATTTACATGCATTTCTCGGAAACCCGACAGGGAAAGGTAGGCAACACAAAAACGACAATCGTGTTTCCGTATAACGCCATCACGATAGACACAGATGAGCCTATCGCTCCTGTGCAGCCATGACGTGACTTTTCATATTTTCACGACATGACAATCGTTTTGTCATGCGTTTTTGGATAAAACGATTAAGGAAGGTTTTGGGTAGTACAATCGAGTAGGAGGAAAACGAAGTAGTTTTCTTCCTACTTTCGTTTTCCGACCTCTCACACCACCGTACATGCGGTTCCGCATACGGCGGTTCTTAACACGGATGCAACTTCACGTAATAATCCATTAGGCAAGGGTAG
>JAIKWS010000086.1 GCA_024684515.1 Prevotella sp.
CTACCCTTGCCTAATGGATTATTACGTGAAGTTGCATCCGTGTTAAGAACCGCCGTATGCGGAACCGCATGTACGGTGGTGTGAGAGGTCGGAAAACGAAAGTAGGAAGAAAACTACTTCGTTTTCCTCCTACTCGATTGAATCATGTTCCTATCGGATGAACAGAAGTTCGCGATACTTGGGCAGTGGCCAGAGCGAGTCGTCGACAATGAGTTCGAGCTTGTCAATCTGGTAGCGGATATCATCGAGCTTGGGCTCTACGGTATCGTGATAGGCAATGGCTTTCTCGTGCTCGTCGGCAATCTTATTTGCCTGCTTGCGGGCAGTGACCAGCTCCTCGACCATGACCTCGATGGCTGATGTACGCTCGGCAATCTCCTCGATGAGACTGATGTTGCGGGCAGACAGCGACTTGGCCTTTTCTGTAGAGAAGATCTCAGCCATGTTCTCGACATTCTTCAGCAGGGCACTCTGATAGCGTGTGGCCACAGGGATGATGTGGTTCATCGACAGGTCACCGAGCACACGGGCCTCAATCTGGATCTTCTTCGTGTAGGTCTCCCATTTCACCTCGTTGCGGGCCTCAAGCTCTTTCTTGGTCATGACGCCAAGGCTCTCGAACATCTGTATGCTCTCAGCATCGAGATATCGCTCGAAGATCTTCGGGCACGATTTCTCTACGTCGAGTCCACGTTTCTCTGCCTCTACCACCCATTCGTCAGAATAGCCGTTGCCATCGAAGCGGATGGGCTTGCAGGTCTTGATGTCTTCGCGCAGGATGTCGATGATGGCATGGAACTTAGCCGTATGTCCTGTTCCTTCATACTGTTTCTCAGTCTCAGCGATGCGTGCGTCTACACGTTTCTTGAACGAGACAAGGGCTTCTGCCACGGCCGAGTTGAGGGCAATCATGGCACTGGCACAGTTGGCCTCGGAGCCAACGGCACGGAATTCGAAGCGGTTGCCAGTGAAGGCGAAGGGTGAGGTGCGGTTGCGGTCGGTATTGTCGATAAGTAGTTCGGGAATCTCGGGGATGTCCATCTTCATGCCCTGCTTGCCGTCCATGGCAAGAATGTTCTCGCGATCAGCCAGTTCGATGTGGTTAAGCAGTTCGGAGAGCTGCTTGCCCAGGAAGCTGGAGATAATGGCGGGAGGTGCCTCGTTGGCTCCCAGACGATGGGCATTGGTAGCCGACATGATAGAAGCCTTCAGCAGTCCGTTGTGACGGTAGACACCCATGAGGGTCTCGACGATGAAGGTGGCGAAACGCAGGTTCTGCTCTGGCGTCTTGCCAGGGGCATGGAGCAGCACGCCATTGTCGGTAGACAGGCTCCAGTTGTTGTGCTTGCCCGAGCCGTTGATGCCTGCGAAGGGCTTTTCGTGGAGGAGGACACGGAAGCCGTGCTTGCGTGCCACACGCTTCATGACTGACATAAGCAGCATGTTGTGGTCGACGGCGAGATTGGTATCTTCGAAGATAGGAGCCAGCTCAAACTGGTTGGGAGCCACCTCGTTGTGACGTGTCTTGCAGGGAATGCCCAGCTCGAGGGCTTCAATCTCCAGTTCACGCATGAAGGCAGCCACACGCTCGGGTATAGATCCGAAATAGTGGTCTTCCATCTGCTGGTTCTTGGCAGAGTCATGCCCCATCAGCGTGCGGCCTGTCAGCAACAGGTCGGGACGTGCTGCGTAGAGCCCTTCGTCGACGAGGAAGTACTCCTGTTCCCATCCCAGATTGCTGGTGACCTTCTTGACGTTAGGATCGAAATAGTGGCAGACTTCTGTAGCGGCCACGTTCACGGCATGCAGTGCACGCAGCAAAGGAGCCTTGTAGTCGAGGGCCTCACCACTATAAGAGATGAAGACGGTGGGGATACAGAGTGTGTCGTCAATGATAAAGACTGGCGATGTGGGGTCCCAGGCAGAATAGCCACGGGCCTCGAAGGTAGAACGGATGCCACCACTGGGGAACGAGCTGGCATCGGGCTCCTGCTGTACGAGCAGCTTGCCGGAGAATTCCTCCACCATGCCTCCCTTGCCGTCGTGCTCGATAAACGAGTCGTGTTTCTCGGCAGTGCCCTCTGTCAGTGGCTGGAACCAGTGGGTGTAGTGGGTGACGCCATTCTCAGTGGCCCACTGCTTCATGCCTTCAGCCACGGCATCGGCCACCTTGCGGTCTAGACGGGCACCATTGTCCATTACGTCGATCATTGTCTCGTAGACATCCTTCGACAGGTACTTGTACATTTTCTCACGATTGAAGACCTTCTTGCCAAAATACTTTGCGGGTCTCTCACTGGGTGTCTTTACGTCGAGTGGCTTCTTCTTGAAAGCCTCACCGACAACCTGAAATCTTAATGTTTCCATAATGAATTTTTTTTATTTAAAGAAATAGCGTGATAACGAAATGACGAAATAACGTGATAACGAGATGGCGAAATTGTGGATTAATGTGTTTTCGTCCATTGTGTTATGCGTGCTAGCGCTTCGGTTGTCGCCTCGTGGCTACCGAAGGCAGTGAAGCGTACATATCCCTCGCCGCTGGGTCCGAAGCCTACGCCTGGCGTGCAGACGACGTTGGCGCCATAGAGCAGTTCCTCGAAGAACTGCCATGAAGTGGTGCCATTGGGGGTGCGCATCCAGACGTAGGGTGCATTCTCTCCGCCATAGCACTCATAGCCCAGGCTGCGCAGTGTGCTGAGCATCTTGCTGGCATTGGCCATGTAGTAGTCGATGGTCTGCTGTACTTGTGCCTTTCCCTCGGGGGTGTAGATGGCTTCGGCAGCCCGCTGGCTGATATAGCTGGTGCCATTGAACTTGGTGCACTGTCGGCGATTCCAGAGTTGGTTGAGTGGGATGCGCTCCTCTTCAAAAGTGGCAACGCTTACCTCTTTGGGTACGACGGTATAGCCACATCGTATGCCTGTGAACCCTGCTGTCTTTGAGTAGGAACGGAACTCAACGGCACACTTTCTGGCACCACGTATCTCATAGATAGAGTGGGGAATCTTCGGGTCGCGGATGTAAGCCTCGTAGGCAGCATCATAGAGGATGAGGGCATCATTCTTCAGGGCATAGTTGACGAACTTGCGTAGCTCCTGTTTGCTGATGACCGTCCCCGTCGGGTTGTTGGGGTAGCAGAGATAGATGACGTCGACATGGCGGTCGGTGGGTAGCTGGGGTGTGAAGCCATTGGCAGCCGTGATAGGCATATAGGCGACGTTTGTCCATCGTCCGTTTCTATATTCTCCACATCGTCCGATCATTACGTTAGAGTCGATATATACAGGATAGATGGGATCGGTGACGCCAATGAAGTTGTCCCAGTGTAGCAGTTCCTGGAAATTGCCAGTGTCGGACTTCGCACCGTCGTTGATGAATATCTCGTCGATGTCGAGATGCACGCCACGTGGGGCATAGTCGTTCTTCACGATGGCCTCGCGTAGGAAGTCATAGCCATGTTCAGGGCCATAACCACGGAAGGAGGCTGACGTGGCCATCTCGTCGGTAGCCTTGTGCATAGCATCAATGACGGCAGGACACAGGGGCTGGGTGACATCGCCAATGCCCAGTGAGATGATGTTGGACAGAGGATGCAGCACCTTGAAGGCATTCACCTTTTTGGCAATGTCGGCGAACAGATAGTTGTTCTGCAGGTTGAGGAAATGTATGTTTACTAATGCCATAGTTTTGTTGATGTGAGAGGTGAAAAAGTGACTATCATAACTCGATTTCGCCGTCGAAGACAAAGGCGGCAGGACCAGTCATATAGACATGGTTGTCGGAATCGCGCCAGTCGATGATAAGAGTGCCCCCATCCATCACGATCTTTGACTGCCGGCCAGTACGTCTTGTGACGGATGCTGCCACGGCAGTGGCACAGGCTCCCGTGCCACAGGCCATGGTGATGCCGCTGCCTCGTTCCCATACCCGGGTGCGGATGCGTCCATCGGGCAATACCTGTGCCAGTTCGATGTTGCAGCGTTGTGGAAAGGCAGGATGCTGTTCCAGCACAGGTCCTATCTCTCCCACCTTGTTCACATCTTCAGTGAAGATAACGTAGTGCGGATTGCCCATGGACACGAACAGTGCGTCGCCTGCTATTGTTCTCCCTGACAGCTTGGATGTGATATTGGAGTTGTAGAGATTGCAGTCTTCGAATATTGGCTCTCCCATGTCGACAGTGACGCTCTCCACGATTCCTTGCTCGGTATGTAACCTCAGCGTCTTGATACCAGATAGCGTCAGTAGTTTGATCTCGGTACTGTCGGTTAGCTTCCGTTCAAAGAGATATTTCCCGATGCAGCGGCTGGCATTGCCACACATCATGGCTTCAGAACCGTCGGCATTGAAGATGCGCATGGAGAAGTCGGCTTCAGGAACGGGCGATTTGTCAATCAGCACCAGTCCGTCGGAGCCGATGCCTTTGTGGCGGTCACTCCACGTCAGGGCGGCAGCATGTGGGTTTCTGAGTTTATGCTGCATGGCATTGACGTAGATGTAGTCGTTGCCACAGCCGTGCATCTTGGTGAAGGGTATTTTCATTTTGTCAGGAATTTGTTTACTTTCTGTGCGGTATCGATACCGCTGGCCATGGCACGTACGACGAGTGAGGCACCATTCTGTGCGTCACCACAGACAAAGACGTTGTCGGCATACTGTGGATGTTCGGGCCTGAGAAAGCCCATGGCCAGTAATACAAGCTCTGCCTTGATGATTTCCGGTTTCCCTTTTTCCACCATCAACGGACGTCCTCCGGCGGGATTGGGTTTCCAGTCTATCTCCTGCACCCTGACACCCGTCAGTCGTCCTTTCTCGCCCAGGAATTCCAGGGTGTTGATGTTCCACCGGCGTGTACAGCCCTCTTCGTGCGAGGAGGTGGTCTTCAGTGTGCGTGGGAAGGCAGGCCATGGGTTATGTGGGTCTTCGTGACCTTCCACGGGTCGTGGCATGATTTCTATCTGTGTGACGCTTCGTGCACCCTGGCGATGGGCCGTGCCTATGCAGTCGCTGCCCGTATCACCACCACCAATCACCAGCACATCCTTGCCCTTGGCCGTCACCCGTTCGTCTTTTGCGAACTCCATGCCTGCCAGCACACGGTTTTGCTGAGCCAGCAGGTCGAGGGCGAAGTGTACACCTTTCAGGTCACGTCCAGGGATGTTGAGGTCGCGGGCGGTGGGTGTGCCAGTGGCAATGACGATGGCATCGTAGTCTGCTGTCAAGTGTGTTGGCAGCGCATCAGTCGGGATAGCCTCGCCATAACGGAAGGTAATGCCTTCCTGTTGCATCATCAGCAGACGGCGGTCGATAATGGCCTTGTTGAGCTTGAAATTGGGAATGCCATAGCGGAGTAGGCCTCCAGCAGCCTCGTTCTTCTCATAGACGGTGACGCTATAGCCCATGTGGTTGAGGCTGTAGGCCGCTGTCAGTCCCGCTGGTCCGGCTCCGATCACGGCCACCTGCTTGCCATTCCTGCTGATAGCTGTGTGCGGCTGGATGTAACCCTCGCGGAATGCAGCCTCTATAATGGCGCACTCGTCCTCTCGGTTGGTGGTCGGCTCGTGGTTATAGCGGTTGAGCACGCAAGCCTTTTCGCAGAGGGCAGGACATATGCGTCCAGTGAACTCCGGGAAAGGGTTGGTGCTGGTGAGCAGACGGAAGGCCAGTTCCCAGTCGCCCTTGTAGAGGGCATCGTTCCATTCCGGGGCTTTATTGCCAAGCGGACAGGCCCAGTGGCAGAAGGGCACGCCACAGTCCATGCAACGGCTGGCCTGCAGCTTGCGCTCGCGGGTGTTCAGCGTCTGTTCTACTTCTCCGAAGTCGTGAATCCTGTCGTGGATAGGACGGTATCCGGCTTCCTGACGGTGTATCTCTAGAAATGCTTTTGGATTTCCCATTGTTTTGCTTATTGTTTACCGTTTGTTGATTACTGTTGTCGTAAGAAGAGGCTCAATATTCGCGTTGCATATCGGCAATCTTTTCCCGTAGGCGAGCCATCTGCTCTTCCTGCAGCACCCGTTTGTATTCAATGGGTACTATCTGAATGAACTCGCCCACATAGCGTTGCCAGTCGTCGAGCAGTCGTCCTGCCAGTGCTGATCCCGTGTGTAGGTAATGTTGCCGGATCAGTTCCAGGAGTTCCTTGCGTGAGACGGAGTCTTCCACGAGATTGATTTCTACCATGTCCATATTACAGAAATAGTCGAAAGTCTGGTTCTTGTCCCATACGTAGGCCACGCCTCCTGACATGCCAGCAGCGAAGTTACGTCCCGTAGGGCCTAGCACGACGACACGTCCACCGGTCATATATTCACAGCAGTGGTCACCGGCACCTTCGATGACTGCAATGGCACCAGAGTTGCGTACGCCAAAGCGCTCTCCCACCTTGCCATTTATATACAGTTCTCCACTTGTTGCGCCATAGAGGCCGGTATTGCCTGCAATAATGTTCTCTTCTGCCTTGAAGCTGGAACGTGTAGGAGGCAGGATGGCGATACGTCCTCCACTCAGTCCTTTGGCAAAATAGTCGTTGGTCTCTCCTTCCAGCTTGAAGCTGATGCCCTTGACGAGGAAGGCACCAAAGGACTGTCCTGCCGAGCCCCTGAACTTAACGTTGATGGTGTTGTCAGGCAGTCCCTGTAGTCCGTAGCGTTTTGCGATGGTGCCCGAGAGCATCGTGCCCACGGCACGGTCGGTATTGCGAATGGCATAGTCGAGCATCACCTCTTCCTCCTGGTCAATAGCTTTTGCTGCTGCCGTTATCATCATTTGGTCGATGATGGTGCCTTGCATGCCTAGAGGAATGACTGGTTTTGTGGCATCTCCGGTGAAGTGCAGGATGCCCTCCTCCTTGTATATCAGCCGGTTCATGTCGACTACCGATGGCTTGGTCTCAATCAGATCAGTACGTCCTACGATATCGTTCAGACTCTTGAATCCCATCTCTGCCAGGTATTCACGTACCTCCTGTGCTACGAAGGTAAAGTAATTCACCAGGTATTCGTAACGACCTATGAAGTGTCTGCGCAACTCCTCGTTCTGTGTGGCCACACCCATAGGACAGGTGTTCAGGTTGCATTTGCGCATCATCACACACCCCAAAACGATGAGTGTTGCCGTACCGAATCCAAACTCCTCAGCTCCGAGCAGTGCCATGAGCACTACGTCACGACCGGTTTTCAGTTGTCCGTCTACCTGCAGTCGCACACCGCTGCGTAGTCCGTTGCGCACCAGTGTCTGCTGTGTCTCTGCCAGTCCTATCTCTGGCGAGATTCCTGCAAATCGCATGGAGGATGCTGGTGAGGCTCCCGTACCACCTTCAGCACCGCTGATGACGATGAGGTCGGCTTTTGCCTTTGCTACTCCAGCAGCAATTGTGCCTACACCACTCTCTGCAACCAGCTTCACGCTGACGGCAGCTTTGGGATTGACATTCTTCAGATCGAAGATGAGCTGTGCCAGGTCTTCAATCGAATAGATATCATGATGGGGTGGTGGCGAGATGAGTGAGATGCCGGGAATGGAATGACGTGTCTTGGCAATCACCTCGTTGACCTTAAAGCCAGGCAACTGTCCGCCTTCACCTGGTTTTGCACCCTGAGCCACCTTGATCTGTATCTCTTCTGCATTTACCAGGTATTCCGTTGTTACCCCAAAACGTCCGCTAGCCACCTGCTTTGTCTTGCTCGAGAGTGAGATGCCGTCGAGTTTGGCATGGAAACGTTCAGAGTCTTCGCCTCCCTCACCAGTGTTGCTACGTGCTCCTAGCTTGTTCATTGCCAGACAGATGGCCTCGTGGGCCTCTTTGCTCAGGGCTCCGAACGACATGGCTCCTGCCACGAAATGCTTGACAATCTCACTGACGGGCTCTACCTCGTCAATGCTGATGGGGTGTTTCTTCCATCCTAGGAAGTCGCGGATGAAGATGGCCTTGTCCTTCTGGTCTACTAGCTGGCTGTAGGCCTTGTATCTATCGTAGTTGCCCGTGCGGGTTGCCAGTTGTAGTGTGGCTATCGTTTCTGGGTTCCAGGCATGTCTGATGCCATCTTTACGCCAGTGGAACTGTCCCTGATTCTGTAAGAAAGCCGTGTTGCTGGCGCTATCACTGTCGATGTTAGCTGCAGCCGTATGTCTTGCCTTGGCATCTTGTGCAATCTTCTCCAAACCGATTCCGCCAATGGTGCTTGTCTCCGTACCGAAATAGCTTCTGAGCAGATCTTCGCTCAGTCCGATGCTCTCGAAGATCTTCGCTCCTCGATAGCTGCGTATGGTAGAGATGCCCATCTTAGCCATGATCTTGAAGAGTCCTTTTTTCACAGCCTTGATATAATTGGCCTCGGCAGTGGGGTAGTCTTCCTGTATCTTGTGTCGTCTGACGAGGTCGTCGAGGATGGCAAAAGTCATATAGGGGCACAGGGCACTAGCACCATAGCCCAGGAGCAGTGCGGCATGCATAGTCTCACGAATCTCTCCACTCTCTACGATCAGGGCGGTCTGTACACGTTTGCCGACGGCAATAAGATAGTGGTGTACAGCACTCACAGCCAGCAGTGAGGGAATGGCCACGTGGCTCTCGTCAGCATCGCGGTCGCTCAGAATGATATAGTTATAGCCCTCGTCGACACTGTTCTCCGCATCCTTGCAGAGCTTGTCGAGTGCACTCTTCAGGTCGCCGGTGAAGGTCATTGGCAGTTTGATGGTGTTGAAGCCTTTGTAGCGAATGTTGCAGAGGATATCCAGCTGTGTGTTGTTCAGAATGGGGTGGGGCAGACGTACCATCTTACAGTTAGACTCGTCGGGACTGAGGATACCCGATCCCACGCGTCCGATATATTCCGTGAGACTCATCACCAGTTCTTCGCGAATAGAGTCAATGGCAGGGTTGGTGACCTGTGCGAATTGCTGACGGAAGTAGTTGAAGAATACCTGTGGTTTGTCCGAGAGCACTGCCAGTGGGGTATCGTTGCCCATAGATGCTGTGGGCTCCTGTCCGTTTACCGCCATAGGGATGATGGTCGACTCGATGTCTTCGGCACCATAGCCGAACATGATTTCCTTCTTCAGCAAGTCGCTGACGCTGTTTTCCACATGTCGTCCGCTCTTCAGCTTCTCCAGCTGGATGCGGTTGGTCGACAGCCATTGCCGGTAAGGGTGCTCACTGGCCAGCTGTTGCTTGATTTCTCCATCGTAGTAGATCTTACCCTCCAGGGTATCGATAAGTAGGATCTTACCTGGCTGCAGACGTCCCTTCTCGGCAATTTCAGTTGGCTCGAAATCCATGACGCCAACCTCTGAGGCCACGATCATCGTATCGTTGCGTGTGATGGTGTAACGGGCAGGACGCAGACCGTTGCGGTCGAGCATGCCACCGGCAAAACGACCGTCGGAGAAGAGCAGGGCTGCGGGACCGTCCCAGGGCTCCATCAGGATGGAGTGATACTCGTAGAAGGCCTTCAGGTCTTCCGATATCGGGTTTTTGTCGTTGAAGCTCTCTGGAACGAGGATGCTCATGGCATGGGGAAGTGAGAGGCCGGACATGACGAAGAATTCCAGTACGTTGTCGAGCGATGCCGAGTCTGACATGCCTTCTTGTACGATGGGTGAGATTTTCTTGACGTCGCCCAATGCTTCTGAATTTAGCACGCTTTCGCGTGCCTTCATCCATCCGCGATTGCCCCTGATGGTGTTGATCTCGCCATTATGACAGAGCAGCCGGAATGGTTGTGCCAGACTCCATGTAGGGAAGGTGTTGGTACTGAATCGCGAGTGTACCAGTGCCAGTCCACTGGTCAGGTAGGGGTTAGTCAGGTCGGTGAAGTACTGGCGTACCTGCATCGACGACAGCATGCCCTTGTAGATCATGTTTGTGTTTGATAGCGAACAGATATAGAAGTCCTTGTGTGCTATCCTGCTTTCAATCTTCTTTCTGATAATATATAATGTACGCGGGAAGGCTTCCACCTTGTCGTCGCTGACACCTGTAATAAACAGCTGTTTGATGTCGGGTTCCGTGCTCAGTGCGGCCTCGCCCAGGCATTCCGAGTTGGTAGGCACAGTACGCAGGTGCATTAGCTGCAGCCCTTCCCGCTCTATCTCCTCAATCATCACGCTCAGTATCTCCTGCTGTGTCTTTTCTTCCTTTGGCAGGAACACCAGTCCCGTACCGTATTTCCCTTTCTCGGGAACAGGGATGCCCTGTAATAAAATGAATTCGTGAGGTATCTGGATCATGATGCCTGCACCATCACCATCCTTGCCGACTTCAGCACCTCGATGTCGCATATTTTCCAATACACGCAGTGCCTGGTCTACTAGTTCATGACTTTTGTTGCCATGTATGTTCGCAATCATGCCCACGCCACATGCGTCGTGCTCATAGCTGCGCTGGTATAGGCCTTGCTGATTGTGCTGAACTTTGCCTTTTGTCATATTATTAATATTTTTGCTGACGTTTTGTTTGATTTCGAGTGCAAAATTAATTCAAAATGAAAGAATATGCAAGTCGTTATTAACTTTTAAACCAACAATTATACGTTAAACTATCATTTTGTTACTAAAATGCGTGGTTTTCTTTCTTTTTGAAATTTCTAGTACGGTTATTTTCTCTTGTTTCTTACATTTTGATGTTTTGGTTCAAAAAGAAGGTACTTGTGTGCGATAACAGCGGTTGATATGTATCAATTGACACTTTGATTCGAAATGGATGGTTTTTGTGTCATAATGCTATCAATATGACTCATGTTTGCGTTTATTGATTTACATTTTGTAAGATACGCTGTGATTTAACAAACAAAGTGATAAACTTTTGATGGCTGTATTTGCAAATTGTCGTAACTTTGCAAAAAAAATTAAAAGCCCCACGGGGTCTAGTATTAATTAAATAAGGTATAAAGATTATGAAAAGGATTGAAGCAATCATCCGTAAGACCAAGTTCGAGGATGTGAAAGAAGCGCTGTTACAGTCTGACATCGACTGGTTTGAGTACCATGATGTACATGGCATTGGCCAGAGCCGTCAGGAACGAATATACCGTGGTGTGCAATATTCGACTGATGTCATTGAGCGTGTAGCCATCACTATTGTATGTCGTGACGTCATCTTGCAGCCAACGATCAAAGTATTGTTGAAAGTTGCCCACACTGGCGAGGTCGGTGACGGTCGAATCTTCGTGAGCGATGTCATTGATACCTGGAGCATACGCACAGGAGAGAATGGCGACACCGTGCTTAAGGACAAGAAGTAAGTGAAGAATGAAGAAAACAGAATAGTAACACGAAAAATTTTCAGGATATGAACGAAATTGGATTATCACTCGACACCGTATGGATGCTATTGGCAGCTATGTTGGTATTTTGGATGCAGCCGGGATTTGCGCTGTGTGAGGCTGGATTTACACGGGGCAAGAACACCGCCAACATCCTCATGAAGAACTTTGTAGACTTTATGTTCGGCTCTCTGCTGTTCTTCTTCCTAGGATTCGGATTCATGTTCGGTTCTGAAGGTGCAGGCTTCATAGGGGCACCAAACTGGGGCGATCTCTCTTTCTATAAGGGCGACCTGCCTGTAGAGGGCTTTCTCATCTTTGAGACCGTGTTCTGTGCCACCTCAGCCACTATCGTCAGTGGTGCCATGGCAGAACGTACCAAGTTCTCGATGTATCTTCTTTATAGTATGTTTATCTCACTCATCATCTATCCTGTCTCGGGTCATTGGACGTGGGGCGGCGGATGGCTGTGCAATGGTGAGGCGGACTCGTTTATGATGAGTACCTTTGGCTATATCTTCCACGACTTTGCAGGATCGGCTATTGTGCATAGCGTTGGTGGTGTGCTGGCCCTGATAGGTGCTATGGCACTTGGTCCCCGTGTTGGTAAGTATGCTGTTGATGGCAAGAGTCGTGCTATCCCAGGCCATAACCTGGCCATGGCGGCACTTGGCGTATTCATTCTCTGGTTAGGATGGTTTGGTTTCAACCCCGGCTCGCAGCTGGCAGCCTCTGGTGAGGTGAACCGCATAGCCATCTCGCATGTGTTCCTCACCACTAACCTGGCAGCGGCAGCAGGTGGCATCGCTACGATGTTCATCACATGGATGAAGTATGGCAAGCCCTCACTCTCACTGACACTGAACGGTGTGCTGGCAGGACTTGTTGGTATCACTGCTGGTTGTGACCTGGTGTCGCCATTCGGAGCTGTCATCATTGGACTGGTCTGCGGTGTGGTGCTTGTCTTCTCCATTGAGTTTATCGACCATAAGCTGCATATTGACGATCCTGTGGGCGCCTCTTCCGTACATGGTGTGTGTGGTATTCTCGGTACCATCATGACTGGTCTGCTCTCTACCTCCAATGGTGCCTTCTATGGTCATGGATGGGGATTCTTCGGGGCAGAGTGCTTCGGCATCCTGATGATCGACCTCTGGGCAGCAGCATGTGGCTTCGTACTCTTCTATGGTATCAAGAAACTTCGTGGCCTGCGTGTCGACAAGCGCATAGAGGAAGAAGGCCTCGATATCTACGAGCATGGTGAAAGCTGTTATAACTAATCATCTAAGAAATTTATTTTAGGAACTATTGTAAGAAACTATTTAAACGAACTATTGTTATGAAAAAGGTAATTAGATTGTTTGCTCTCCTCACCCTGCTCTCTCTTGGGGTGACAACTGCGGAGGCACAGGAAGGTGTAGAGACGACGGTGAGTGCAGATGTGGTTAGCCAGTATATATGGCGTGGCCTGGATTGTGGCGATGCAGCCGTGCAGCCCACTCTCAGTATCGGATATAAAGGTCTGTCGCTGTCGGCATGGGGTAGCTATGGGATTACAGATCCTGCAGATGTCAAGGAACTGGATCTTACGCTTGCCTATAGCACGGGTGGGCTGAACGTTGGCATCGCCGACTATTGGTTCTCTGCCGGTGCTGATCCCAGGGGACGCTATTTCAAGTACGATGCCCATGGCACTAACCATGTCTTTGAGGCCAATGTCGGCTATGACTTCGGACCGCTGGCACTACAGTGGTATACCAACTTTGCAGGCAATGACGGTACGAACAACGACGGCAAGCGAGCCTACAGCAGCTATGTCGAGGCAACAGTCCCATTTGTGTTAGCAGGCGTCGACTGGGCTGCTGTGGCTGGCGTCGTTCCCTTCGCCACCACGTCATACGGCACGACGGGACTCTCCGTCACCAATCTCTCGCTCCGGGCAACGAAAGAAATCAAGGTAAGCGACTCCTTTGCCATTCCTGTCTTTGCTCAGTTCACGGGCAATCCCTGCTCACAGCACGCATACCTGGTTTTAGGTTTTACGCTGCAACCATAATCTTTTCCAGGTTCTATCCCCCTCACCCGAAGCGTCGGGATGAGGGGGATAATTGTGTCTGCAACTTTGCAAAAATACATATTCTTTTATCATTTATGGAACTTTATTTGGCAGTTTCGTCCTATTTCGTTTCCTTTGCACCAGATTTTCATGCATTAAGACAATGAAGAAGACAATTCTCACCATCACAGGTAGCGACGGCACGGGAGGGTCGGGTGTACAAGCGGACATTCGCTTCATCAGCAGTCTAGGCGGTGTGGCGGTTTCGGCAGTCACCTCCATCACGGTACAGAACACATTGGGCATACAGCTGTTCCACGACCTGCCTGCTATCGTTGTCCGTCAGCAGATAGAGGCCATCATCAACGACCTGCAGCCACAGGTGGTGAAGATTGGGCTGTTGCGACGTGTCGACGTGGTGGAGATGCTTGCCGAGGTGCTGGGCAGATACCGTCCTGAGCAGATCATCTATGCCCCCGTGCTGAAATCGACTAGGGGCGAGGAACTGGTGTCGCCAAAGGTCTATGAGGTTATCAGCCGCCTACTCATCCCCCTATGCACCATTGTCCTTGAGCCTTCTGACCTGCCTCTGGGACCACGACGCCACGGACATGCCAACCAGTTGTCGTCAGCGGTGGCCTATTATCTCAGTCTTGGTGAATCTGTTGACGTGGCCATGCTTCATGCACGAGCCTATCTCAAGCAGTTGCCTGCCGACTATGCCGATGGTAATAATCGCAGCGAGGAGTTGTACAATCAGTTCCTCGATGCAGTGGGTCATTACTACAACCGCTATGCCGACGTAGCCTTCTATGCCGAGCAGCTCAATGTCACGTCACGCTACCTCGGCCAGGTGACAAGACGCATTGCAGGCCGCTCGCCCAAGTCTATTATCGACGAGCTCATCATAACGGAAATCGTATCGCTGCTCACTACCACTACCTGGCCGCTCAAGGACGTTGCCCTTCGACTGGGCTTCTCCTCGCAGGCTCATCTCTCCCGCTTCTTCAAGAAGCACAAGGGGCTCTCGCCCACAGACTATCAACACAAGAACATGCAATAATTTATCCCCAACACAAAAGTACTCCCAGAGAGAAGTCTGGGCCGTACTCGGGATTATCATTTTCAACTCAAATCATTATGCAAAACGAACGAGTAAAGCTCAACCGCCAGTTGGCGCAGATGCTCAAGGGCGGTGTGATTATGGATGTGACAACGCCAGAACAGGCACGTATCGCCGAAGAGGCTGGTGCCTGTGCCGTGATGGCTTTGGAACGTATTCCTGCTGATATCCGTGCGGCAGGCGGTGTCAGCCGTATGAGTGACCCCAAGATGATACGGGGCATACAACAGGCAGTCTCCATTCCCGTGATGGCAAAGTGCCGAATCGGGCATATCGCCGAGGCACAGATTCTACAGGCCATAGAGATCGACTATATCGACGAGAGCGAGGTGCTGAGTCCTGCAGATAACATCTATCATATAGACAAGACCAAGTTCGACGTGCCCTTCGTATGTGGGGCAAAGAACCTAGGTGAAGCTCTGCGTCGCATTGCCGAAGGTGCTACGATGATCCGTACCAAGGGAGAGCCAGGGACTGGTGACGTGGTGCAGGCCGTCAGTCATATGAGGCTGATGCAAAGCGAGATACGTAGGTTGGTAAGCATGAGCGAGGACGAACTCTATGAGGCAGCCAAGCAATTGCAGGCTCCATTCGAACTGGTCGCTTTCGTGCATAGGGAAGGACGGCTGCCGGTGGTCAACTTTGCAGCTGGTGGCGTGGCAACCCCTGCCGATGCCGCACTGATGATGCAGCTTGGTGCAGAGGGCGTTTTCGTAGGCAGTGGCATCTTCAAGAGTGGCAACCCACAGAAGCGTGCGGCAGCCATCGTGCAGGCAGTCACCAACTACCAGGATGCCAAGATGCTGGCAGAACTCAGCGAGGACCTAGGAGAGGCCATGGTAGGCATCAACGAACAGGAAATAGAACTGCTGATGGCAGAACGGGGCAAATGACGATAGCAGTACTGGCATTGCAGGGAGCCTTTGCCGAACATCAGCAGATGCTGCAGCGGCTAGGAGTTGACACCTTTCAGGTGCGACAACTGGCCGACTGGCAACAGCATAAGGATGCTCTCGTCCTGCCCGGTGGAGAGAGCACCGTACAGATGCGGCTCCTTCATAACCTGGGACTCTATGAACCTATCCGTGAGGCCATTCTTGATGGCCTTCCCGTCGTGGGTACGTGTGCGGGTATGATTCTACTCTCCCAGGGCTATCTGAATACGATGTCTGTACGGGTGTTGCGCAATGCCTATGGGCGACAGTTGGGCAGTTTTCATACTGTGGGCAGTGTGGCGGGGATGGGCAGCGATATCCCCATGACCTTTATCCGTGCACCCTATGTGCAACAGGTCCTCTCGCCCGACGTGGAGATTCTGGCACAGGTCGACAGTCGTGTGGTAGCCGTCAGACAGGGTCGCCAATTTGCCACGGCCTTCCATCCAGAGCTGGATGATGACCTGCGCTTCTACTTCCACTTCCTGGCTTCAGTCACGAACGCTGCAGGCGAGCAATAATAAGGCCAGAGGATATGGCCTGGCCGGGGCGAAAAACAGGCTTGGAAGCAAGAAAAGGGCTTTGGATGGCGAAAAAAGGGGGCTCTGACGAGCAAAAAGAGGCGCTAGAGGGAGCCTTAGGATACGTGCTTGTCGTGCTGGAAACAGGATGCCGGAGCCAGTATTTGCGGCCTCACTAGGGAAAAATATCTGCCTAGTGAGGTAGCTAAAAATCCTAGTGAAAATGAAAAAAGTGACAAACGTGACAAATGACAGCGTCATTTTCCGAGCCCAGGGGTTTTTGGAAATTTGGAGAAACCAAAGTTATATTAATAATTATATCTATTAATATATAAATATGTACTCAATTACGAGATTTGCAGCAATAGCCTGGGTGCAAATAATGACGCTGTCATTTGTCATAATTGTCATGTTGTCACTTTTTTGAGGGCTGTGTACCTCTCTATCAACTTTTTTGTCTTTTCTTTCAGTTTGTAACAAAATGAAAGAAGAATTGTCTTGGTTTTGCCAAAAAGTAAGGAATAGTGGGTTGTAAATTTACAAAATGATAGTTTATCTGTTTTTTAACAATCAAAAAGGAAGGCATTAAACTACTTTTTTTATCAAATGTATTACTTTTGCAGTCCATAAAAGTGTCGGCTTTCGTCCGCCCTTTACATGCCATATCTTCAGCAGCGTCGTGTTAGCAAGGGGAGTAGGCTCAACGAAAACATTATTTTATGGAAACGAAGTATATTTTTATCACTGGTGGTGTGGCCTCCTCGTTAGGAAAGGGCATCATCTCGGCATCGCTGGGCAAACTGTTGCAAGCCCGTGGCTACAGGATAACCATCCAGAAGTTTGATCCCTATATCAATATCGACCCTGGGACGCTGAATCCATATGAACATGGCGAATGCTATGTGACGGCCGACGGCATGGAGACGGATCTGGATCTGGGGCACTACGAACGGTTTACAGGCATCGAGACGACACGTGACAACAGTGTGACCACGGGACGCATTTATCTGAGTGTGATAGAACGGGAGCGACGGGGTGACTATCTGGGAAAGACCATCCAGGTGGTGCCGCATATCACGGACGAGATAAAACGTCGCATCCTGCTGAACGCCACGAAGCACGAGCTGGACTTCGTCATCACGGAAATTGGTGGTACCATCGGCGATATAGAGAGCCAGCCGTTTCTGGAGGCCATACGCCAGTTGCGTTGGGAACTGGGACCTACACGGGCCCTGAACGTCCATCTGACCTATGTGCCCTATCTGGCTGCTGCTGGCGAGCTGAAGACGAAGCCTACGCAGACCAGTGTGAAGCAGTTGCAGGGACTGGGTATCCAGCCCGAGGTACTGGTATTGCGCACGGAGCACGAGCTGAGCGATGAGCTTAGGTCGAAGGTGGCCCATTTCTGCAATGTGGACCTGGCGGCTGTAATCCAGAGTCAGGATATGCCTAGTATATACGAGGTACCAGTGAATATGCAACGACAGCAATTGGATGCCGTGATACTGAAGAAAATGGGTGTGGAGCCAGGTGAGACACCAGGGCTGGGACCCTGGCGTGACTTCCTGGAGCGTAGGAAACAAGCCTCGGAGGTGATACGGATTGGACTGGTGGGCAAGTACGACTTGCAGGATGCCTACAAGAGCATCCTAGAGAGCCTGGCTCACGCGGGTACCTATCATAATAAAAAGGTGAAGCCCATTTTTATAAATAGTGAGCATATCACTGGCGAGAATGTGGCAGAACAGTTGCAGGGCATGGCGGGTATCGTGATCTGTCCAGGCTTCGGCACTCGTGGCATCGAGGGTAAGATTGTGGCCGCAGACTATACCCGTGAGCATGATATTCCTACTTTGGGCATCTGTCTGGGCATGCAGATGATGGTGGTGGCCTTTGCTCGTCAGGTGCTGGGCTATCAGGATGCCAACAGCAGCGAGATGGACGGTAGTACACAGCATCCTGTGATCGACCTGATGGAGGAGCAGAAGAGCATCCGCCAGATGGGGGGCACCATGCGACTGGGTGCCTATGACTGTGAACTGCTGGAGGGCAGTCGTACGTGGCAGGCCTATGGCGAGGAACGGCTGATACGCGAGCGCCATCGCCATCGCTATGAGTTCAACAACCAGTACCAGGAGGCTTTCGAGAAGGCTGGCATGCGGTGTGTGGGCATCAACCCGGCGGCCTCGCTAGTGGAAATCGTGGAGATTCCCGACCTGAGATGGTATGTCGGTACGCAGTTCCATCCTGAATATTCGTCGACCGTGCTGCATCCACACCCTCTGTTTATGGGCTTTATAAAGGCATGTATAGATGGAACAGCTGAAGCATGAGTGTGGCGTGGCTATGATCCGGCTGCTGAAGCCCCTGTCGTATTACGAGCAGAAATACGGCAGCTGGCGCTATGGGCTGAACAAGCTCTATCTGATGATGGAGAAGCAGCACAACCGCGGGCAGGAGGGAGCTGGCGTGGCCTGTGTCAATCTGGATGCCCCCGTGGGCGAGGAGTATATGTTTCGTGAGAGAGCGGAGGGTTCTGATGCGATAACGGAGATCTTCCGTCATGTGGGTGACTCGTTTTCTGGACAGCTCTACATGGGCCATCTGCGCTATTCTACCACGGGTAAGAGTGGCTTACAGTATGTGCACCCCTTCTTGCGTCGTAACAACTGGCGGGCTAAGAACCTCTGTCTGTGTGGCAACTTCAACATGACCAATATCGACGAGGTTTTCTCGTATATCACCGAGCGGGGGCAGTCACCACGTGTCTATGGCGACTCGTATATCACCCTGGAACTGATGGGGCACAGGCTCGACAGGGAAGTGGAACGGCTTTATGGTCTGGCCAGGCAGCAGGGACTGCAGGGCATTGACATCACCGGATATATCGACGACCATGTGGAGATAGCCAATGTGTTGCGAAAGACCATGCCCCATTTCGATGGTGGCTACGTGATGTGTGGCCTCACGGGCAGTGGCGAGCTGTTTGCTGTCAGAGACCCCTGGGGCATCCGTCCCGCTTTCTGGTATCAGGACGAAGAGGTGGTGGTGGTGGCTTCAGAACGACCTGTCATACAGACCACCTTCGACCTCTGTGCCGAGGATATCCACGAGCTGGAGCCAGGACAGGCACTGGTGGTCAGGAGAAACGGCCAGCGGCAGATGGAGGAGATCCTGCCGGCTCAGAAGTTCAGCGCTTGCTCCTTTGAACGTATCTATTTCAGCAGAGGCAGCGACAGCACCATCTATCAAGAGCGTAAGCGACTGGGCGAACAGCTCACGCCAGCCATCATGAAGGCTATCGACAATGATGTGGCACATACTGTATTCTCATATATTCCCAATACGGCCGAGGTGGCCTTCTATGGCATGACTGACGGGGTGCGCAGGATGAGCCACGATGTCAGGATAGAAAAGGTGGTGTGGAAGGACATCAAACTGCGCACGTTTATCAGCGATGGACAAGAACGCAATGATCTGGCTGCACATGTCTATGACATCACCTATGGATCGTTGAAGGAACAGGAGGATAATCTGGTCATCATCGACGACTCCATCGTGAGAGGTACTACACTCAGGGAGAGCATTTTCAAGATCCTCGACCGTCTGCATCCCAGGAAAATCGTGATGGTGTCGAGCTCGCCACAGATCCGCTATCCTGATTATTATGGCATCGATATGTCGCGACTGGAAGAGCTGTGTGCTTTTCGTGCCGCCATCGCCCTGATCAAAGAGCGAGGCATGCAGGGGCTGATAGCCGAGACATATAAGATGTGTAAGACGGAAGCACTGACAACCAACCATGTGCGTCGTATCTATGCCCCGTTCAGCGTTGACGATATCAACCGTAAGATTGTGGAGATGCTACGTCCGGAAGGGATGAAGACACCCGTCGAACTGGTGTTCCAGGGTATAGAGGGATTGCACCAAGCCTGCCCCAACCATCCTGGTGACTGGTACTTTACAGGGCACTATCCCACGCCAGGAGGGGTCCGAATGGTGAATCAGGCCTTCGTAAGGTATGTGGAAGAGGTATTGAAACTGCAATTGTGAGGCATGGCCAGAATGGTAGAGACACAACATAAACACAATGAAAAAGATGAAGAGACAAGCAAAACTCATTCTGGATGATGGCACGACGTTCAGCGGTTGGTCGTTTGGCTATGATGAGGATACTCATGGCGAGGTGGTATTCAACACAGCCATGACGGGCTATCCTGAGAGTCTGACAGACCCCAGCTATGCCGGCCAGATACTTGTAATGACCTATCCACTGGTGGGGAATTATGGTGTGCCGACGACTGAGATGGCCAGCAACGGGCTGCCAGCACTGATAGAGAGTGATAGAATACATGTCAGGGCATTTGTAGTGGCCGACTATAGTGAGGACTGTTCACACTGGAATGCCAAAGAACGACTGGCCGACTGGCTGAAGCGTGAGCATATTCCTGCTATCACGGGTATTGATACACGCAGGCTGACAAAGGTGCTCAGGGAGCATGGCGTGATGATGGGCAGGATGGTCATTGAGGGTTCTGAAGATTGCTGTGATACAGCGACAAACGAAACAGTGGACTATGGTAGTGTGAACTGGGTGCAGCAGGTGAGTTGCAAGGAGGTGATTGCCTACCAGCCCGATGGTGAAAGACAGCATAGAGTGGTCCTTGTGGACTGTGGCGTGAAGGCCAATATCATCCGTTGTCTGCTGCGGCGAGGCATCGAGGTGGTGCGTGTGCCCTGGGACTATGACTTCAACCAGCTGGCTTTCGATGGTCTGTTCTTAGCCAATGGCCCTGGCGATCCAGAACGCTGTGAGCTGACGGTGCAGCATATCCGTCAGTTTCTGAATAGTGAAACGGTACGTCCCTGCATGGGCATCTGCCTGGGCAACCAGCTCTTGGCTAAGGCTGCAGGGGCCAGGACCTACAAGTTGAAATATGGTCATCGTTCTCACAACCAGCCCGTCAGGCGTGTGGGGACGACACAATGTTTTATCACTTCGCAGAATCATGGCTATGCCGTGGACGATGCCACGCTGCCTGCTGACTGGCAACCGCTGTTTGTCAATATGAACGACGGCTCGAACGAGGGAATCTGCCACCGGTCGCATCCGTGGATGTCTGCACAGTTCCACCCTGAGGCATGCTCAGGGCCTGTGGATACGGAATTCCTATTTGATGAGTTTGTAAAAATGCTACGATGATGGATGTGAAGAAAGTATTATTGTTGGGCAGTGGTGCCCTTAAGATCGGTCAGGCGGGAGAGTTCGATTATAGTGGCTCGCAAGCCTTGAAAGCCCTGAAGGAAGAGGGCATCCACACGGTGCTCGTCAACCCCAATATAGCTACTGTGCAGACCTCTGAGGGTGTGGCCGACACCGTATATTTCCAACCCGTGAACCCTGATTTCGTGGCTCGTATCATCGAGAAGGAACGGCCCGATGGCATCCTCCTTTCGTTTGGTGGACAGACGGCACTCAACTGTGGCGTGGAACTCTACAGACGCGGGGTGCTGGAGCAGTATGGCGTGAAGGTGCTGGGCACCCCCGTGCAGGCCATCATCGACACGGAGGATCGTGACCTGTTCGTACGCCGACTGGATGAGATTGGTGTGAAGACTATCAAGAGCGAGGCTTGCAGCACGGTCGATGAGGTGCGGCAGGCTGCAACAGCACTGGGCTTCCCTGTTATCTTGCGTGCTGCCTATGCCCTCGGTGGTCTTGGATCGGGCTTCTGTGACAACGAGGAACAGCTGGTGGCACAGGCAGAGGAGGCCTTCTCGTTCTCGCCACAGGTGCTGGTGGAGAAATCGCTGAAGGGATGGAAGGAAATAGAATATGAGGTGGTGCGAGATCGCTATGATAACTGCATCACGGTGTGTAACATGGAGAACCTGGATCCGCTGGGCATCCATACGGGAGAGTCAATCGTTGTGGCACCCTCACAGACGCTTTCCAATAGCGAGTACCATAAGTTGCGGGCACTGGCCATCAGGATTATCCGTCATATTGGCATCGTGGGAGAATGTAATGTACAGTATGCTCTTGACCCAGACTCGGAGGACTATCGTGTGATAGAAGTCAATGCCCGCCTGTCGCGATCGTCGGCACTGGCCAGTAAGGCAACGGGCTATCCACTGGCATTCGTAGCTGCAAAACTGGGACTGGGCTACGGGCTTTTCGACCTGAAGAATTCGGTGACGAAGACTACGACAGCTTTCTTCGAGCCTGCCCTCGACTATGTGGTTTGCAAGATTCCTCGTTGGGACCTCACCAAGTTCCGTGGCGTCAGTCGCGAACTGGGCTCGTCGATGAAGAGTGTGGGCGAGGTGATGGCTATTGGACGTACCTTTGAGGAGGCCTTGCAAAAAGGTCTTCGCATGATTGGTCAGGGTATGCATGGCTTCGTGTCTAACCACGAGATTAAGATTGGCGACATCGACAAAGCACTACATGAGCCTACCGACATGCGTATCTTCGTGGTGTCGAAGGCTCTGCAGATAGGCTATACCATAGAGCAGATCCACCAGTTGACGATGATCGACCGCTGGTTCCTGCAGAAACTAAAGCATATTGTAGACATCGACTTGCGACTTCGGTCGTTTGCGCAGTACTCTGAGTTGGTGGCTTTCATGGACAATACCGAGCTGATGGAATATCTGGAGGCACCAGAGTTCGTGGAACTATTACGTGAGGCAAAAATCTATGGCTTCTCTGACTTCCAGATAGGACGGGCTCTAGGCTTGGAGAATCAGATGAACATGGAGAAAGCCGGCCTGCTGGTACGCCAGTGGCGTAAGGAACTGGGAGTGGTGCCTGTGGTCAGCCAGATCGATACGCTGGCGGCTGAATACCCAGCCCAGACCAACTACCTATATTTGTCATACCTTTAAAAGAAAAAGAATATGTGTGGAATAGTAGCTATCCTGAATGTGCAGGAGCAGACAAAGGCTCTGCGTGATAAAGCTTTGAAGATGAGTCAGAAAATTCGCCATCGTGGTCCTGACTGGAGTGGTATCTATTGTGGTGGCTCTGCCATCCTGGCACATGAGCGGCTGAGCATCGTCGACCCAGAGAGTGGGGGACAGCCTCTTTACTCGCCCGACCGCAAGCAGGTGCTGGCAGTGAATGGCGAGATATACAATCATCAGGAGATACGCCGTAGGCTGGCGGGGCAGTATGATTTTCAGACGGGTAGCGACTGTGAGGTCATCCTGGCTCTGTATCGACAGAAAGGTATCGATTTCCTTGAGGACCTTAGTGGCATCTTCGCTTTCGTACTCTACGATGAGGAACGCAACGAGTTTGTCATTGCCCGTGATCCCATAGGCGTCATACCTCTTTATATAGGCTACGACAGCGATGGTACGGTGTACGTGGCATCAGAACTGAAAGCCCTGGAGGGACAGTGTGAGCGCTATGAGCCGTTCTTGCCAGGACACTACTACTGGAGTGTGTCGCCAGGCGTGAAATGGTACTATCGTCGTGACTGGATGCAATATGATGCCGTGAAGGACAATGCCGCGAGTGTGACTGCCATCCACGATGCGCTGGAGGATGCCGTGAAGCGACAGCTGATGTCGGATGTGCCCTATGGCGTACTGCTGTCTGGCGGTCTCGACTCGTCGGTCATCTCTGCCATCGCAGAGAAATATAGCGAGATGCGTATCGAGGACGACTCTAGGACCAAGGCCTACTGGCCCCGTCTGCATTCCTTTGCCGTGGGGCTGAAGGGTGCTCCCGACCTGGCAAAGGCACGACTGGTGGCAGACCATATTGGTACGGTGCATCATGAAATCAACTATACCATCCAGGAAGGACTGGATGCCATTCGCGACGTGATTTACTATATCGAGACCTATGATGTGACTACCGTCCGTGCATCCACACCTATGTATCTGCTGGCCCGTGTCATCAAGTCGATGGGTATCAAGATGGTGCTTTCTGGTGAGGGTGCCGACGAGATATTCGGAGGCTATCTCTATTTCCATAAGGCACCTGATGCTCAGGCGTTCCACGAGGAGACCGTTCGCAAACTGGGCAAGCTCTACCAGTATGACTGTCTTCGTGCCAACAAGAGTCTGTCGGCATGGGGAGTGGAGGGACGTGTACCCTTCCTCGACAAGGAGTTCCTGGATGTGGCCATGCGTACCAATCCTGAGGCGAAGATGTGCCCTGGCAATATGATTGAGAAGAAGATTGTGCGTGAGGCTTTTGCTGACATGCTGCCCAGGGAAGTGGCCTGGCGACAGAAGGAGCAGTTTAGCGATGGTGTGGGCTATTCGTGGATCGACACCCTCAAGCAGGTGACGGCCCAGGCGGTCAGCGATGAGCAGATGGCACATGCTGCCGAGCGCTTCCCCATCAATCCGCCCAGGAACAAGGAGGAGTATTACTATCGTAGCATCTTTGCCGAGCACTTCCCAAGTGACTCTGCCGCACGTAGCGTGCCCAGCGAGGCTAGCGTGGCCTGTTCCACGGCTATTGCCCTTGAGTGGGATGCTGCTTTCAGGAATATGAACGACCCATCGGGACGTGCTGTCAAAGGGGTGCACGAACAGGCCTATTGACGCACTCCTGTCGCTATAGCTTTTTCTTGTCGATAAAGAACATCGACTTGTCGTCGTCAGCGATGATGCTCAGATAGCGTTCGTACTCACGTAGCACGTCGGCAATGATCTCCTCTCGCGACAGATACTGAATGTCATTGCCTGTCCGTCCGTCACTATAGTAGGTGACGGGAATGTACTGTACGCCTGTCTCTACGTCGGGTGTGTTGTCGTCCTCTACCAGATAGTCGCTGATGGTTCGCTTCTCGGCAGCCACGCCATATCGGAAGTTCCATATCTGGTCGTGGGGGATGGTTAGCTCTATGGAGAACTTGCCATGCTGCCCTTCCATGATATGGGCATCGATGCCGTTGGTAGCCAGCTCTACCTTCAGTTCTTCGAAGGCCGGACGCACCTTGTCGGCAAAGAACCGGATCACGTCCTGTCGTTGTGAGAATGTCAGTATCTGCTGCAGACGCTCACGCCACTGCCTGCCGTCCCACGAGCGACTGCCGTATGGTATTTTCGACGAGCGGTAGAGTTCATCTGTTCGCAGGGCCTTGAATAGGCATATGCAGAGCACAAGCATGATCAATCCGAAGGGAAGAGCTGTGACGAGTGTCATGGTCTGAAGGGAGGCGATACCACCAGCAGAGAGTAATGAAATGGAGATCAAGGCGAGCAGGATCCCCCAGAAGGCATTTTGCCACTTGGGGGTGTTGCTCTTGTTGCCTGAAGCTATTGAATTCATGACCAGAATGCCGGAGTCGGCCGAGGTGATAAAAAACACTGCTACCATCATCAGGGCCAGCACACACAGTGGTGTGGCCAGCGGGAACTGCTCGAAGAAGGCAAAGAGCAGCACGTCAGCATTGCCAGCTAGCGCAGAGAGAGCACCAGCAGCCTCGTGCTGGTCAATCCAGATGGCACAAAGACCGTCATCCACAGAAAGATGAACACTGAGGGTACGAACAGTACCGCAAGGATATACTCGCGGATGGTGCGGCCCCGTGAGATGCGGGCTATGAACAGTCCTACGAAGGGTGCCCAGCTGATCCACCATGCCCAGTACATCACGGTCCAGTTTGTGAACCACGTCCGACCATCTTTCTCGAAGGCGAAGGTGTTGAAGGAGAGGTCAGCGAACTGGTTGATATAGTTGCCGATGCCTTCGCTCAGAGCACTGAACAGGAATGTGGTTGGCCCCAGGGCAAGGATGAAGACCACCAGCACGATGGTCATCAGCAGATTGATCTCACTGAGTCGTTTCACACCCTTGTTCAGTCCTGCCCATGCAGAGGCGATGGCTGCTGCTGTCACCAGCACGATGATGATGCTCTGGAAAAGCAGACTCCGTTCTCCTAGTATGCCCAGGTGTTCAAGGCCGGCATTCAGCTGTACCACACCCAGGCTGAGCGATGTGGCAATACCGAAAAAAGTGCTGACCAGCGTGAAAACGTCGACCACATCGCCAATAGGCCCGTTGATACGTTCTCGCAGAATGGGGTAGAGACCACTTCGCACTGCCAGTGGTAGCTTGTAGCGGAACGAGAAATAGGCCAGGATGAGGCCCATCACACCGAAGATGCCCCATGCGTGCAGTCCCCAGTGGAAGAAGGTGGCCAACTGTGCCTCCTTGGCGGGATTGTCCGTGTCGGGTAGTGCAGGCTCTACATAGTGCGACATCGGCTCTGCCACACCGTAGTACATCAGCCCAATGCCCATGCCGGCAGCAAAGAGCATGGCTATCCACGAGAAGAAGCCATATTGGGGCTCGGAGTTGTCTGCCCCAAGACGTATATTGCCTACTTTGCTGAAGGCTAGGGCGAGCTGGAAGATGAGAAAAAAGGTGACCAGCAGGCTATACGTCCAGTGGAGGTCTTTGTAGATGGCTTTTTGAACTGTCACCAATGCCTGTTCGGTGGCATCGGGAAATATTGCACAAACAATTGTCAGAAATAAGAGAACTATCAGTCCAGGTAGGAAAACGTTGCGTGAAAATGTTGTTTTTAGTGGAAAATGTTTAGTCATATTTGCAAAGATACAAAAAAATGCCGTTTTTCTTGCTTTTTCAACTCTTTTATTCATCTTTTTCGATTTATTAGGATTTTTCACCTTTCAATTTGTCAGTTCCTCACTCCTTGACCTACCACATCTGTTCTATAGTTGTTATGCTGCATGTAATGGTGTACTTTTCGCTCGACAGAAAAAATAAAAAGCGATTTTTATTTTGTTTTGTGCTCGCTTATTCGTACCTTTGACCTTCGGTCTTAGGTACTTTCGCTCGACAAAAAAATAAAAAGCGGTTTTTATTTTGTTTTGTGCTCGCTTATTCGTACCTTTGCAGCCCGTTTCGAGGAATCCTTCCTGCTGCGACGGGCAATTTAAGTCACTGACGACGAGAAATGAATTACAAGGGTATGAGCTGCGGCATCATGGCAGCTGTCTGCTACGGGACTAATCCGCTCGGAGCATTGCCTCTCTATGAGGAGGGTGTCAACACGTCGTCGGTATTGTTCTATCGATTCTCGCTGGCTGTCATCGTATTGGGTGCTGTACTCTTGGTTGAGCGTAAGACACTGGTACTGAACAGGAAAGAACTGAAGGTGCTGTCGTTGTTGGGCATGCTCTTTGCCTTGTCCAGCATCACCTACTATCAGAGTTTCCGTTTTATGGATGCTGGCATCGCTTCGACGATTCTTTTTGTCTATCCTGTTATGGTGGCAGCAATCATGGCCATCTGCTTCCATGAGAAGATAACGCTTCCCATGATGCTGGCTATCGTGCTCTCGCTGCTTGGCATTGGCTTGCTCTATCAGGGTGATGCTGGAGCTGCATTTAGTATGACAGGTTTTGTCTTGGTGATGGTGTCTGCTCTTTCCTATGCTCTTTATATTGTAGTGGTCAACAAGTCTGGCATCAGTATGTCGCCCATGAAGCTCACTTTCTACGTGCTGCTGTTCTGCATGCTGCTGTTACTGGCCTATTCGTTCACTTCTCCAGCCTTAGCCCTTCAGTTGCCACCCTCGCCCCGTGCCTGGTTCTATGCCTGTTGGCTGGGTCTGGTGCCCACCGTGCTGTCGCTGGTGCTGATGGCTATTGCCGTCCATGAGGTGGGTGCTACGTCGACGGCTATCATGGGAGCCCTGGAGCCTATGACGGCTGTTGCCATAGGCATTATCGTGTTCAGCGAGGTGCTTACCGTTCGACTCTCCCTGGGCATTATCACCATTCTCATTGCCGTGTTCTTCGTGGTGATGGGAAAGGATTTGCATCTGCCTAGCCTTTCGCATGCAAGACTTAGGAAGCTGCATTTTGCGCACAGACCGCATCAGAGACATCGCATGCATATCCATCTTCGATAGTTTGTCATTCCAGACAAGCAGTTTTTTCCGAAGAAATGATTGTTTCTCGTTAAAAAGTCGTAACTTTGCACCCGATTATCTGTCTGACATCCAGGAAGAACAGGATGGTCAGGGAAAAAGATTATAAAGATGACAATGAAAGATCGACTAACATGGGTGTTGGCTGCCATCCTCATTTGTAGCCTGAACGTTGGTGCACAGACACAACGTGATGATGCTTTCAAGGCAAAATATGAACTGAAAGAGGTGGTGGTGATGAGTCGCCACAATATCCGTGCCCCACTGTCTTCAGCAGGAGCAGGTGTGACACGTGTGACGCCACATGAATGGTTCCAGTGGTCGTCGCCGGCTAGTCAGCTCTCACTGCGTGGCGGTGTGCTGGAGACGGAGATGGGACAGTTTTTCCGTAAGTGGGTGGTCAACGAGGGATTGCTGCCCGATAACTATCGTCCTGAGGGTGATGACGTGCTGTTCTATGCCAATTCCCGCCAGCGTACCTTTGCCACTGCCAAGTATTTCTCTGCTGGCTTCCTGCCCTTTGCCAATGTAGAGATACAGCACAAGCTGCAGGAAGACAAGATGGATCCTGTGTTCACTCCGCAATTTACGAAGATGAATGCCGCCTATCGCCAGCAGGTGATGGACGAGATCAATGCCCTGAACGGTGGTCCCAAGGCATGGATGGATGCGGTGAAGCCCTATCTGCTGCTGATGGAAGAGGTCATAGATATGGCATCGTCGCCAGCTGCTCTGCAGGGAGACACTCTCCACTTTACTTACGACGATACGCAAATCACCATCGAGAAGGGTGATGAGCCAAGGATGACAGGTGGCTATAAGCTGGCCAATAGCGTGGCTGACGCACTGGTGCTGCAGTATTATGAGATGGAGGGCTCGCCAGAGGCTGCCTTCGGACATACGCTGACTCTCGACCAGTGGCGGGGCATCTGTTCTGTAAAAGAGGTGTACGACGGCCTGCTCTTTACTGCCCATTCGGCAGCTGTCAACCTGGCCTATCCGTTGGTGAGCCGCATTCATGACGAGCTGAACAATGCTGGTCGTAAGTTTACCTTCCTCTGTGGTCATGACTCCAATCTGGCCAGTATTGGCAGTGCCCTTCGACTGGTGTTCCCAGAGACCACACAGGCAGCAGAACTGCATACTCCCATAGGCTCGAAACTGGTGTTCGAGAAATGGACTGATGGTCAGGAGGACTATGTGGCTGTGAATCTGGTCTATCAGAATGTGAGCCAGCTGCAGGGACGGCTGTTGCTCTCGCTTTCTGAGCCTCCGATGGTTGGATCTGTCGTGATTGAAGGCTTGCAGGCTAATAGCGATGGCCTCTATCGTCTGAGCGATGTGAACACTCGCTTCGAGGAGACAATGGCTGCCTACGATGCTATCGTTGACGATCCTACAGAGGTGGAGGCACCACAGCAGGGAAACAACGAAGGGACTGCTGCCGTCTACTCGCTGCAGGGACAGCGGTTGGATGCTCCACAGCGGGGCATAAACATCATGAATGGTACAAAAGTCCTCTTCCCCTGATGTTGGTGGTCTGCCAAAAGTAGAGGGGTGATAGGAATATGACCTTTTTGACTGGCTGTTTTTCATGGACAGCCAGTTTTTGGTTCTTATTATATAAAGATGTGTCGTAATGTTGCGGTGCATGTTGCATGAAGGACGATCATCGTGCAGGATTGCTATTTGTCATCATCTCAAGACACAGTCGTTCTCGTTTTCGTATGACGTGTTTTTGTTTTCCAGGTCATCGCCTATGTGCAGACAGCGGAGAAATATGACGATGCATGGGGTGGGAGAGTCCTTATGCAACATTTGCAACATGCAACAAATGGCAGAAATCTGTTTTGTGAAGAGTAAGAATACTTTACAAATGGAATTCTGCTGAAAACTTGCTTCTCAGAGACTTTTTTTTTCCTCACTAGGAAAAAATATTTTCCTCACTAGGAAAAAAGTTTTTCATAGCGTGGAAAGAAATTTTTGCTCGTATGGGGTATTTTGCTAGCATGAAAAATATTTTACATTCAATAGTTGCAAATGCCTCTCGTAGTCTGATCCTGCTGCTTTGTCCTAGCCTAAAGTAGTGGCAATTTACTCTAAAGAAACTTAAAATCTTCGTCTCTCCGACTTGTATTTGCTTTATTTTGCCTACATTTGTAGCCATGAAAAGTGTTTGTCTTGTCGTCAGCTTATGGTTTGCCTGTTGTCTTTCTGCCAGTGCGCAGCAGCAACTGGTGGTTGCCGATGTGGAGACGTTGTTGCCTGTGGCAGGTGCCAGCGTCCAGGTGAAAGACCATACGATGACCACTGACTCGCTGGGGCATTTCACTGCTCCAGACAGCTGTCGCACGCTAATGCTGTCGCACGTGAACTATGAGAGTCGTATCGTGAATATGGATGAGTTGGCTGGCGACACGATATTCATCATCTCCAAACTGCTGAATCTTAAGGAGGTAGTGGTGTTTGGCAAGGGAATGGTGGTAGACGATCGTCTGAAGGAACTGAACCAACGCATCCGTATGGAGCGGACAGAGGCACAGTTGGCAGCTGCCGATCCCAGTAAGGCGGCAAGCATACCGCTTGGCTGGCTGGCGAAACTGTTGCCCAAGAAATGGCGACCTGGCTATAAGAAGGAGATGATGCGTAAGCGGCACGAGGATATTCTGAGAGCATATTAGCATGAAACAGTGGACGGACAGGATTCGGCAAGTTAAGATATGGCTTGTGGTGGCTGCAATCATTATTGCGGCTGTCTCGCTGTTCGTGAGCCATCAGTTGGTGGATGACCTCAAGCACGAGGAACGCTCGAAGATGGATCTCTGGGCCAAGGCGATGAACTTCGTACAGGAGGCTGACGGAGAGACGGACCTGTCGCTGGCACTGGCGTTTATCGAGGGCAACACGACTATTCCTGTGATAGTGACTGATGCGCAGGGACATGTGCAGGAATATCGCAATATTGACGATTCGCTGGGTGTGGACGACTATGCACGACGGATGCGACTGGCTGGCGACACCATCCCTATCGACCTGGGTGGGGGCGACTATCTGCTGGTATGCTACGACCAGTCGACACTGCTCAAGCGACTCACCTATTACCCCTATTGGCAGCTGGGCATCGTCATGATCTTCGTCGTTGTGGCTATCTTTGCCCTGCTCTCGTCGAAACGGGCTGAGCAGAACAAGGTGTGGGTGGGACTGTCGAAGGAGACGGCACATCAGCTGGGAACACCTATCAGCAGCATGATGGCGTGGACGGAGATGCTCAAGGAGAGTTATCCAGATGATGAACTGATACCAGAGATGGAACAGGACGTGAAGCGACTGGAACGCATTGCTGAACGATTCTCAAAGATAGGATCGCTGCCAGAAGCTGTCGACACGTCGCTGCAGGAGGTGCTCGACCACGTCATCGCATATATGGACAAGCGAACGTCACAAAAAGTGGCTATCAAGGGCCATTACCCTGGCAATGAGGTGGTTGTGAAGGTCAATGCCTCACTCTTCGAATGGGTCATCGAGAACCTGTGCAAGAATGCTGTGGATGCGATGGAAGGACAGCCAGGACGCATAGACCTGTGGCTCTTGGAGGAGGACGATGTGGTGGCAATAGAAGTCGTAGACACAGGCAAGGGCATCCGCAAGAAGAATATGAAGAATGTGTTCAGGCCAGGATTCACCACTAAGAGACGAGGATGGGGACTGGGGCTCTCGCTGGCCAAACGCATCGTAGAGGAATATCATCACGGACATATCTTCGTCAAACAGAGTGAGGTGGGAAAAGGGACTACGTTCCGTATCGAATTGAAACGATAAAAGCCTGTTTTCAGACCTAGAAATGTTAAATAACTAAGGTATTTAGTTTATTTAACTAAAATAATTCGTTATATAACTAAAACTTTTAGTTACTTTGCATTGTGAAACTTAAAATGACAATGCAAGGCATATGAAACAACTAACGCAGAAAGAGGAGGAAATAATGATTCGCTTGTGGGATCATGGTCCTATGCAGGTGCGTGAGCTGCAGGCACTTTATGATGAGCCCCAGCCTCATGTGAACACGCTGGCTACACTGGTGAAGATACTGGAAGAGAAGGGCTTCGTGGGACATAAGGCCCTGACGGCTCGCTGTTTCCAGTATTTTGCACGTATCAGTCGTGAGGAGTACAAAGGTGGCACACTTGCCAATGTGGTGGGCAAGTTCTTTGGCCATAGCTATCTCAATGCCGTCTCTTCGCTGGTCAGGAGTGAGAAGATCAGTGTGGACGAACTGAAGGAGTTGATCAAGGAAGTAGAACAAAACCATAAGTAATATGCTGTTGGTATATCAACTGAAAGTAGGTCTCTGCCTCATCGTCTTCTACCTGTTGTGGAAGCTGTTGCTGAGCCGTGAGACCCTGCACCGTTTCAATCGCGTGCTGCTGCTGGTGGTGATGGTGCTGTCGTTGCTGTTGCCCTGGGTGAAGTTGTCGTTAGGACAGCCAACGACAGTAGGACAGGGACTGATATCGATCGAGGACATGCTGGCTGTTGCCTATGTGGAGGAGGAAAGCGGTGAAGCCACATCGTGGAACCTGGCTTCTCTCGCGTACATTATATATATAATAGGAGTGGCAGGCACACTGGTGTGGCATCTCTATTCGAAATGGAGACTGCGATGCTTGCTGAGAAAGGGTAGGGCAGAGAGACTGGATGACGGTATCACCCTCCATGTCTTGTCTGACGAAGTGTCGCCATTCAGCTATTTCCGTCATATCGTGATCAGTGAGAAGGATATGGTCTCTGCCTCACGGGAGATACTGACCCACGAGCGGGCACATATCCGCTTGCTTCATTCCTACGACTTGTTGTTCGTGGGGGTGGTGCTGGTGTTCCAATGGTGGAATCCTGCTGCGTGGCTGTTATGTCGAGAACTGAAACAGGTACATGAATACGAGGCCGATGAGGCCGTCTTGCAAAGAGGAGTCGACGCCCGGCAGTACCAGTTGCTGCTGATACGAAAGTCCGTTGGGGACCAGCTATTCTCAATGGCAAACAATCTTAATTATCAATCATTAAAAAAGCGAATCCGTATGATGACAACAAAACGTAGTAGCCGATGGCAGCAGCTCAGAGCACTGGCCATCGTGCCCGTGGCAGCACTGGCTGTGGTGGCCTTTGCACGGCCAGAAGTAGAAACGGTGGCTGGACAGATTGTGGCTGAGACGCAACTGCCGGCAGTAGAAGAGAACATCCTCCCATCAGCATCGGGGGCACAGGCTATGATTGCCGCCCGTGACACCTTGCCTGTGTTCGACATGGTGGAACAGTTGCCTGAGTTCCCTGGTGGCAATGAGGCAATGTTGCAGTATCTGGTGGCTTCGATGAAATATCCGAAGGATGCCCAGGATGCTCGTAAGCAGGGACGCGTCGTTGTTCAGTTCATTGTCAATACCGATGGTACGGTGGAACAGCCACGAGTGCTGAAAAGTGTGTTCCCCAGTCTAGATGAAGAGGCCATCCGTGTGGTGAACGAAATGCCCAGGTGGAAACCTGGCATGCAGAAAGGAAAGGCCGTCCGTGTGAAGTTTGTATTGCCCATCACGTTCAGGCTTTCCAAATGATCGATTGCTGGCTGCAAGGTGAGGAAAAATAGGTTTTCAGCCTATGGAATTGTTTTTTCCTGGTTAGGGGGATCTTTTTCCCTAACTAGGAAAATATTTTTTCCTAACTAGGGAGATCTTTTTTCCTAATCAGGTAGCTATTTTTCACTAACACGGTAGCTCCTTTTTTCCTTGCCTGCCGCTGGCTTTTGATGGTGAATGCATGTGCATGTTTCTTATGCACATAGCGTCGCAGAATGTGCAGAAATGAAAAAAAATAGCGAAAAGTTAAGCGTATATGAAAAAAAGTTTGTAACTTTGCACCCCGTTAGAGCGTGTATATGTGTAGCTTAGAGCAGTTTAAGATTGATTTGAAGGCACTTACCGAGGATGTGACGTCCTTGGAGTGGGAGTTGGATAACCATTTTTTTGAACAGCTCGATGGTGCGCAACTGCAGCAGGGCTCGCTGCATGTGTCGGGGACTATACGCAAGTCTGTCGGCTTTTATGAGCTCTCACTGCATGTTACAGGCACCGTAGAAGTGCCCTGCGACCGCTGTCTCGACCCTATGGACCAGCCTATTGATGCTGACCTGAGACTGGTGGTGAAGCTGGGCGACACATACACCGAAGACGATGATGTCATCACCGTGGACGAGGCAAGACCTGTGCTCGACACGGCATGGTTCATCTACGAGTCAATAGCCTTGGCGGTACCCATCCGGCACGTTCATCAACCTGGCGATTGTAACGTGGCTATGAGCGAGAAGCTACAGGAGCTCTCGGCTGCCCGAAGCAGCGATGCGGACGCCACAGAGGAGATTGACCCTAGGTGGAATGCATTGCTCAAACTGAAAGAGAAGAAATAGAAACATTCAAATATTAAAATAGTTAAGCATTATGGCACATCCTAAAAGAAGACAATCGAAGACTCGTACCGCCAAGCGTCGTACTCACGACAAGGCTGTGGCTCCCACACTGGCACTCTGCCCTAACTGTGGCGCCTACTACATTTACCACACCGTATGCCCCAGCTGTGGATACTATCGTGGTAAGGTAGCGATCAAGATGGACGAAGAAGTGGCTGAATAATGGGAAAGATTAACGCGATCATCACTGGCATCGGAGGCTACGTGCCCGATTATGTCCTCACCAACGAGGAACTGTCGCGCATGGTAGACACCAACGATGAATGGATCATGACGCGTGTCGGAATCAAGGAGCGCCGAATCCTTACGGAAGAAGGACTCGGCACTTCCTATATGGCGCGCAAGGCTGCCAAACAGCTCATCAAGAAGACGGGGGTGAACCCCGATGAGATTGATGCGCTTATTGTGGCCACCTCGACGTCCGACTATCACTTTCCCTCCACTGCCAGCATCGTCATTGGCAAACTGGGCCTGAAGAATGCAATGGCCTACGATTTCTGGGCTGCATGCTGTGGCTTCATCTACTCGCTGGACGTGGCTACGGCCATGATCCAAAGTGGACGCTACAAGAAAATCATCCTCATCGGAGCCGACAAGATGTCGTCGGCAACTGACTATAAGGACCGCTCCACATGCCCCCTCTTTGGCGATGGTGCTGGAGCCGTGCTCCTGGAGGCTACTGAGGAAGAGGGCGTCGGGCTCATGGACTCTTATCTGAGGACCGATGGCATGGGACTGCCCTTCCTGCACATGAAGGCAGGAGGATCGGTGAGCCCCGCCAGCCACTTCACCGTAGACCATCGGATGCACTTCACTTATCAGGAAGGACGTACGGTGTTCCGCTATGCCGTTACCAATATGTCGGCAGACTGCGAGCTCATCGCACAGCGAAACGGGCTGAACAAGGATAATATCCAGTGGATAATACCCCACCAGGCCAACATGCGTATCATCGAGGCAGTGGCCAAGCGTCTGGAACTGCCTATGGAGCAGGTGATGGTCAACATTGAACATTTTGGCAATACCTCTGCAGCTACCATTCCACTGGCACTCTGGGAGTATGAACCGAAACTGCGCAAGGGCGATAACATCATCATGACGGCTTTCGGAGCCGGATTCGTGCACGGAGCCAACTATGTACGCTGGGCCTATGACGGAAAGTAATCTTGCATTTAGATAAACTGACTCTCATATCTTGCCGGCATGCCTCTTGGGGACGTGCCGGCAATTTCTTGGCAGATGTAGCGCAAGATTTTTCTCTCGGACGTTGCAGAGCTGCAAAATATTTTGTACCTTTGCAACCTATTCGTGAAAATAAGAATGTTGTATACTCGCATCAATATGCTATGGAAGAGAAAAGAAGTCATAAAGCCGGTTTCGTGAATATCGTTGGCAATCCCAACGTGGGAAAGAGCACTCTGATGAACCAACTGGTTGGTGAGCGTATTTCCATTGCTACGTTCAAGGCACAGACAACACGTCATCGCATCATGGGTATCGTCAATACAGACGACATGCAAATCGTGTTCAGCGACACCCCTGGTGTGCTGAAGCCCAACTACAAACTGCAGGAGTCGATGCTTGCCTTCTCGGAGAGCGCACTTCAGGATGCTGATGTGCTGCTCTACGTCACTGACGTCGTGGAGAACCCAGAGAAGAATATGGATTTCCTGGAGAAAGTTCAGAAGATGACCATACCCGTGATTCTTCTCATTAATAAAATAGATGAGCTGGGCAACGGCGGTAAGGAAGGGAAGGCCGTGTCGTCGTCCGCCACGAAGAAAAATAGCCAGCAACTGCTGGCAGAGATAGTAGAGAAATGGCACTCGTTGCTGCCTAATGCCGAGATCCTGCCAATCTCGGCCAGGAATAAGTTTGGCACAGACCTGCTGCTGAAGCGCATCCAGGAACTGCTGCCTGAGAGTCCGGCCTTCTTCGATAAGGACCAGCTGACAGACAAACCTGCCCGCTTCTTCGTATCAGAAATCATCCGTGAGAAGATCCTCCTCTATTATGACAAGGAGATCCCCTATTCGGTGGAGGTCGTCGTAGAACGCTTCAAGGAGGATGAGAAGACGATACATATCAATGCCGTCATCTATGTGGAACGTGACTCACAGAAAGGCATCATCATCGGCCATCAGGGGGTGGCACTTAAGAAGGTCTCGACAGAAGCTCGCAAGGCACTAGAGAAATTCTTCGACAAACATATCTATCTCGAAGTGTTTGTCAAGGTAGACAAGGACTGGCGTTCCTCAAAAAAAGAACTCGACAATTTTGGATATAATCCCGAATAAGACAAGATTGCAAAAATCTTTTCGAAAAAAAAGCTAAAAAAGTTCGGGCATCCGAACTTTTTTACTAACTTTGTATTTTCAATCAATAAAACATTAGGAAAATTATGAGTGATTTTAGAAAATATGCTACACAGCACCTCGGTATGAACGGCATGGTGCTTGACGATGTGATGAAGGCTCAGGCCCAGTATCTTAATCCCTATATCCTGGAGGAGCGCCAGCTGAACGTGACGCAGATGGATGTGTTCAGCCGCCTGATGATGGATCGTATCATCTTCCTGGGGACACAAATTGACGACTATACCGCCAATACACTGCAGGCACAGCTCCTCTATCTGGACTCTGCCGATCCTGGCAAGGATATCAGTATCTATATCAACTCTCCTGGTGGCAGCGTCTATGCTGGTCTGGGCATCTACGACACGATGCAGTTTATCAGCAGCGACGTAGCTACCATCTGCACAGGTATGGCAGCCTCGATGGCAGCAGTACTGTTGGTGGCAGGCAAGGAAGGAAAACGGTCGGCACTGACCCACAGCCGGGTGATGATACATCAACCCCTGGGAGGCGTGCAGGGACAGGCATCGGATATTGAGATTGAAGCCCGGGAGATTCAGAAACTCAAGAAAGAACTCTATACCATTATTGCCGAGCACTCGCATACCGACTATGATAAGGTATGGGCAGACAGCGACCGTAACTATTGGATGACGGCTGAAGAGGCTCGCGAATATGGCATGATTGACCAGGTGCTAGTAAAGAAGTAGAAACAAGTGGAGAATCAACATGACTCCTTTTGAAGAGAGATGAAGAAAACATGTAATTTCTGTGGGCGGAGCGAACGTGAAGTAAAACTGCTTATCACAGGTATTAATGGATATATTTGTGAGACTTGTGCCCAACAGGCATATCATATCTTGCAGGAGGCAGGCTATGGTGAGCCAGAACAGAAGAAGAGTGAGGAGAAATTCACTAAGCATCACATACCGAAGCCCAAGGAGATAAAGAATTACCTGGATCAGTATATCATCGGACAGGACGAGGCTAAACGCTTTCTTGCTGTATCGGTATATAACCACTATAAGCGCCTGCAACAGCCAAAGGATGAAAATGACGGCGTCGAGATAGAGAAGTCAAACATCATCATGGTGGGACCTACAGGTACGGGGAAGACATTGCTGGCACGGACAATAGCGAAACTGCTTGATGTCCCCTTCACCATTGTAGATGCTACCGTGTTCACTGAGGCAGGATATGTAGGCGAGGACGTGGAGAGCATCCTCTCACGACTGCTGCAGGTGGCAGACTTCGATGTGAAAGCCGCAGAACGGGGCATCGTGTTCATAGATGAGATAGACAAGATAGCCCGTAAGTCGGACAATCCATCCATCACGCGTGATGTCAGTGGCGAGGGCGTACAGCAGGGATTGCTCAAACTGTTGGAAGGCACTAATGTGAACGTACCGCCAAGGGGAGGACGAAAGCATCCTGACCAGGCATATATATCGGTCGACACCCGCAATATACTGTTTGTCTGCGGTGGAGCCTTTGACGGTATCGAACGGAAGATAGCACAGCGTATGAATACTCATACCGTGGGATACAATTCGGTGCAGAATGTCAGGAAGATCGACAAGGATGACCTGATGAAATATGTGCAGCCACAAGACCTGAAGTCGTTCGGACTGATACCGGAAATCATCGGTCGCCTGCCTATCCTGACCTATCTGAACCCATTGGATAGGGCTGCCTTGCGACGCATCCTGGTGGAACCGAAGAACAGCATCGTGAGGCAGTATGAGAAACTGTTCCAGATGGATGGCATCAAACTGACCTTTACCGATGAGGCCCTGGAGACTATCGTCGACAAGGCTGTGGAATATAAGCTGGGTGCCCGTGGCCTGCGTTCCATCGTAGAGAGCGTGATGATGGATGCTATGTTTGAGGTGCCGTCCAGGCGGATAAAGAAATTTGAGGTTACTGCCGAGTATGTTAAGCAGCAGCTCGACAAATCGCGTATAGAATAAGAAAACAAGCCAAAGCCTATGACGAATGACAAGAAAGACCTTACGTTAGCCCTGAAGAAATACTTCGGCTTTGACACCTTCAAGGGTGATCAGAAGGCTATCATCCAGAATGTGCTGGATGGTAATGATACTTTTGTGCTGATGCCAACAGGCGGTGGAAAGTCTCTTTGCTATCAGTTGCCCTCATTGCTGATGGAAGGTGTGGCTGTGGTCATCTCACCGCTCATAGCACTCATGAAAAACCAGGTCGATTTTATTGCCCATCTGAGCGAGCATGAGGGAACGGCTCATTTCCTCAATTCCTCGCTTAATAAGACGGCCATTGACCAGGTGAAGGATGATATTATCGAAGGGCGCACGAAGTTGCTCTATGTAGCACCGGAATCGCTGACGAAAGAGGATAATGTGGAATTCCTCCGTAAGGTGAAAATATCGTTCTTCGCTGTCGACGAAGCTCATTGTATCTCGGAATGGGGACATGACTTCCGACCTGAGTACCGGCGTATACGTCCTATTATCAATGAAATAGGTAGGGCTCCCGTCATAGCGCTGACTGCTACTGCTACGGATAAGGTTCGCACGGATATTAAGAAGAGTCTTGGCATTGTCGATGCGAAGGAGTTCAAGAGCTCGTTCAATCGTCCCAACCTTTATTATGAGGTGCGCCAGAAGACGAAGGATATTGATAAGGACATTGTGCGCTTCATCAAACAGCATTCTGGGAAAAGCGGCATTATTTACTGCCTTTCGCGTAAGAAAGTAGAAGACCTGGCTGAGGTGCTACGTGCCAACGACATCAAGGCGCAGTGTTATCACGCAGGACTGGATAGTGCCACACGTACCCAGACACAGGATGATTTCCTCATGGAGAAAATTGATGTCATCGTGGCTACCATCGCCTTTGGGATGGGTATAGACAAGCCCGATGTGCGTTTCGTGATCCATTACGATATACCCAAGAGCCTGGAAGGCTATTATCAGGAGACAGGACGGGCTGGACGCGATGGTGGCGAGGGCATATGCATCGCTTTCTACAGCTATAAGGACTTACAGAAACTGGATAAGTTCATGGAGGGGAAACCGGTAGCGGAACAGGACATAGGCCGTCAGCTGTTGCAGGAGACTGCCGCCTATGCCGAGACTAGCGTCTGCCGCCGTAAGATGCTGTTGCACTATTTTGGCGAAGAATACAAGGAGGATAATTGCCATAATTGTGATAATTGCTTGCATCCAGGGAAAAAGATAGAGGCTAGCAACCAGCTCGTTATTGCGCTGACCTCTATCCTGGCTATCAAAGAGAATTTCCGTGCGGACTATGTCATCGATTTTATCACGGGGCATGATACTGACGAGATACAGGCGCATAGGCACAACGAGCTGGAGGAGTTTGGCATGGGCGAGGATGAGGATCCAAAGATCTGGAATCCCGTCATACGCCAGGCCTTGATCATGGGCTACCTGAAAAAAGAGGTGGAAAACTATGGATTGCTGAAAGTGACAGCTGCCGGTAAGCGTTTCATAAAGAACCCGAAGACCTTCATGGTGATGGAAGATCATGAGTTCAGTGCTGATGAGGATGGGGGCGGAGAAGGTGGTACAGGGGCCCTCGACCCGACACTCTCGGCAATGCTGCATGACTTGCGTAAGAAATGGTCGCGCAAGCTGGAACGCCCGCCATATGTCATCTTCCAGGATGTGTCTATCGAACAAATGGCTACCTATTACCCTGTGACGTTGGAGGAGCTGAAGAATATCCAGGGCGTTGGCGATGGCAAGACGCGTCAGCCCTATGCCAAGGATTTCGTTGATCTTATCAAGCGCTATTGTGAGGAGAATGAGATAGAACGGCAGAGTGACCTGCGTGTTCGTACCAAGGCAAAAGATTCGATGCGCAAGTTGAAGATCTTGCAGAATATAGACCGTCGTATCGCTCTCGATGATATCGCTAATGCCTTGGGTATTGATTTCGAGGAACTGCTGGACGAACTGGAGGGTATCGTCCTCTACAGCGGCAACAAGATAAATATTGACTATTTCCTGGATGAGATCATGGATCCTGATGATATTGCAGACATGTGTGATTTCTTTGCCGACCAGGAGAAAGACGACCTTGAGGCGGCATACAAGGAGTTCGGAACTGAGTTCTCGGAGGATGAAATCCGTCTGGTGCGTATCAAGTTCATCTCGGATATGGCTAACTAGCTAAGACGTGAATCCGTTAAATAGTACGAAAAAAAGAAAAACATGCGTGCAATATACGAAAAAATGATTACCTTTGCACGCAATATTTAAAGAAAGGTATAAATCTATGGCTTCATTTATTGCAGATAAGATCGTGATGGACGGCCTGACCTTCGACGATGTCCTGTTAATACCCGCTTATTCGGAAGTACTGCCTAAGACAGTAGAGTTGAAATCACGCTTCTCGCGTCATATCGAGCTAAACGTGCCCTTTGTGACAGCAGCTATGGACACTGTCACTGAAAGTCAGATGGCTATCGCCATAGCTCGAGAGGGGGGAATTGGTGTGATTCATAAAAACATGCCGATAGATGAACAGGCCCGTCAGGTGGCCATCGTCAAGCGTGCTGAGAATGGCATGATCTATGATCCTGTCACCATTCCCTGTGGCTCGACGGTAGCACAGGCTCTCGAAATCATGTCGGAGTATCACATCGGAGGTATTCCCGTGGTGGATGATGAGAAACGCCTGGTGGGTATTGTTACCAATCGTGACCTGCGTTTCGAACGCCGGCTGGACCGCCTCGTGGAAGATGTGATGACAAAGGAAAACCTGGTGACCACTCATCAGCAGACCAACTTGTCGGATGCTGCGCAGATACTGCAGGAGAATAAAATCGAGAAACTTCCTGTCGTTGATAAGGATAACCATCTGGTTGGCCTGATCACATATAAGGATATCACGAAGGCAAAAGACAAGCCCATGGCCTGCAAGGACGAGAAAGGACGACTGCGTGTGGCTGCCGGAGTTGGCGTTACTGTAGACACGCTCGACCGTATGCAGGCTCTTGTCAATGCTGGTGTTGATGCCATCGTCATCGATACTGCTCATGGACATTCGAAGGGTGTGATTGACAAGCTCCGGGAGGCCAAGGCGTCGTTCAGGAATATCGATATCGTAGTGGGTAATATTGCAACCGGTGATGCTGCCCGTCTGCTGGTTGAGAACGGAGCGGATGCTGTGAAAGTGGGCATAGGACCAGGATCAATATGTACTACGCGTGTGGTGGCAGGTGTTGGTGTACCACAACTGAGTGCTGTCTATGATGTGTATAGTGCCTTGAAAGGAACCAATGTTCCTCTTATTGCTGACGGCGGCCTGCGCTATTCCGGTGATGTCGTAAAGGCCCTGGCTGCTGGTGGCTCGAGCGTCATGATTGGTTCTCTGGTGGCTGGAACGGAAGAGAGTCCTGGCGATACCATCATCTACAATGGACGTAAGTTCAAGAGCTATCGCGGCATGGGATCGCTGGAAGCTATGGAGCATGGGTCGAAGGACCGTTATTTCCAGGCTGATACGAAAGATGTGAAGAAGTTAGTGCCAGAGGGTATTGCCGGACGGGTGCCATACAAGGGAACGGTACAGGAGGTCATCTACCAGCTAACGGGTGGCCTGCGTTCTGGAATGGGCTATTGCGGTGCTGCTAGTATTGATCGCTTGCATGAAGCTAAGTTCACACGTATTACAAATGCCGGCGTCATGGAAAGCCATCCGCACGACATTACTATCACCAGTGAGGCTCCTAACTATAGCCGTCCCAACGATTAAAATCAAAAACAACATATCTTTTACGATGAAGAAACTAGCTTTTGCTCTGTTGCTTGTCACTGTCACTAGTGTTTCATCACATGCTCAGTCTGCTGACGATCCTGTGGTGATGACAGTCAATGGACAACCCGTTCTTCGCTCAGAATTTGAGTATTCCTATAACAAGAATAATTCTGAAGGGGTTATCGACAAGAAATCCGTGGAGGACTACGTGGAACTGTTCATCAACTATAAGTTGAAGGTGGCTGCTGCCGTGGACGCCCGTTATGACACGCTTTCTTCTTTTCAAAAAGAGTTTGCTCAATATCGCGATCAGCAAGTGTTGCCTATGCTGGTAACCGATAGCGATATGGATGCCGAGGCCCGTAAGATTTATGATGAGACGGTGCAGCGCATAGGACCTGATGGTCTTATCAAGACTGCCCACATCCTGATGCGTGCTGATCAGCAGGCGCCTCAGAGTGAGTGGGATGCAGCAAAGGTACGGATAGACTCCATTTACAATGCATTGAAAAATGGTGCTGACTTTGCTGAGCTGGCAACGCGCTTGTCGCAAGATCCTGGTTCTGCCCGACAGGGTGGGGAACTTCCTTTTGCCCAGCATGGACAGTTCGTCAAGGAATATGAAGATGCTGCCTTCGCACTCCAGCCTGGGGAGATGTCGGAAGTGGTGAAATCGCCATTTGGCTATCATATTATCCTCATGAAAGAACGTAAGCAACTGGAACCGTTTGAGTTTCACCATGATGCTATTATAAGTTTCATGGAGCAGCGTAGCATGCGAGACAAGATAGCCCAACAGAAGGTGGAAAAGATGGTTGAGGAAAGTAAAGGCAAGTTGACCATAGCTTCTGTGATGGAACAGAAAGCCCAGGACCTGGCAAGTAAAGATATGGATATGCGCTATCTCATACAGGAATATCATGATGGACTCCTGCTCTACGAGATCAGTAATAATCTTGTATGGGACAAGGCTGCCAAGGATGAGGAAGGACTGGCAACGTTTTTCAAGAAGCATAAGAAGAACTACGCCTGGGACAAGCCACGATTCAAGGGCATAGCCTATCATGTGAAGGACCAGGGGGATGTGAAGGCAGTACGCAACTGTGTGAAGAAACTGCCTTTCGAACAATGGGCAGAGGCATTGCGGACTACATTCAATGCTGATTCCGTGATACGTATCCGGGTGGAGAAAGGCATCTTCAAAGAGGGTGACAATGCATATATAGACAGTGTGGTGTTTAAAAAAGATACCACTGTGACACACCTGAAGGATTATCCTATTGATGCACATTATGGTAAGGTGTTGAAGAAAGGCCCGGAGAACATGGCTGATGTACGCGGACTGGTAGTTGCCGATTATCAGGAAGAGCTGGAAAAGGAATGGGTGGCTAACCTTAGACGTAAGTATACCTTCCAGGTAAATGATGAAGTTCTTAAGACGGTAAACAATCATTGATGAAGAATATTCTTTTTCCCCTGTTCCTCCTGCTGGGTCTGGTGCCTGCCCATGCCGAGAGTAAGGACTCTTTGGCCAATATCGTTGACGAGGTGGTATGGGTAGTGGGTGATGAGGCCATTCTGAAAAGTGATATTGAGGTGACCCGTATACAGGCCTCGATGGAAGGCATGAGGTGGAGCGGAGATCCTGATTGTGCCATACCCGAGCAGATCGCTGTTCAGAAACTCTTTCTCCATCAGGCGGTGATAGACAGTGTCGACAAGGATGTGACAGAAAACGACATCGCTGCTCAGATAGAACAGCGCATAGAGTACATGGTTGAACAGATTGGATCGCGCGAGAAACTGGAGGAGTATCGCAAGCAGAGCCTGAGCCAGATACGACAGTCTATGCATGACGATCTGCGTGACCAGCTGCTCATACAGAGGATGAAACAGAAGCTGGTGCAGGATATCTCTGTCACACCAGCAGAAGTACGACGCTATTTCAAGGATATGCCTGAAGACAGCATCCCTTTTGTGCCTACAGCTGTTGAGGTGCAGATTATTACGCAGACACCTCGGATCAGCCCAGAGGAGATTAACCGTGTGAAAGATGAATTGCGAGAATATACAGAGCGTATAAATAAGGGTGAGACATCGTTTTCAACGCTTGCACGCCTGTATTCTGAAGATCCAGGATCCAGACGTAGCGGTGGCGAGATGGACTATGTAGGCCGTGGCATACTAGATCCTGCCTTTGCTGCCGTAGCTTTCAATCTGACAGATCCTACGAAGGTATCGAAGATTGTAGAGTCGGAGTTTGGCTTTCATATCATTCAGCTCATAGACAAGCGTGGTGATAAGGTGAAAGTACGTCATATCCTGCGTAAGCCTGTCGTTGGCGACTCTGCCGTCAATGTTGCACTGCTGCGACTGGATTCTATCGCTGCTGATGTGCGTTCGGGCGTGCCGCCAACACAATGGCAGGCACTCTTCGAGGGTAAGTCTTTTACATTTGAAGATGCTGTTTCTATCTTCTCTGATGATAAGGATACAAGAAGCAACTACGGACTCATGGCCAATAAGAGTGAGGATGGACAGCTGAAGTCTTCACGCTTTGAGATGCAGGAACTGCCAACAGAGGTGGCCCGGGCAATAGATACTTTGCAGGTGGGACAGATCACGGCACCTTTTACGATGATAAATGAGCGAGGGAAAACGATTTGTGCTATTGCCAAACTGAAGAACAGGATTCCTGGTCATCGCGCAAGTGTCACCGAGGATTTCCAGACAATGAAGGAGGTCGTCCTGGAGAAACGGCGAAGTGACTTCCTGCATGACTGGGTAGTCAACAAAATCAAGAGTACATACGTTAGACTCAATGACCAGTATCGTGACTGTAGCTTTGAGTATGAGGGGTGGATACGATGAAACGACCAGCGACAAACATACACAGTACACACAGAAGCATCATAACGGTGCTTCTGTGTGTGCTATGTCTGCTTGTCGTTAGTTATGCCCTCGCGCTTCCACAGCCACAGCGCCAGGCTCCTCCGGCGAATAATGATTCAAAGAGGGTTTACCTTATCCATGCTGATGAGTTGCGCTATGATCGCTGGCGCAACAACGATGCACAAGTGCTGATAGGTTCCGTACAGTTCGAACATGATGGGGCACGCCTGTATTGTGATAGTGCCAACTTCTTTGAGACGAGCAATTCGTTTGAGGCGTGGGGGAATGTGCGGATGGTACAGGGGGATACGCTGTCACTGACCAGCGACCAGGGCTATTATGATGGTAACCAGCAGATGATGGAGGCTCGTGACAATGTGGTCCTTCGTAATAGGACTACGACATTGTATACAGATGAACTTTATTATGACCGTATATGGAACCAAGGCTATTTCCAGAATGGGGGACGTCTTGTGGACAATGGGACAACGCTGACAAGTGATTGGGGCGAGTATCACACTGATACCAAGATGGCTATTTTCTATTATGATGTGAAAATGTCTGACAAGCAGTTCCTGCTTACCACCGATTCTCTCTACTATGATACACGCGTGAAGAAAGCGCATATCGTGGGACCGTCAGACATAAATTCTGGCAATAGCCATATATACTCAGAGCTGGGCTTTTATAATACGGTGACCGAAGAAGCGGAACTGCTCAACCGGTCACGGCTGGATAATCAGGGGAAGACGCTTGTCGGAGATAGCCTGTGGCATAATGGCAAGACAGGTATCAGCGAAGCGTTCGTTAATGTCGTCTTTACGGATACAGTCAACAAAAGTATCCTGAAGTGTGACTATGGACATTATGAGGATAGCATTGGTTATGCTATGTGTACGGAAAATGCCTTGGCTATAGACTATTCGCAGCCTGACTCGCTGTTCATGCATGCAGACACGATCAAGGTGTTCTCGTTTAACCTTGAGACAGACTCGGTCTATCGCGTCCTACACGCGTATAATAAGGTACGCGCGTACCGTACTGATTTACAGGCCGTGTGCGATTCTCTGGTCTATTCGTCTCTCGATTCATGTATGACGATGTATACGGATCCGATTACATGGAATATGAACCAACAGCTGTTAGGCGATGTGATACAGGTGTTTATGAAGGACTCTGTAATTGATCATGCCCACGTCATCGGGAATGCTTTCTCTATAGAGCAATTGACGGAGGAGAAATGCTATAATCAGGTTTCATCAAAAGAAATGTTCGCTTTTTTTACAGAAGGCCATATCCATGAGGCACAGGCGAAGGAAAATGTGGTGACTATCTACTATCCTGAGGACAAGGCTGATAGCAGCTTCGTTGGCTTGGTTTATGTGGAAACCAACGAGCTGCGAATGTTTATGGATAGTATAGGCAAGCTGAGTAGGATATGGATGCCAAAGGCTGATGGAACGATGTATCCCATGTCGCAGATACCTCCGGCCAAGCGTTATCTTGATGGCTTTGAGTGGTATGATTATGTGCGGCCTGTCTCAAAAGAGGATATCTTTGTATGGAGAGGGAAAAAGAAAGAAGATGAGGAAACCGCGGACCTTTAACCATAAACCAATATATATTGATGAACGAAAGGAACGTTTGTCCGAAGTTGTACAACATGCGCGTCAGGGACAGGATGCTTGTGTTCCCGGCAACTTGAAAGGCACGTTCGTATCATGTCAGCGCCAGCATCGTAGACAGGGATTCTCGTTCAGTATACCTATGATATTGTCGGTCGTGGTCATACTGCTGGCTGCTCTGTTGCTTCTCGTCTTTACGAAATAATCCTATTTTTCAGAAAAATGTCAGATATTATACAACTTCTTCCTGATTCTGTAGCCAACCAGATTGCGGCTGGTGAGGTCATCCAGCGACCAGCATCCGTCATCAAGGAACTGATGGAAAATGCTATTGACGCCGGTGCCAGCAACATACGTGTTATGGTGGTGGACGCTGGGAGGACTTCGATACAGGTAATAGACGATGGTTGCGGGATGTCTGAGACGGATGCCCGTCTGGCTTTTGAACGCCATGCTACTTCGAAGATACGTCAGGCTGATGACCTCTTCGCATTGCATACGATGGGCTTCCGGGGGGAAGCCTTGCCATCCATAGCTGCTGTCTCACAAGTGGTGTTGACAACTCGTACGGCAGATGATGAGATTGGCACCTGTCTGACATTGCAGGGGTCACGTGTGGTTGCTCAGGAACCGGTGGCATGTCCTGTAGGGTGCAATTTCCGTGTGGATAATCTATTCTTTAATGTTCCTGCACGTCGGAAGTTCTTGAAGACTAATGCTACGGAGTTGAATAATATTCTTACGGCATTCGAACGTATCGTGCTGGTTTATCCAAACGTTAATTTTATTTTTTACAGCAATCAGCAGGAACTTCTGAACTTGCGAGCTGGTTCCTTGCGGCAGCGGATCGTAGATGTCTTCGGAAAGAAACTGAGCCAGGGACTGTTGCCTGTGGAGGTCGACACCCCGCTGTGCCGCATCACGGGATTTGTTGGTAAGCCCGAGACAGCCAGGAAGAAAGGATCACAGGAGTATTTCTTTGCCAATGGCCGTTATATGAGGCATCCCTATTTCCATCGTGCGGTGGTTACTGCCTTCGAGCGATTGGTACCCGAGGGGATGTTGCCTACCTATTTTATCTACTTTGATGTTAGTCCTGCAGATGTCGACGTCAATATCCATCCTACGAAGACGGAAATAAAATTTGAGAACGAACAAAGTATCTTCCAGATCCTCTCTGCCGCAGTAAAAGATGCGATAGGCAGGTTCTGCGAGGTGCCCACCATCGATTTTGACGTTGAGGGACGTCCGGATATACCTGTTTTGGACCCTCAAAAAGATGTGACACGAGTGCCTCAGGTTCAATATTCGCCATCTTATAATCCTTTTGATACTCCATCTCCTGGTCGGGCTAGAAGCATGTCGAGTGAAGACGTGTTGGAAATGCTGGCTGCAACGAAGACTCATGCTGAGGTACAGTCTCCATCGCTGTTCGATGATGAGCCTGCCCCTGTCATAGCTGAGATGTCTCCCACTCACTATCAATACAAGGGGCAGTATATCATGACGGCAGTCAAGTCGGGACTGATGATTATCGACCAGCATCGTGCGGATGTGCGCATCTGCTTCGAACGTAACATGGAACGTTTCTCCCGGGGGCAGCATAATATACAGAGGCTTTTATTCCCCGAGATGGTGCAGTTCTCGCCGTCAGACAATGTCATGATGCAGCGCTTCCTGCCTGATCTCTCGGTTATGGGGTTTGATATTAGCGACTTGGGTGGTGGCAGCTATGCCATTGGTGGCATACCGGCAGGCCTGGAAGGAGTGGATCCCGGTTCCCTGCTCAGGAATATCGTTACCGATGCAGCCTCTCGTGGCGTCAGCAGCGATGAAGAACTGCATACGTCGCTGGCACTTGGGATGGCACGTAATACGGCTATCGTTTATGGACAGGTTCTTTCGAATGCAGAGATGGAACGTGTGGTTAACGAACTCTTCTCCTGTTCCAATGCCAATTACACGCCAGATGGGCGACCGATATTGTGCATCCTGGAGCAGCGTGATATCGAGCAACTACTAGGTTGATTTCTTTATCATCAGGCTCTATATATGTTTAAACTTTATTAAAATTGCTTTTCTATAATGATTTTTGTAAAATATGGTAGGAATATATGTATTTTTTGAAAGAAAAATTGATTTTTTCTTGTCTAGTTGTGAAAAAATGCTTAACTTTGCCCCGATTTTGCATATATTGTAAGTATTAATATTATAAATTTTAATGTTCATGAAAAAGAAATTTATTAATGGATTGCTCTTGGCAGCCCTTTTTGTGGGCTTCACGGGCTCGATGGTTTCTTGTAAGGACTACGATGATGAGAAAGTCGTAAACTTGGAAGGAAAACTGAATGATTTGAAGGCAGCTCTTGAGGCTCAGAAGCAGCTTCTGGAGGGGCAGATTAGTGCGTTGAGTACTGAGATTACCAACTGTAAGGCTACATGTGCATCCTTCCGCGAGCTTGTAGAGAAGACTTATCTCACCATTTCTGAGTTTAATACCTTCAAGGATGGTCTTGGAAACATCTATTATACCAAGGCTCAGGTTGATGAGAAAATCAAGGCAGCTTTCGAGCAGTGCTACACGAAGGCTGAAATCGATGCTCTCTTTGCCAAGTATTATACCAAGGAGCAGATTGACAGCATGTTCTACACCAAGGAACAGCTGGAGGCTATGTTTGGTAAATATTACACCAAGGAAGAGATTGATGCCATGATCAAGAACTACTACACCAAGACTGAGATCGATCAGCTGTTTACTGAAAAGCTGAAGGATTTCATTACCAAGGAAGCAGTAGGCCAGACCATTATCGAACTTCTTGAGAAAGGTGACCAGGCTCTGATCAATGCCCTCAATACCTATTTCCTGGATCCCATTATCGAGCAGTATCTGAAGGATGGCAAGGGTGCTGATATCATCAATGACCATATCAACAAGGCTCTGATTGAGGTGAATACCAAGATTAGCGAAGCCAAGAGCCTTGCACAGCAGGCCAAGGATCTGGCTGACGCCAACAAGTTGGAGATTGAAGGTCTGAAGGCTTCTGTTGATGCTCTGAGCAGCAACATTGTCAAGCTGGGTGAGGACCTTGACAAGGTACGCGAAACGGCTAACGATGCAAAGGCCAAGGCTGAAGCAAATGCTATCCTTATTGCAAAGCTCCAGGAGAGCTATTCTGCTATCGAAGGTCGCCTGAGCGATCTCGAGGGCGATTTCAGCATCATGACTGATAATCTGAATGAGATCTCTGACGAGCTTAAGGCAATGAAGGAGAAGGCATTCGCCGACAGTCTCGCTGCTGACGCTCTCCATCGTGAAATGCTGGAGACCATTAGTGGACTCGTTACTGCTGTTGGTGAGCTGGATCTCCAGGTTACCGGATTGGAAGTCGTTGTCGTAAGCCTGACGGGTGCTGTTAGCGACTTGCAGGGTGATGTGAGCGACTTGCAGGGTGATGTTAGCGACTTGCAGGGTGATGTGAGCGACTTGCAGGGTGATGTTACTGGCTTGAAGGGTGATGTCAGCGAACTGTTGAATAAAGTCGGCGATTTGCAGTCTCGTCTTGATGAAGCCGTCGAGAGCATCAATGCAAATGCCGATGCTATTGCAAAACTGACTGGTGTCCTGAACAATGTGATGGCTAAGTTCATCACCGGTATTGAAATCAATGGTACCTACAACCCAATGTTTGGAAGTTTCTCGCTTCCTGTTGACATTCGTTCTAACGTTCTTCTTACCTATTATGGACAACTTGATGATTGGGGAATAGAGTTCCCAACAATGCGTCCCGCATATTATGCACTGGACATCGATGAGAGCGACACAAAGCATAAGCTCACTCAGGAGGATATCGATATCATTGGCGGCATTACTCCATTCACGATGGCTGGTAATCAGAATATCGTTTCGAAGATGGAAAATGATGGTACCACGAGCGAAGGTAACGCTGGTACACTCTACCTGACGGTGAATCCCACCAACCGTGACTTCACGGATACGCAGTTTGACCTGATCAATAGCCGCAATGAGGTTTCTGCTTTCTCTCTGAGCAACCTTGCCAAGAGCGATCATCTTCTTACCTTTGGTTATACACGCGCAGGTGTAGCTAGCCAGAGCGAGAACGGCTTCTATGAGGCAAAGGCTACTCTGAAGGCTGAGGATCTCGGCAATGCTGAATCTCTGAAGTTCGATGTCGATGCTGCCAAGGATATCGTGGACGATATTCGTAACTATAAGAATGGTATCAATGTTACCAGAATCATGTCTTCTATTTATGAGGGTATTTCTTCTGTTATCGAGGCAAAAGCCGTGAAGACTACTTGGACTGACGATCTTGGCACTCGTAGCCTCGTCTCTCAGTATTCTATCGCCGCAGCTGCCGTGAAGCCTCTCTCCTATGCTTTCGCTAAGGACGCAGACGACTACAATGGTGTTCCTGGTCTCGGTATCATTCATGAGATTGCTGACCACTTCCTCAATGAGATTACTGACAAGTTCCCATCTCTCGCAAAGTACGAGATTACTCATCTTGAGCTGAAGAACTTTGATGCTTCTACAATGTCTATAACCCTTCTGGTTACCGTAACCAAGAATGGCGTTACCAAGACTGAGGATGCAACCTTCAATCTTTCTTCAATCGTGACCCTTGGTCCTGATTCCAATATTGATGCTGAGGATATCCAGGGCCTGGTTGACGACCTCAACAGTTGGTTCGCTCAGTATAATACCATTAGCGTTGACTCTCTCTCATCGAAGATTAGCAGGACGCTCCAGAGCTTCCTCGACGAGATCAACGATCGCTATGGTCACTATTTCAACCCCAACAGGTTCATGCAGCCTCAGATTCTGGTGAAGGCTAATGGCAGCTATGCTCGTCTGAGCGAGTCTGCTAACTATCCTGCTCATGTAAGCGCAGGTAAGATGTACCTGCTGCCTACCACCTTCAATGCAGAGATCCTGTCACCCGCATTCAAGAAGTTCCTTGCAGTGACTAACGTTTCTAAGGACGGTGCCAGCGCAAAGGATGGTGACTCTACTTGCAAGAGCCTCCTTGATGAGGCCAACACGCAGAAGGGCTTCAAGCAGGTCATCGATGGTGGTTACAATGGATTCATGGAATTCACAGCAAAGGCAGGTTACACCTATGAGATCCTGTACTCAGCTGTCGACTATGCCGGTAAGGTGGTCGTGAGCAGATTCTATGTAATGGTTAACGAGTAACATCTATCACAGAAAAGGAGAATTGACAATTATGAATATAAAGAAATCAATACTTTCCTGCTTGCTGATGCTGGGCTTCGTCTCAGCATCGGCACAGGAACCAGAGATGAAGACGGAGTATGTCTTCAATCCACACTGGTATGTGCAGGTACAGCCACTGGGTGGACAGTACACCCTAGGTGAATTGTCGTTTAGCGATATGTTATCTTACAACGCACAGGTGGCTGTCGGTTATCAGTTTGACAAGGTGTTCGGTGCTCGCTTAGCTGTCAATGCCTGGCAGTCGAAAGGTGGTTCCGACTATGAGAATGACGGTGGTGAGTTCAGCTGGAAGTGGAAGTATGTTGCTCCTACTATTGACCTGACGGCTAATCTGTCTAACCTCTTCTATGGATTTAATCCTCAGCGTGTGTTCAACCTGGGCCTGTTTGTTGGCGTTGGCGCTAATATTGCCTTTGACAACGACGAGGCTGCTACTGCAGCTGCTCAGATCAAGGCTCGTCATGCCTTCTCTACCGACAATGCTCCCATGACTTATCTCTGGGATGGCACTAAGCCTCGTTTCGTGGCACAGGCAGGTCTGACTGGTGACTTCCGCCTGAGTGATAAGGTGAGCATTGGTCTTGAGGTGAATGCTAATACGCTGAGCGATCGTTACAACTCTAAGAAGGCACGTAATGCTGACTGGTATTTCAACGCACTGGCAGGTGTGAAGATCAATCTTGGTCCTACCTACACCACTCGTCAGGTTAAGGGTTGTGAGCCCCGCATCGTTGAGAAGGTCGTTGAGAAGGTTGTGGAGAAGCCTGTTTACATCGACAAGATTGTTGAGGTCGAGAAGAAGGCTGAGCCTCTGCGTCGCGACGTGTTCTTCACCATCAATAGCTCGCGTATCGATCCTACCGAGACACAGAAGATTGTTGACGTTGTTAATTACCTGAATGCTAATCCTAATGCAAAGGTTACCATTACTGGCTATGCTGACAAGGGTACAGGTAATGCACAGATCAACGAGCGCCTGGGTAAGAATCGTGCCAAGGTCGTTACCGATCGTCTGGTGAAGCAGTATAAGATTGATCCCGCTCGCATCATTACTGATAGCAAGGGTGATACTGAGCAGCCATTTGCAGAAAATGACAAGAACCGCGTGAGCATCTGCATTGCAGAGTAATTGCTCGCATGTGTTTGATGTGATTATTAACCTGTCTTGCAATTCGCCTTTTGTATGAAGGAGTTTTGCAAGGCAGGTTTTCGGTTAAAAACAATTTTGTAATGAAAAGACTTCTATTCTTCTTTCTTTTTGCAGCGTTTGTCTCACCCGTGTTGGCACAGCTGAATGGAAATGGCTATTATAGAGCTCGGAATTTTAAGTCCGAACGCTATATCATCATGATTGACAACAAGTCCAAGGGTGCAAATTATACCACTACGACTTATGACCTCGATGCCATGATGTCTGTCAAGCCTTTTGACCGTGTCTGTAGCGACCCAGGGTCTGTGGTTTTTGTAGAGAACTGTGGCGGAAATCAGTATAATCTGAAAGCACAGGGTACAGATGTGCATGCTACCACAGGTCGCTATCTGACTATTACACAGGCAAATGCCACCCATCAGACCTATTTCTGCTCGGCATCTGTGTCTGGAGTGACGGTTTATCTTTTTGACGAGCAATGGACAGGTAATGAGGGTCGTCTGTCTACTTCCAACAACATTGGTGGTGGGGGTGACGTCTATCGTCATTGGCAGTTCTTTCCTGTGTCAGCTACTGACGACTCAAACTACCTCGGTGTGAAAGGTGAGGTTGCTGTTGGCGGCAAGTATTACAGGGCTTCCTACTATGCGTTTCCCTATACGTTTGCCTCATCGGGGATGAAGGCCCATATCGTGACAAAGCTCGATGGGGAGTATGCCGTCTGGCAGCCTTTGGAAGGAAAGGTAGCTGCTACGACTCCTGTTATCATAGAATGTGTCGGTGCTGATGCTTCGTCCAATCGTCTGAATCTGGAGACTGCTGATACATCAATACCTTCTGGTAATATACTTATTGGCAATTATTTCGATAATTCTGGCTATAGCCATATCACGGAGTCATCCTATCATTTTAATGCCACCAAGTATGATGCTAACACCATGCGCCTGCTGGGAGTTACTTCCCAGGGGAAGCTGGGCTTTGTCAAGTCTAGCCTGAAGTACCTGCCTCAGAATTCCTCCTATCTTGTCGTGCCTGCTGGCTCTCCTGATGAGATAACACTGGTCAGCCAGGCAGAATATGATGCACTAATTGCTGCTGACCGCGTGACGGTCACAGCCCGTAGCTATACTCGTGAGTATGGTGATGCCAATCCCACCTTCGAATACGATGTTGAAGGTACGTTGAAGGGACAGCCTGCTATCAGCTGTGCTGCTACCCAGTCCTCTCCCGTGGGTACCTATCCCATTGTGGTAGAGAAGGGTACGTCAACCAATCGCTCGTTTACTGGCGTTAATGGTACGCTGACCATTACTCCTGCACCTCTCACCGTCACCGCCCAAAGCTATACCATCAAGCAGAATGAGCCACTGCCTCAGTTTGCCATCGATTATGCGGGCTTTAAGCTTGGTGAGACAGCTGCTGTGCTATCTTCACAGCCGGCTTTGACCTGCGATGTTCCGCAAGACAAGACGCCAGGTGTCTATCAGATTGTTGTGTCTGGCACTGAGGCGGCCAATTATGCTGTCAGTCATGTAAATGGTACGCTTACCATCCTTGAGGCTGATCCTATCACGGTGACTGCAACAAGTATGACAAAGGTATATGGCGATGCTGTTCCGCAATTGACATGGGTTGTAGAAGGTGGTACGCTCGAAGGACAGCCAGCGTTGCATTGTGATGTGACGGAATCGTCGCTGCCTGGTGAATATGCTATTACGGTGAGCCGTGGCACTCTCGACTATCCCAATCTGGTATTCGTGGATGGCAAGTTAACGGTGACAAAGGCTCCCCTGGTCATCTCTGCAGGTACCTATTCCATGAAGCAGAATGAGGAACGTCCTGAGTTCAAGGCCTCTTTCGAAGGTTTCAAGCTGGGTGAGACAGAAGCGGTACTCACGAGCCAGCCTGTGCTCACGACCACAGCTCCCGACGATAACACGCCAGGAGTATATGAGGTTCTGGTGAGTGGTGCCGAGGCTGCTAACTATGACATCACCTATAAGGCCGGCCGTCTCACTATTCTGCAGGCTGATGAGATAGTGATTGTTGCCGCTGATGCTACGATGGTCTATGGCGATGACGTGCCTGAGTTGCTTTATAGCGTGAGCGGTGGCGAACTAGAGGGTGTGCCTGCTATATCCTGTGAGGCCACCAGCAGCTCACCTGCAGGCACTTATCCTATCGTTCTCTCTTTAGGCACTGTCGATTATCCCAATGTGAAACTCGTCAATGGTACGCTGACAATCACCAAGGCACCACTCGTCATCTCCGCTGGTTCATATACCATGAAGCAAGATGAGGAGCGTCCTGAGTTCAAGGCCTCCTTCGAGGGTTTCAAACTGGAAGAGACAGAAGCTGTGCTCACGAGCCAGCCTGTGTTCTCTACTACTGCGCCTGTCGACAATACGCCAGGAGAGTATGAGGTGATGGTCAGTGGTGCAGAGGCTGAGAATTATGATATTACCTACAAATCAGGACGTCTCATCATCTTACAGGCTGACGAGATTGTGATTATGGCAACTGATGCCACGATGGTCTATGGCGACAATGTGCCTCAGCTGCTTTATACCGTCAGTGGCGGTGAACTAGAGGGTGAGCCTGTGGTTACTTGCGAGGCTACCAGCAGCTCGCCAGCAGGCACCTATCCTATTGTGATCTCGGTGGGCACTGTCGACTATCCCAACCTGAAGCTTGTCAATGGCACGTTGACGATTACGAAAGCTCAGTTGAAGGCATCGGTAGCTAACTACGAGCGTGAGCAGGGACAGCCCAATCCCGATTTTGCTATCGTCTACGAGGGATTCCGCAATGGTGATGATCCTTCGGTGTTCACGGTGGCACCTACGGCATCTACGACAGCTACTGAAGAGAGCGAGCCGGGTGTCTATGACATCACCATACAGGGAGGAGAGGCACAGAACTATAGTTTTGTCTATATTGGTGGCAAGCTGATTGTCAATGTGCCTAGTTCCATTGCTTCTGTCCGAGTCTTTGATGCTCCTGTAGATATCTACACCCTGACAGGTCGCCTCGTTCGTGCGCAGGCAACGAGCACAGCAGGCATACCTCGCGGGCTCTATATTGCCGGAGGACGGAAGATTGTCGTGAAATAGCAGCAGCACGCTCTTGTCTATATTTTCACCCTAATGCTCACGAACTGAGCGTTAGGGTGAAATGTTTTTTTTGACGAAGTACATCTGTGGCTAGCATTTTCCTCCTTATTAATCAGACTAGCCATGAGTCAGAGGTGTCATCGCCCGTTCTCATTAGAGCGTTTTCTGAAAAACTGTGACAATGACGTTTTTCGTAGGATAGTTCTCGTCGTCTCCCTCGTAGGTCTATTGCGAAAATCCTGTTTTTTGCTGATGACTAGCTAAATGTCTTGTTCCATATAAGTTGTCTGCTTGCTGTACTCTTGTCAGAAATATTTACCGTCTGAAAGAGATTTGCTTTCCTCTGCCAAACTTGTGGGTCTTGTGACAGTTTTTTTCCCAAGGCGGGAAAAATATTTTCCTAGGCAGGGAAAAAATATTCCCAAGGCGGGAAAAATAATCCCACAGGCAGAGTAAAAAATCTCTGTGGCTATCCAGGAAATATCGCTGGACAGAAATGTTGGGATTCTTTATCTTGCTAGTTTGAGAAATCCTGCTGACAAGCGCTCTGTCAGCAGGATGGTTGTTATGATGGATGGAGCTTGGCTGAATTGCATGGATGTGACGCTCTGTGTAGTGTCTTACTTCTGTATCATAGTCCTCCTACCTTCAAACAAAACTTCCTGTCCTAGGTGGGTAAGTGGGTATGTGGGTAACCACTGGGAAAAAGAGAATGACCTCCTTCTAGCCTGCTTCTAGCCTGCTTCTAGGCTCCTTCTAGGCTCCTTCTAGCCTGCTTCTAGCCTCCTTCTAGGCTGCTTCTAGCCTGCTTCTAGCCTGCTTCTAGCCTGCTTCTAGCCTCCTTCTAGCCTCCTTCTAGCCTCCTTCTAGCCTGCTTCTAGGCTCCTGTCGGAGTATGGCTAGAGCGAGAGTGAAAGGAGAGTGAGGCGAAGGAAGACGATGAGTGTATCGACTTATAGCTCCTTTCGATGAGTTACAAGGAGATTTCAGGCAGAATCCGAGTCGAATTCTGGCAGAATTCTCAATGAGGGTGATGGGGAGGCTTTTTTTCCGAATCCTACCTGTTCGTCCCTGGATAGGCTAGAAGATGCGCTTGGTGATGCGGATATTGAGTACGGGAAACGCCTTGAAATGATTGATGATGTTGATATAGTCACCTACTTTTCCGCGTACATTCTTGACATCGTTCACCAGGTCAGTGCCATCGTGGGTTACCACCTCGGGTGTTCCTCCCCAGAACATGGCTCCGCAGTCGAAGGATATTTGCCAGCTATCGTCGTTCTTGAACAGTTGTCCGCCATAGCCAAAGCCGAGGTAAGGCTTATAACGATTGGCGTAGACAAAGGCTTTCACCATCGCGTTCTCGTCAGGTACCATTCTATATGGCGATCCTTTGGCTATCATCACGTCTCCCTTGTGGTGTATGATGTCTCCTTCAGCATAATAGTCATCGCCTATGAACTGGTCGTAGGGTGAAACGACATCCTCTTCGTAGAGCACATCTTCCGTATAGTCGCCAATGTGGATGCTCATCTGTCCGTAGCTGAGGAACTTGCTCTTCAGGTCAATCTGGCTCGATGGGTCGTTGAGATAGATATCCGAGCCGTTCAGGTTGATGATAGGCAGGTCGTTGGCGGCTTTATAATACAATTGATTATACACGTTGACGGCAACCAGCGAGGGCATGTCCTTTATCGTGTTCACGGCTTTGCCAACCTGTCTGTTGCCACCATAGACGCCAGCTGTGATGTGCCAGTGCTTATTACGAAACGGCTTGATGTCTACCATCAGCTTCCAGTTCCAGTAGGTTGGCATGCCATCCATGATGACTTCGTTGTCCACCTTATAGCCCATGAGGTCCTCCAGCATGCCGGAGAGACGTTCGAATTTCGACTGGCTCTCAGCAGGATTGTCACCTACATCCACACCAAAATGCATGGCCTGCTTGAAGTGGGGCATAAAGGCATAGCCAGCCCTGAGGGCAAAGGTGTTGTTGAGTGGCATGGAGACGTCAAAGCCAATGCCCGTGCTGCCCATTGTCAGCGAGAGGTCCAGGTGCTTGAAGGCATCCGTCATCGTCAGAGCGGCCTTCTCCAGCGTAGGCCATTCAGCAGGTGCCTGTTGCTTCCAGAAGGTAGGCAGCGTGTCGTTGGCATTTTCTCCTTCGGGCATGGCGAAGGATACAGTGGCATAGGCTATTGTCAGCAGCAGAAGAAATCTTCTCATTATCTATTATTCCCGTTTCATTACTATAACGGGTGCAAAATTATTAAATAAAGATGAGATGACCAAAAGAAAGGACGCGTTTTTTGTGGATGATGCTGATTTTTTGATGTTTCGTGGCCTTTCCTCCCGTTGTTGACCTCTTTTCGTCGTTTGTAACTCTTTTTTTCCTTTTCAGATGAAAAAAACTTGGAAAAAATTTGGTGGATTGTATTTTTCTCACTACCTTTGCACCCGCTTAGCAGAAAGCTAGGGGCGTTTAGCTCAGTTGGTTTAGAGCATCTGCCTTACAAGCAGAGGGTCGGCGGTTCGAATCCGTCAACGCCCACATCGGAATAAATATTGTGTGTTGCGGCAATGCCGCAACAATTTGTTTGAAAGACAAAAGATGGAACTAACAGCACTTACAGCCGTTTCGCCTATTGACGGCCGCTACCGTGGAAAGACAGCCCCCTTGTCCGAGTATTTTTCGGAATATGCACTTGTACGATATCGCGTACGGGTGGAAATCGAATATTTTATCGCACTCTGTGAGTTGCCGCTGCCTCAGCTGGCAACCTTCCCGCATGAGCTGTTTGAGACGCTGCGTGACATCTACCGTAAGATGACACCTGAGGATGCACAGCGTGTGAAGGACATTGAGGCCATCACCAATCACGATGTCAAGGCTGTGGAGTATTTCATCAAGGAGCGTTTCGACCTCCTGGCTGCCCAGTCCTCCTGTCTCGCCCCTGGTGCCATGGAGGGCTACAAGAACTTCGTGCATTTCGGACTAACCTCGCAGGATATCAACAATACCTCCGTCCCCCTGTCCCTGAAAGAGGCTGTCGAGGAGGTGTATATCCCCCTGCTGGAAGAGCTGATAGAGCAGCTCAACGACTATGCTCAGGAATGGCGCAACGTGCCGATGCTGGCCCGCACACACGGACAGCCGGCATCGCCCACACGGCTGGGAAAGGAAGTCATGGTGTATGTCTATAGGCTCGAGGAGCAGTTGCGTACCCTGAAGGAATGTCCCTTTACGGCAAAGTTCGGGGGTGCCACGGGCAATTTCAATGCCCATCATGTGGCCTATCCGGCCATCGACTGGAAACTGTTTGCTGACCATTTCGTTGCCGACTATCTCGGACTGGAACGTGAACAATACACTACACAGATATCCAACTACGACCATCTGGCCGCTTTGCTTGATGCACTGCGTCGCATCAATACGATTGTCATCGATCTGGATCGCGACTTCTGGCTCTATATATCGATGGACTACTTCAAGCAGCGTATCAAGGCGGGTGAGGTAGGCTCCAGTGCCATGCCCCATAAGGTGAACCCCATCGACTATGAGAACTCAGAGGGCAACCTGGGAATGGCAAATGCCGTGCTGGCGTTCCTGGCACAGAAGCTGCCGGTCAGCCGCCTGCAGCGTGACCTCACCGATTCTACCGTGCTGCGCAACGTTGGCGTTCCACTTGGGCATGCACTCATCGCTTTCCAGAGCACACTGAAAGGCTTGCGCAAGCTCATACTCAACGAGGAGAAGCTGCAGCAGGACCTCGACAATACATGGCCCGTGGTGGCGGAGGCCATCCAGACCATCTTGCGTCGTGAGGGCTATCCCAATCCTTACGAGACACTGAAGCAACTCACACGAACAAATGAAAAGATTACACAGGAGTCGATAAGGACATTCATACAGACCCTGAACGTCTCACCGCAGGTGAAGGCAGAACTGGAACAGATTACACCAGTTTCATATACAGGTGTATAGTATAAATTAACACAGCTTTTTTACAGACAGAATTTCAACAATTAGAAAACACTAGCCGCGAGGCTGAAATTAACACAGTATTAAAATTATGGAATCAGAAAACGAAAAGACTCAGGATCAGCTCCATGAAGAACAGGGAGCTAGCCGTGAAGGCTCACAGAAAGACTTTCGTCCCGTAGGACGCTCTCCAAGACCACGTATTCATACTACTCCAAGGTCGACAGACAGCTCGTACGAGCGTCCGTCGTACAACCGTAGATCCTATAATAGCGACGAGGGGGCTTTCCGTCCCGAGGGATTTGGTGCCTCTCTGCAAGGGGGAGCTCCGCAGCGTCCCTATCGTGCGCGTACCAATTATAATAATAATGGTGGGGGCTATGGACAGTCACGCCAGCAGGGCTATCAGTCACGTCAGCAGGGCGGCTATCGTCCTCGCTACAACCAGGAGGGTGACCCACAGCAGGGCTACCAGCCACGTCCTCGCTACAATCAGGAGGGGGACCCACAGCAGGGCTATCAGCCACGTCAACGCTACAATCAGGAGGGGGACCCACAGCAGGGCTACCAGCAGCGTCCACGCTATGGACAGGGACAGTATCGTCAGCAGCAGGGTGGCTATGGACAGCGCTCTTACAACAACAACAGGGGCTATGCTCCCTATAAGCCCTATGGACAGCAGGGACAGAAACCACGCAGGCAGCATACGGCTGACTACGATCCCAATGCCAAGTATTCGCAGAAGAAGCGTATCGAGTACAGGGAGCAGAATTTCGACCCCAATGAGCCTATCCGCCTGAATAAGTTCCTGGCCAATGCCGGCGTCTGCAGCCGTCGTGAGGCGGATGAGTTCATACAGGCTGGTGTGGTTTCCGTCAATGGACAGGTGGTCACCGAACTGGGTACCAAGGTGATGAGAACGGACGAGGTGCGCTTCCACGAGGAGCCGGTATCGCTGGAGAAGAAGGTGTACGTGCTGCTGAACAAGCCAAAGGACTATGTCACCACCAGCGACGACCCACAGCAGCGTAAGACCGTCATGGACCTGGTCAAGGATGCATGCCCGGAGCGGATCTATCCTGTGGGACGCCTAGACCGTAACACCACAGGCGTGCTGCTGCTCACCAACGATGGCGATATGGCTTCGAAACTCACACATCCCAAATATCTGAAGAAGAAAATATATCATGTCTATCTCGATCGCAACGCTACGGCACACGATCTGCAGCAGATAGCAGAGGGCGTCACCCTCGACGATGGAGAGATCCGTGCAGACGATGTGCAGTATGCATCGCCTACCGACAAGAAACAGGTGGGCATAGAGATCCACTCGGGCAAGAACCGCATCGTGAGACGTATCTTCGAGTCACTAGGATATAAGGTGACAAAACTCGACAGGGTGCAGTTTGCCGGACTCACCAAGAGAGGACTGAAAAGGGGCGACTGGCGCTACCTCACTGAAGAGGAGGTCGACAGGCTCCGCATGGGATCATACGAATAAGACTGCTTTGGCATATTTATATTAGAAATGAAAAGGACAAAAATTATTGACGTGCTGAACAGCACAACCTATGGACAGCAGGTATGCGTGAAAGGGTGGGTGCGTACGCATCGTAGCAGTAAGGCCGTCGATTTCATTGCACTCAACGATGGCTCTACCATCAAGAACGTTCAGATTGTTGTCGATCCGGAGCTGCCTGTTAAGGGCACGATGGGGGAGGTGTCTCTCAAGGATGTGACAACGGGGGCCTGTGTCGCCGTACTGGGTACGCTCGTGGAGAGCCCGGCAGCAGGACAGCCGTCTGAGATACAGGCTACGGAGATCGTGATCTACGGACTCTGCGACAATACATACCCCATGCAGAAGAAGGGACAGAGCTTCGAGGTCATGCGCAAGAATGCACATCTGCGCTTGCGTACCAATACTTTCGGGGCTGTGATGCGCATACGCCACAATATGGCCATCGCCATCCACACCTATTTCCATGAGCATGGATTCTTCTATTTCCATACACCACTGATCACAGCCTCCGACTGTGAAGGGGCTGGGAATATGTTCCAGGTGACTACCAAAAACCTCTATGACCTGAAGAAGGACGACGAGGGACGTATCATCTATGATGACGATTTCTTCGGAGAACAGACCTCCCTCACCGTATCGGGACAGCTGGAAGGCGAGCTGGGGGCAACGGCACTAGGAGCCATCTATACGTTTGGACCTACTTTCCGGGCTGAGAACAGCAACACACCACGACATCTGGCTGAGTTCTGGATGATAGAGCCCGAGGTGGCCTTCCTCGACCAGGAGGGACTGATGGACCTCGAAGAGGACTTTATCAAGTATTGTGTCCGATGGGCATTGGAACATTGCAAGGACGACCTGGCCTTCCTCAATCAGATGATCGACAAGACGCTGCTGGCACGACTCGAAGGGGTGCTCAAGGATACCTTTGTACGTCTGCCATATACCGAAGGCATCAATATCCTGCAGGAAGCCATCAAGAATGGCAGGAAATTCGAGTTCCCATGCCAGTGGGGCGATGACCTCGCCTCGGAGCACGAGCGCTACCTCGTGGAGGAGCATTTCAAGAAGCCGGTCATCATGACCGACTATCCCTCGGCCATCAAAGCGTTCTACATGAAGCAGAATCAGGCAGGAACAGACACAGGGTCCAGCATCGGATATCGCGGGGCTGTGGCACCAGGACCTACCATGCAGGGCACCGATGTGCTCTTCCCGCAGATAGGAGAGATTATCGGAGGATCGGTACGTGAGGAGAACTACGACAAGCTGATGGCGGAAATCAACAGCCGCGACATGGAGACAGACAAGCTGTGGTGGTATCTCGACACACGCAAGTATGGCAGCTGCCCACACGCAGGCTTCGGACTGGGCTTCGAGCGACTCATACTCTTTGTGACAGGCATGCAGAACATACGCGACGTCATTCCTTTCCCACGTACGCCAAAGAGTGCGGAATTCTAAAAAAAATAACGAAAAATTTGCTTATTTAAAAGAAAACAACTATCTTTGCACGCAAATTGCGTAAAAGAAAGGAGATATATGGTAAGAAACGTAGTTCAAAACGCTAGTATCTACAAGTATCAGCACCCCGCCAGCTGGAGGAAACAAAGGCTTAAACGGGCGATACTCTATGGGTAATTTGGCATGAAAAGTCCTGCAAAAGGTAATTTTTTTACGTTTTTCAAAAAAAATGTTCAAAATTATTTGCAAGATTACGGATTTATGCCTATATTTGCACCCAAATTGTGGCTCTATGCATGAGGCGCAATAGAGAAATGTGAATGAAGTGATAGACAAAGAACGTTAAACAAATTTATTTTTATTACTAATTTTAATTTTAATCGTATGAAAAAAAGATTAATGAGTAAATTCCTAATGGGAGCACTTGTGGTGCTTACCATGGGTGTATTCTCGTCTTGTAAAGACTACGATGACGATATCAACGCAAATACTGCGTTGATTAAGACGTTGCAGTCTCAGGTAGACGCGCTGGAGAGTGCTAAGACCACCTTGACCAGCGATTTGTCAGCGGCCAACCAGGCTATCGCTGCTGCTCAGGCAGACGCCACGAAGGCCCTCAACGACCTTGCAACCGCTAAGGCTGACCTCACAACGGCCATCGCTGATGCCAAGGCTAATCTCGAGGCTAGCATTTCTGCCGCTCAGCAGGCTGCCATCGACGAGGCTCAGAAGCGCATCGATGCCGCTACTACCGACCTGAAGGCTGCTATCACCGCTGGTGACGAGGCTGCTGTCGCTGAGGCTCAGAAGCGCATCGACGAGGCTACTGCCACGCTGACTGCCACTCTGAACAGCACCAAGGCTGACCTGGAGAATAAAATCACTGCTGCTCAGCAGGCTGCCATCGACGAGGCTCAGAGCCGCATCGACAAGGCTAACGCTGAGTTGAAGACCTATGCTCAGGAGGTTGCCGTCCAGGAGGCTGCTGCCGCTGCTGCTAAGGTGAAGATCGAAATCATCGACGAGCTGAACAAGAAAGTCGCTGAGCTGAATACAGCTATCAACGCTAAGCTTTCGAAGGAAGAGTTCGAGACTGTTCTCGCTACCCTCGCTACGAAGGAAGGCGTGAACGAGGCCCTGAAGCCCCTCATGAATGACATCGCTGCTCTGCAGGGCAAGGTTACTTCTTTGGAGGGTAATGTTTCTACTCTGAATGGTGACGTCGCTACTCTCAAGGAGCAGGTGAAGAAGATCGATGAGCTCAGCGCTAAGCTCGATGAACTCTATGCTGACGCTGTTCGCAAGGGTGAGCTCGCTACTGCTCTGGCTGACCTCGAGACCAAGATTCTGGCTAATGTAGGTGAGAACTACCTGACTCTCGTTGACTTCAATGAATTCAAGGAGAGCGAGTTCGCTGCTGTGAAGGCTTCTCTCGAGCAGGCTGTTGCACAGGTTGAAATCAACACAGCGGCTATCTCTGCTCTGGATGAGCAGGTTGATGGTCTTGATGAGTCTGTGCAGAATATCCTTTCTACCATGGTGACCAAAGAGTTCCTGGCAGAGACTCTGGCTAGCTATGCTACCGCTGAAGACCTGGCTGCTGCTAAGGTGCAGATCCAGGAGTGGGTCAATGGTCTTGGCTTCCAGACCGAAGCTGACGTGAAGGCTCTCATCGCTGCTAACAATGCTACTATCGAGGCTCTGATCGCTGAGTCAAATGCTGCTCTGGCTGCTCAGATTGGTGTTACTATCGATGAGAAGATTGCAGCTAACAATACTGTGATTAATAATACGATTACTGAGAAATACAATTCTCTCCTGGATCTGGTCAATCAGTGCGCTAAGGCTTCTGATCTTAATGATCTTGAGGGTGTAGTGGATAATCTCACTCAGACCATGGGTCAGATTAATACCTCTGTCAATGGTCTTGGCACACGCGTTACCACTATCGAGACTGAACTGGGTTCTCTCCAGGCTGCTCTGAACAATATTGCTAACAACATTCTGGTTGACTTCCCAGAACTTGGTGCCAATGCTACTTCTAGCGCCAATACTCTTGCTGCTGTGCTTGTCACCATGGCAAATCGTATCAACGAGCTCGGTACCTATGTTTCGAATTCATTCGCTGCTGTTCAGGCAAAAATCGACAACATTAAGCTGTTCGTGACGAAGAACATCACAAGTCTGGTTTATCGTCCAGAGATTGGCATGATTGGTGATCAGTCAGATGCTGCTTACCTCTATGGCTTCCCCGTGATTCGTGCTCTCCTGCTCCAGCCACAGCCCGTTTATTCATTTACATACAAGGCTGCTACTGCTACCGCTGGTGATATCGATGAAGTGAAAACAGCAGGTACTGCCAGCAAGCAGTTTGATGTCGTTGCCAAGTACTGGCTGAATCCTTCTACTGCTGACATTACTAAGTACAATTTCGATTTCGACGAAGTTACTGGTAAGAATATTATCACTCGTGGTAACGAGGATAAAGAGAAAGCTGGTGTTCACGTAGCAAAGGTTCTTGGCGTTGATAACAAGGGTATCCTTTCTGTTGCCCTGAAGATTAATAATGCTGAGAATGTTAACAACGCTCTTACTAAGTATGAAGGTAGAAATACGGCTTACTCTTGGATTACTACTGTTGCTCTGCAGGCAATACGTAATGATCAGGATGTTGCCAGCAAGGACACTGTGACTTCTGACTATGCTATTATCGTTCCTTCTTATCTGGATCAGCTGATTCTTGCTAACAATGACTTCCAGGTCGATCACGTAGAGGGCAACCAGAAGTTCCACCTCCGCACTGTTTATGATGAGTTGAAGACTGAGAATGCTGGAGGTACATATTCTTATGAGCTTGCTTATAACAATGAGAATGACTCCGTTGACCTGACTCAGATCGTTATCCATAATGGTACTCCTTGTGATGAGATCATGAGCCATAAGGATGCTGAGGATCGTGGCTTCAAATTCAAGTATACTATCCTGACCAATAAGGAATACTTCACTCTCAACAATGAATCTCAGAAGATTGGTGTTGCCAAGAAGGATAACAGCGCTGTTGGTAAGGTTGCCAATGTACGTGTTGAGCTTCAGGCAGATGGTAAGACATTCGCTTATGGCTATATCTCAATCATCATCACCAACGATAAGGTTAATGTTAATGTAGAGATTCCTGCTATCATTCTGCAGTGCCCAGGCGACTTCAAGTCTTCTATCACATGGGTTGCATTCACCGATTCTATTAAGAAGAAGGTTGGCCCAAGCTTCAGCTTCGATAACTACAAGGAAGATATGACCGCAGCTATTGCTAAGCTGGGTGCTGATCTCAAGCCTGCTAAGGATCCTATCAATGCTAGCATCCTGCAGCAGAGCGCTGATGGCAAGAATTTGGTTTGGACCTTCACGGAGGCTACAGCTAAGAAGTTGTTCTACAATGCTGATAATACTCCAAAGGAAAGCACTGAGTATGTGGTTTATGCTACTATGACTCCTAAGGACGGCAAACCTGAGGTTGCTGACGTAACTATCAAGTTCATCCTGAAGGGTGTGGTTTATCCTCGTGGTACATTCAAGCTGATAAATGAAGGTGATGGTCAGTCTTATCGTATCCATCGTTACTGGTTCCAGAAGGAATCTACTAACCACGCTGATAATGATACGCTCCGCTATGAGGTTCACGCTAACGTTGACGTCTATGGACAGACTCAGACTGTTAACAGCTCATTGCAGGCTGATGACGACTTCTACTTCGACGCTACTGCATTCTTCCTGAAGAACCAGTTCTCGTTCGTACCTGCAGCTGGCTTCGATTGGAGTGCAACTATCAACAATGAGGCTCCGATGTTCTTCAACTCCAGCCGCTACGATGTACGTAATGGCGCTGCCGATGGCACAGCAATCGCTGCTCCTAAGGAGGTTCTTACTGGTGCTTCTGGTGCTAAGTATGCTCTCTACCTCGAGAATCACTTCTCACTTGAGCTGATGGCAACCAAGCAGAATGCAAATGGTACCTTCACTTATAGTGCCGATGACCAGCCTGTTGTAACATTGTCAAGCATTACTCCTGCTAAGGGTACTCTTGCAATTGAAAGAAATGAGATTGTTAAGTTCGAGGGTAAGCGCGTTGAGGATGGTACTCGCGACTATGCACGTGACCTGCTCAACAACGACTACCACTACAACTTGGCAGCCGGTGAGACCTTCACGACTCACATGATCTTCGCAGATCCAGGTACTCTGTCTTGTCTGCCAATCGCTCTCGATGGCTATCGCACATTCGACATCCGCTACCTGCGTCCTCTGTCTGCTGATGTATCGCAGCCAAAGATTATCAAGGATGCTGTCGATGGTGGTACTGTCAAGACTCGTATCTATCTCACAGATCTCGCTTCATTCATCGATTGGCGTGACTACAAGTTCATTGCTAGCTCAACAACTATGAAGTATGTCTACTACTATGGCGTGAAGAAGATCAAGGCTGACTTCGAGAATGCTAAGACAAACCTGAATGGTGGTGCTAACGTGGCTTACAATAAGGATACTCACACTACAACTGCTATGACAGCCGCTGATCATGCTGCAGCTTCTGCTTGGCCTCTGATTAAGGATGTTACAAGTAAGCTGAAGTTCACACCTGATGCAGCTGCTGAGAAGGATGCTTCTACAGTAAGCCGTACCAATGACTTCGCTACATTCAGGGATGTTAACTGCGGTTACTACCTGTATGAGAACAACTCTGGTAACGTTGGTACCTTCCAGATCTATCTGCCTATCTCGATTGTTTACGACTGGGGTGAGACAAGACCCGTCTACGTACTCGTAACCATCGAGCATACTGAAGGACAGGTTATCACTGCTCGTCAGAAGTAAAATCTATCAATAGATAAACTACCAAAGGGGTGCCAATAAATGTTGACACCCCTTTATCCTGTTCATCCAACCACTCAAATAGGTTCATCTTCCAACGGACATATGTTCATTGGCTCACGAACATATGTTCATTGGCTCACGAACATATGTTCATTGGCCTTCGAACATATGTTCATTGGCCTTCGAACATATGTTCATTGGCACATGAACCCAAGGTACCCTTTTTCGCCTTCCTAACTGCGATCCAAAAGTTGTCTATCCGCAGAAGCTCATCTCCCCCTTTATAGACCTCCTTTAGCAGGTCCAATAGTCCTCTTTGAGAATTCTGCCTGAATTCTCCTTGAATTCTGCGTAAATTCTCCTTGAATTCTGCGTAAATTCTCCATGAATGGAGCCTGCAAAGTTAGTGTAAGTAACTAATGTAAAATTTCGACCTGTGTGGTTGAAATCCTTATGAACAATCTGTAATCTCGCTAAACAAGGATAGTGTCATGGCCGGATGGCACATTCCCGAGCAAGCTCGCCTACCCGTTTCTTTAGTACGCTTGGCTTGCCCAAGAATGGGGCCGGGGTGGGTCTGCAGAACTATCTATTACACCTAGCGTTACCACCTAGCGTTACCACCCTCGTTGCGGGGCGTCTTGTTGCGGGCCGTCTCGTTGCGGGCCGTCAGACCCCACCCCTAACCAGTTAGCTTCGCTGACTTTTGTCGCGACTCGGCATAGCTCAAACTAGTTTGGCTCTGCTCTCGCTGCTCCAAAAGTTCCCCTAAGAGGAGGGGAGGGGAGCGGCTGGCGCGATGTCCGCA
>JAIKWS010000098.1 GCA_024684515.1 Prevotella sp.
CCATTCTAATCAACTAATTCAACTAGCACCATGAAGAACAAAGAATTCTGGAGGGCAGTCCTCCAAGTAGTAGCCAGCATCATCACTGCGGCTCTGACTGCACTGGGAACCACCAGTTGCATGGGACACGGACCCTTCTAAAAATGAAGAATGAAGAATGAAGAATGAAGAATTTGCTACCGCTACGTGTCATGATCTGTAGCCAGCAAGTTGACCTCCAACATTAGAAGGTAGACTACGAGAAAAGCCCCTCACAAGTATCGAAGCTTGTAGAGGGGCTTTTTGTGAATGATAAAAGAAAGAGGAAAAGAGGAAAAAGGGGAAAAGGGAAAAGGGGAAATCGAGTGTGTTTGCAACTGCAAGATTTTGGCGTTTTGCAAAGTGTAAAGCCAAGGGTGCGTGACACTTGAATGACGGATGCTTACATGTTGTATTCAAAAGGGCTTCGCTATCCCTGCGATAGGGTGCTGATGGTGCTACACCAAAAGGGTGATAGCGGAGTGAAAGGTCAAAGGTCTGAGGTGAAAGGTCAAGGGTCTGAGATCAAAGACCCTCTCGTCCTCCCTGTTGAGGGAAGTGAAACTATCCGGAAGGATAGACTACGAAAAAGCTTTGGATTTGTACAAAAAGGTGGACATGGCTTGATACAAAGAGAGTTGACCTGCAGCATGCATGCTCTCGTATTCTAGTTTGTCTCTTTCTTGTCAAGCAATTCCTTGATTTTTTCCTTCAGTTCGACAGTGGTGAGGTTTCTGGAGATAATATTCCCGTTATTGTCGACAAGAATGTTGGCGGGTAGGGTTGCGATGCCTAGCTGTGTGAGCAATGGCGACTGCCAGAGCATGCTGTCGCAGATGTTGGGCCACTGTATGCTGTCTCTCTCGAGAAAGTTCTTGCTTTCTCCGGGACTGGCATCGAGGCTGATGCTGACGACAGAGAGTCGTCTGGCGTACTCTTTGGTCAGTGACCGCAGTTCGCGAAGGATGTTTTGTGAGTCATAGCTCCACATGGCCCATGCCACGATGGCGTTGACCTCTCCTTTCAGCTGTTTGTTGGTGATGGTGTCGCCCTTGGTGTCGACGGCCTTGAAGTCGGCCAGCTTGCCCTCTGCGGTGTTGTGCCTGAGTGCTGCGAGCAGAATGGACAGTCGTGCCAGCTGTGCGTTTTGTGGTTGTGCCTCATGCAGCTGATCCACGAGTTGTCCTGCCAGTGGGTAGTCGGGTGTGGCAGAGAGGAGGATATGGTGCCTGAGCAGGTAGTTGCTGATGGGTGATGCAGGGTGTTGCTCGATATATTGCCGGGCCTCCTTCTGTACATCGGGTGGCATCATCTCGCTGGTCTTGAGACGGAAGGCCGTCATCTCGTCGTTGTCGGGGGTGCCGCTCACTTCTGTGTCGCGCAGGTGTGACACATCGCCCTCGATGGTGACCTTGGCCCCCGGCTGTGCGAAGATGGGCAGTTCGGAATAGTTGGGGAAGAGGAGGAGCAGTGTGATGGTGTCTTTCAGTGGCCGGTCGTAGACGAACCGTCCGTCGTTGACGGCAATGGTGTCCTTGGTGCCCTGTTCGAAATCGTAGAGGTAGAACTCACCCTGGTTGAGGTTCTTGAACTGTCCCTCCAGTCGGAATCTGCCTGACGTCCGTCCGCAGGCAGTAAGGATGAGCATGGTGAAAAGGCAGAGCACGATGATGCCTGTATGCTTTCTGATGGTGTGGTTCATGACTGCTGCCTTTATGTTTTAAGACACAGCGATACAGAGTTGCAGGAAAAGTCGTGCTGAATTGCCGACCGTCTCGCTGTCGCTCTGTATCACTGTGGTGGTCGTTTTCTATTACTTGCTGACGTTGATGAGTTCGAGGTCCTTGGCGGCATAGTCGGCCAGTGACGGGTCTTTGGCTATAGCTGCAGCGAGGGCCTGTGCCGCAGCGGTGTTGTTGCCTGTGCGTGCGCTGACGATGGCCTTGAGGTAGTCGGTGACGGCATCAGCATTCCTGACGCTGGCCAGTGTCTGTGCGGCAGCCTGGTAGTTCTTGTTGAGCAGCTGTGCCAGAGCAGCAGAATTGGTCTGCAGCTTGCCGAAGTCCTGTTCTGCCTGTGCATACTTGCCCTGTGCCAGATGCAGGTTGCCCAGCACCTCGTTCAGTCCGTTGGCGCCAGCAGCCTTTGCGATGAGAGTCTCTGCCGTCTGCACATCCCCCTGCTGTAGTGCTATGAGTCCCAGGTTGGCACTGGTCTCAGGTAGCATCTTGCCGATGCGGCTGGCCTTCTGCAGCCAGTTGGCCGCCTCGCTATAGTTGCCCTTGGCATATTCGACGAGAGCGACATTGTTGAATGCACGTGCATCGTTGGGATAGAGTTCTGCAGCCTTCTTATAGGCTTCCTCGGCCTTGTTCATATCGTTGCCATAGAGGGTGCCGGCATAGAGTAGCTCCTCGACGCTGAGCTGTCGTGCATCGCTCTGCAGCTGTTCCTTGATCTGCTGGTCGTCACGTCCCACGACATCGTAGTTGATGGTCATACGTGCCCTACGCAGCTGTGGCAGGATGCCGTCGGCCAGCTCGCGGAAGGCCGATGAGATATTCTTGATCTGCTGCTCACGTTCCTCAGGGTCCTGGTACATGGAGAGCACCCGCAGTATGACGTCCTTGTCCTGAATGTTGGAGGCACCTACGAGCTCCTGGAATCCCTCCCAGTCCTCGGCGGTGTACTTGGTCTCGAGTGGAGCATCGGCATTGGCCTTCTTCATCTCTTTCCTGACATAGTCAGCAGCGACGTTCTCACGCTTGCCAGCCAGTCGCTCGTTGATGGAGTATCCTCCATCAGGCGATGCGAATGCCGACACCTGTACGTCGTTGAGTCGTAGTGTCTCCTGATTGGCTGCGATATCGTTGAGCAGACGTATGAACTCCTGTACGGAATTGTTCTGCAGTTCGGATCGCCGCAGGTTAGCCTGGTTGATGAGGAATCGCACGTTGGCATCCTGTTTCTGGCTGATGATCCGCTGGAAGGCATCCTGTGCCAGTGATGGCTGTGCCGAGGTGAGTGTACGCTTATAGAGCTCAGACGTTGCCAGCACGCCATTGGCCACCTTCACTGCAGGTATTTCGACACTCTTCTTGCCCACCTTGGCATCGAAGGTGAGGTATAGCTCGCTCTGCTCCATCTCTGGCTGGTAGGTGAAGTTGCTCTTCATGGCATAGCGTCCTCCCACCTGATAGGAGATGGTCTGGTCGTTGCCCTGTACTTTCTCCCCCTGGAAGGTGGCACTCTGTCCCTTGACAGCCTGTCCGTTGAATCGGAGCTCAGGTGTCACGGTGACCACTGCCTTCTTCTTCATGTACTTCTCAGGGAAGGAACCGTTGATGGTTGCTGCCACTAGTCCAGCCTGTGATTCAAGAGGATTGGGTGTGACGGTGAAATTGTCGGCCGAGAGTGCTCCAAGCTTTCCCGAGCACGATGTCAGCAAGGCTGCTGCTGCTGACAGAACGATGACTTGAGTCTTTTTCATTTTTTCTTAATGGTTTATTAGTTGATTTTTGTTCATAATGCAAAGGTACACATATTTATTGTGATAAGTGGCGAAGGGAGCCTTTTTTTTTATTTTATTAAGTATTCCCCGGCGTTTTCTTGGCAAAGAATCCTATGCGGTGCACCCGTCCCTTCCGCCCCAGGGACCTCAGCTGGTAGATGCCGTCGGGTAGGGTAGAGATGTCCAGTCTCTCTCCATAGTCGAAGATGCCCATCGGCTGTCCTTTCAAGTCCTCGACGATGACGAAATCGGCATCGAGAACAGCCCCTTTGATTGGCAGGGTGACAGGTCGTCCGTCGCTTTTGGCGATGAGTGGTGCCGAGTATTCCGGACCTGCGTTCAGCAGCAGCTGTATGGCGGTGCTCTCCTGTCCGTAGCGGTCGATGGCAGTGACGGCATAGTTGACCGACTCGTGTGGCACCAGCAGCGAGGTGGCGGTGATACGTGTAGCCATGAGGTTCCTGGCCTGGCTGATGTCGACGGGATAGTCTGTCGATGCATATACATTATATAATAAGTATGGTGCCCCGCTATTGTCTCTGGCTCCGTTCCATGCGAGTGTGTTGCCCTGCAGTGTGAGACTGGTTGGTGGCGATGGAGCAGTCCGCTGTTCCCACGACATGGGAGGCACGAGTGCCGGCAGTGCATCAAAGTGCTTTCCGAAGTCGTAGATGCCCTTGACATTGTCGGTGAAGAACTTGGTGCGGAAGTAGCAGTGGCCCATTCCCATGCTTCGTACTACCTGCATCTGCCTCTCCACCATGTCGAGTGTCCACCGTCCCTCGCGTGGGTCGAGGAAATAGATGCCCAGTCCCGGCACCACCGTCCGTCCATAGGACTTCTCCTGCCAGTCGATGGCGAAAGGATAGAAGTTGTCTCCCTGAAAGTACATCATAGGGTAGAGCTGGTCCATGAGTCCTGTGCGTAGCCATTCCTGCGCATCCTGGCAAACGGCCGTACGTGCATTCCATCCTCCCGCCCGATAGCGTGTGAGGTCGTCGTGCTTGCCGATGGGCGAGCACGACAGCTTGACCCATGGCTTCTCCCGCTTGACGGCATCGTGGATGGCCCGCACGATGTTGGTGATGTTCTCACGACCCTTGGCCCTTGACACCCTGATGCGCCACTGCTCGGGGTAGCGGATATAGTCGAGGTGTATGCCGTCGATATCATACCTGCGTGTGATTTCCCTGCATATGCTGGCCAGATAGGTGGCAGTGGCCGGATTCTCAGGATCCATGAAGGCATCGTCGCCAATACGTTTCACCAGTCGTGGCTGTTTCTTGCGCAACTGTACGGCCCCAATCTTGTTCCATTTCCCGATGGGTATGGTGACCACCCATGCATGGCACTCCATGCCCCGCTTGTGGCACTCGTCGATGCAGAACTGCAAGGGGTCGTAGTCGGGAGCTACACCAGGCTTGCCCGAGAATCCCCCGTCCCAGGGTTCCATCTGCGAGGGGTAGATGGTGGTGGCCCGCACACGAGTCTGGAGCAGCACCGTGTTGATGCCAGCCTGTCGGAGCTTGTCGAGTGTGGTTATGAGGTCGCTCTTCTGCACTTGCTGATTGGTGGTGGTAGGCCAGTCGAGTCCCTGCACGACGGTAAGCCAGGTAGCCCTGACCTCATATTTCGGTGAGGGGACAGACTCCCATGGCAGAACGGCTGTCGGCTGTGCCTGAACATGGCCTACAGATAATAATGTGAGCAGCAGAAAGGTGAAATATCTCATGAATTGTCAATTTTGCGTGCAAAGTTACAAAATAATTCACAATTGTCAATTCACATTTCATAAATATTTCGTATCTTTGCACGCAAAACCATTAAATAATAAAACGTAAATCTTAAAATCGGATGATTACTTTTGTACTGAGCCTAGTTGCTCTTGTCTTGGGGTATTTCCTTTATGGCCGTTTCGTGGAGCGGGTATTCGGACCCGATGACCGGCCAACGCCTGCTGTTGCCAAGGCAGACGGAGTAGATTTCATGGTGCTTCCCGGGTGGAAGATTTTCATGATCCAGTTTCTCAACATTGCCGGCACAGGTCCCATCTTCGGTGCTATCCTTGGTGCCAAGTTCGGTCCCGTGGCCTATCTTTGGATTGTGCTGGGCTGTATCTTTGCCGGAGCCACGCACGACTATCTGAGTGGCATGCTCAGTGTGCGTCATGGAGGTGCCAACCAGCCTGAACTGATTGGTCACTATCTGGGTAAGACTACCAAACAGGTGATGTTGGTGTTCTCTGTCTTCCTGCTGATGATGGTAGGAGCTGTCTTTGTGTTCAGCCCTGCAAAGATACTGGGCGACATGTGGGAGCCGGCTGTGGTAGCCGATAATCTGGGACAGTACACCTTCTGGATTGCCATCATATTCGTCTACTATCTGATAGCTACGTTGATGCCTATCGACAAGATCATAGGCAAGGTCTATCCCCTCTTTGCCTTCTCGCTGTTGTTCATGGCCGGTGCCCTGCTGGTGATGCTATTTGTCAAATGGCCCAGTATCCCAGAGCTTTGGGAGGGACTGTCTGTAGAGGCACTGACACCCAAGAATGCCTTCCCCTGCCTGTTTATCACCATTGCTTGTGGAGCTATCAGTGGTTTCCATGCCACCCAGAGCCCGCTGATGGCCCGTTGCATGAAGAGTGAGCATCAGGGCCGTCCCATCTTCTACGGAGCCATGATAACAGAAGGCATCGTAGCGCTGATATGGGCTACGGTGGCCATGTTCTTCTTCTACGACCAGCCAGTGCCAGGCTACGAGCAGATAGCAGGCGGTGCCGATGCCCTCAACGATGCCCCGTCGGTGGTAACAATCATCAGCAAGGACTGGCTGCTCACCTTTGGCAGCATCCTGGCCCTGCTGGGTGTGGTGGCAGCACCTATCACCAGTGGCGATACAGCCCTGCGTTCGGCCCGACTGATCATAGCCGACTTTGTACACCTCGAACAGCGAAGCATACGCAACCGCCTGTATATCAGCATCCCGATGTTTGCTGCCGTCATGGCACTGCTCATCTGGCAGATGGCGGACAAGGATGGCTTCACCATGATCTGGGGATGGTTTGGCTGGAGCAATCAGACACTGTCGGTATTCATGCTCTGGGCCATCACCGTCTATCTGGTGCAGAAAAACAAGCCCTACATCATCACACTGATTCCGGCACTGTTCATGACCGTGATCTGTACCACCTACCTGATTACAGAACAGCTCTTCACACTCGACAGCAAGTGGGTATGGATCGTATCCTTCGCAGCTCTGGCTCTTGCGGTGCTCTGGTTCTGTCTGTGGTATAACAAATATCATAAAACATTAAATATTAAGTGATTATGAAGAAAACAATTCTTTCCATGTTGTGTGCTGTGTTCTCACTGGCCAGCAACGCACAGGGCTACACACAGCCCACGCAAGACCGTCCTCCCTTTGGCGAGGGTAAGTACTATGTGTCAGCAGGCCTCTCCGGCTTAGACCTCAACTATACCGATTCCCAGAAGTGGCATCTCGACCTGCAGGCAAAGGGTGGCTACCTGTTTATGGACAACTGGATGGTGACCGCACAGCTAGGCTATGACTATTGCCAGGAAGGTGCCAAGTCGCTCACGGCAGGAGCAGGACTGCGTTACTATATCGAACGCAACGGTCTCTATCTGGGTGCTGGCGGCAACTATAAGCACATCTGGCACACCCTCGACGACTTCCAGCCAACGGTGCAGGTGGGCTATTCCTTCTTCCTCAACCGTACGGTGACACTCGAGCCCGAGATCTACTACAATCAGAGTCTGAAGGATAATGACTATTCCGGTGCCGGACTCCGTATCAACCTGGGTATCTATTTTGAGTAAGGACGACCAACGCAATCCGTACAGACTATGCTGAGTACAGAAGAACTTGTAGACAGACTCATTGACTTGTCGTTTGCAGAAGATATCGGTGATGGCGACCATACCACCCTGTGCTGCATCCCCGAAGATGCCATGGGACGCTCTCACCTGCTGATCAAGGAAGACGGCATACTGGCAGGTGTGGAAGTGGCCAAGGAGGTCTTCCGTCGCTTCGACCCAGAGATGGAGGTTGAGGTGCTGATGCACGACGGTTCGCAGGTGAAGAAAGGTGACATTGCCATGATTGTCAGTGGTAGGGTGCGTTCATTGTTGCAGACCGAACGGCTGATGCTGAACATCATGCAGCGGATGAGTGGCATTGCCACAATGACAGCCCGCTATGTGACACGTCTGGAGGGAACGGGCACCCGGGTGCTGGATACACGGAAGACGACTCCTGGCATGCGTATGCTCGAGAAACAGGCCGTCAAGATAGGTGGAGGCTGCAATCATCGCATCGGACTCTTCGATATGATACTGCTGAAAGATAATCACGTGGACTTTGCTGGAGGCATCACCAATGCCATAGACCGTTGCCATCGCTATCTGGAGGAGAAAGGCCTCGACCTGAAGATAGAGATTGAGGTGAGGAATTTTGACGAGCTGCAGCAGGTGCTGGACCACGGTGGTGTGAACCGCATCATGCTCGACAACTTCTCTGTGCCCGATACCAAGAAGGCTGTCGACCTCATCGACCATCGCTACGAGACGGAGTCGAGTGGTGGCATCACCTTCGACACCATACGCGACTATGCCGAGCAGGGGGTCGACTTCATCTCCGTGGGAGCACTGACGCATAGCGTAAAGGGACTCGACATGAGTTTCAAGGCTTGTTAGGCATCTTGACGGGTGTAATGCGGCATTACGATGGAGTCTGTCTCACGGCTGCTGAATCACGCAATATCTTACCATGAGGGCAACTATTTCGACCTGACGGAATCAGTTGTCCTCATTGTTTTAATGACATCCCCTTCAGCAGACGCAGCAGGAAGAAAGTCATTGGTTGAGTGCAGCCTTCAGTTTGCTCATGAACCGTAGGTATTCTTTCTGGGTGATATCTACTTTTGGGCTACATCGTTTGTTGGGATATTTCTCCATATAGGCCTTCCTGACCATTTCGTGCGTAACAATGTTTCCGACAGGAATGTCGTAGTCAGAGATGAGGGGTAGGAGATAGTCTATGGCACTTTGTATCTGGTCGTCAGTGAGAGGCTTTTCCAACGTGTTTCCCTGAAATTCAATGCCGATGGTGAAATTGTTGCAGCTTTCTTCTCCATTGAGGATGGATAGCCCAGCATGGAACGTCACATCGGTGGGCTTGCACATGACAAAGCGGGTGCCGTCGGTATCAATCACCACATGTGTTCCAACCTTTCTTTCCGTCGATGTCAGTACTTCCAGCGACCGCTCCACCGTCGGCTCTGCTGTATGGTGCAGGATGACCCCTTTCACCTCATTCCTTTTCTCGTGGTCAATGTTGGGTGTAGGGTGGTATCTTACCTCGTAATGCCTAGGTAGGGAATCCTCAGCCAGGTTGCCATCCTGATCCTCGCTGTTGTGTAGGAACATGAAGACAGCACATGCTGTGACGACAAAGAGGCTGATTATGAGAATCTTGCGTTTCATCATTCTTCCATGTAGAAATCCAGTTCGTCTCCCTTATAATTGGTGAATACTCCCGTGAACACTCCTTTCCTGAGCTTTCCATCGAAGGTGCCTGTTGCTTTGCCGTCTATCGTTGTCTCGTCGAGATGAACCTTTCCACGTCTATACGTCCCCTCCAGATAGAGTTTTCTGTCAGAGCCCTGCCTGTTGTAATAGTACGTGCCCTTGACCTGTGATCCTTTTATCTTGATTTGCATGGTGACGGGATATTCTCCGATATATCCGTACAAATTCAGCTTGCTTTGTTCGACATATTCTTCTTCCTCCTCGTCGACAGATGTAGCTCCACTAAATACTTTCTGACTGACAACCAGCCAGGCGAGCAGGCCAGCACAGAGAATTGCTAGTATCCACCAGAGATAGCTCTTTGACGACTTCGACGTTTTCGTGTTTCTCATCTGCGTCTTATTGCCGTTCTTGGCAGGTGCGTAAGGTGTTGCATACTGGCCATTGCCAGGGCTGTTGCCGTTCATGGCATGTGCGTAAGGTGGTGCATACTGGCCGTTGCCAGGGCTGTTGCCATTCATGGCATGTGCGTAAGGTGGTGCATACTGGCCGTTGCTATTTATGAAGATGTCGACATCCTGAGGACGTTCTCTTTTCGAAATCATCATAGATGTGCAGATGATATTCTTGATATAGGGTGATAGGTTCTCGTGCACTTGCAGAAGTGTACCGCTAGCCCTGTTGGGTGCACTGACGGGCCGTTCGCCATGTGTGAGGAAATACAAGGTTGCTCCTAGTGCATAGACATCACTGGTAGGTGAGAACTCGTCGACATTCTGCTGATACTGCTCTATGGGGGCATAGCCTTCGCTCATTCCTACTGGTGTCATACTTACTTCATGGCCTGTGGCATCATAGGCTTTGGAGATGCCGAAGTCTATCAGCATGGCATTGCCCTGGCTATCCAGGACGATGTTCTGCGGTTTGACATCGAAATGACAGATATGCTTTTCCACGTGCATGTATTTCAGAGCCAATGCGATCTGCCGGATATAGTGCATGGCATTTGCCTCGGACATGACACCATATTTCTTCACATGGTCGTAAAGTGAACCGCCAGAGAGATAGGGCATGGAGTAGTAAACGGTGCCGTTTTCCTCGAAGACCTCCAGCACACTCACAATGTTGGGGTGGTTGAGTCTTGCCAGGTTCTGAGCCTCTTTGAGAAACTTCCTCCTGTATTGCTCTACCTGTATTGCAGCTCCTGTAGAGACGGTTTGCATGTCCATCGACATTTCGTCGCGTGAGGAGAAGTCCTTCATGAAGAATTCCTTGATAGCCACGTGTCTTTGCAGCAATGTCTGCTCAGCAAGGTAGGTGATGCCGAAGCCGCCTTGTCCCAATACACGTACTATCTTGTATTTTCCACCCTGCAGGGTGGTGTTGGGTTGAAGAGAAAGCATGATACTTCACGATATGTAGCCACAGCTCCAATGGCAAGTGTTCATAGATCAGAAGCATATACGTTGAGAACGTGGAGCAATCGTCTCATGTGTGTATGTCGTCCCGTCAGTTCGGCCACGGTCTCTGGTGGCATCCTTTGGTGGAACGGTTACAAAGTTAGCTATTATTTCTGATTTGTACAAAAAAAACAGACAGGAATTTCTGAAATCCCTGTCTGAATGTACTGAAGAAGGTGAATTCAGTTCTCGAGAAGGAAGCGTTCGGCTTCGATGGCAGCCTGACAGCCAGTGCCGGCAGCACTGATGGCCTGGCGATAGACGGGGTCGGCACAGTCGCCAGCCACGAAGACACCTGGTAGCTTGGTGCGTGGTGTACCGTCGATCTTCTTCAGATAGCCCACCTCGTCGACCTCGAGCCACTGGCGGAAGATGTCCGTGTTGGGCTTGTGGCCTATGGCGAGGAAGAAGCCGTCGATGGCAATGTCAACGAGCTCTTCGTCAGGCTCTCCACGTCGTTTCACCAGATGAGCACCCTCTACGCCATCCTCACCAAAGAGGCCCAGTGTGTTGTGCTCGAACAGGATCTCGATGTTCTCCTTGTCCATGACACGTTGCTGCATCACCTTCGAGGCCCGCAGGAAGGGTTTGCGCACGATGAGGTAGACCTTCTTGGCCAGGCCGCTCAGGTACAGGGCATCCTCGCAGGCAGTGTCGCCACCCCCCACGACGGCCACCGTCTTCTTGCGATAGAAGAATCCATCGCACGTGGCACATGCCGAGACACCCATACCGTTGTACTTCTGTTCGTCGGGCAGACCGAGGTATTTGGCAGAGGCACCCGTGGCAATGATGACAGTGTCGGCCTCTATCTCGTTGCCTACGTCATCCTTCAGCCGATAGGGTCGGGTAGAGAAGTCTACCTCCACAATCTCGCCATCGCGGATGTCGGTACCGAAGCGTTCTGCCTGCTGTCGCAGGTCCATCATCATCTGGTTGCCGTCCACTCCTTCTGGATAGCCAGGGAAGTTCTCTACCTCTGTGGTCTGCGTCAACTGTCCGCCAGGCTGGAGTCCACAGTATTCAATAGGACTCAGATTGGCACGTGAAGCATAGATGGCAGCTGTATAGCCGGCAGGTCCACTACCGATAATCAGACATTTTGTGTGTTCCATTATGCGTGTAGCAACTTTTCAATCTCTGCGTCTATCGTCTCAATCTTCTCTGTGGGTTCGAAACGTGCCACTACGATGCCTTTCTTGTCGACGAGGAACTTGGTGAAGTTCCACTTGATGTCGCTCTTGCTCTTATAGTCGGGATCTTCCTTCGACAGCATGTCGTCGAGGATATGGGCAATGGGATGTTCCATATCCCATCCTGCAAAGCCTTTCTGCTCCTGCAGGTACTTGAACAGAGGGTCAGCATCGGGACCGTTTACCTTCACTTTCTTAAAGCGAGGGAATTCGGTGCCGAAGTTGAGTTTGCAGAACTCATGGATGCTTTCGTCGGTGCCAGGAGCCTGCTGGCCAAACTGGTTGCATGGGAAGTCGAGGATGACGAAATCCTCTGTGCGGTATTTCTCATAGAGCTTCTCCAGCTCTTCGTACTGTGGGGTGAAGCCACACTTGGTTGCCGTGTTCACGATAAGCAGCACTTCGTTGGCATACTCTTTCAGTGATACATCCTTTCCTTTTCTGTCCTTGACAGAGAAATCATAAACAGTTCTCATTTTTTTGATGGTTTAAAGTCTTAATATGCTTGGTTTTCAATTCATATATTTCACATCTCAGATATCTTGTATTGCCCGATCACACCTTTCTTGCGTCCCTCTGTTGGCTTGGCAGTTTCTCCTCTATAGTCCCCATGCCCTGCAGACATTCTCCACGGGTAGTGTCTCCACATGATTCTCCGTGTTGTCGGGCAGGTTGCAGAAGAAGTCGATGCCCGTCCTTGCTTCCAGGTCGCGGATGTTGGTAGCGAAGTTCTTCAGTGGCTCCTGTGTGAGGAAGGTGCTCTTGTGCTCCATCCAGAAGCCGATGGCCTTGTATCCCTCGGCATTCTTCAGCAGCAATGCCACGAAGAAATATTTGGGTACTCGCATCTCACCTTTCACCTTTGTGGCCAGTATCTGGTCGTCCTCAATGGTTCCCCCCTTCACGACATAGAGCATTTCTGTCGTAGTGGCATTGGCCCACGAACGTACTGTGCCTTCCAGCCTGTACCATGGGCTGTTGTCGCTAGCATTGAACTTGGGGTATTGCGGCTGCATGTTGGTCAGGAAGAAAGTCTGATAGTTGGCTTCAGCAGAGTAGAGTCTGTCTGCCGATGGACAGATATGCCCATGGTCATAGCCACTGTTCCAGAAGCAGTCCTGGCTCAGATACTGGTTGTCGGGCAACTGGGGATCGTTGGGATATTGGTTGGTGTCAGAGCGATAGCGAGTGGTACTCTGCTTCAGGGTCGACCTGTTCATCTGGTAGGCAGACCATCGCTGGGCTTTCTTCTCCGTATCCCACTCCACGGAGTAGTTGATGCCAAACTGGTCGTTGGTGGTGTGTATGAGTATGACGGAGGTTCCGCCTTTTACCTTTGGAAACTCCAGTCTTGCGAGTGAAGGCTCTAGGCTGGCATCGTTGCCGTTGACATTAGTATTGGCCTTTTCCTGCTCGCCCCAGTAGTCGTTGTCGTCAGTATCATGACAGGCAACAAGCAGTAAGACGAGGAGTAAGAGATGTCCAGCCCTCAGTGGTCTCATGTTTTTGTGGTGAGTGTAGCAAAAAGGTGCATACAAGGTATATGCAACTACCTTGGACGCACCTTAATAAGTCATGTGGTGTGTAAATATTTACTTCTTCGCAGCCTTACCGTAGCGGCTCATGAACTTATCGACGCGTCCGGCCGTGTCGACGAGCTTGCTCTTACCAGTATAGAAGGGGTGAGAGCTGCTAGAGATTTCAACTTTTACCACTGGGTAAGTTTCCCCTTCGAACTCTACGGTGTCGTTGGTCTTTGCAGTAGACTTCGTAAGGAACATATCGCCGTTGGACATGTCACGGAACACGACGGGGCGATAGTTTTCTGGATGAATTCCTTTTTTCATTGTTGCGTTTAAATTGTTGATAAAAATATAATTCGGGGTGCAAAGGTACTGTTTTTTTTCGGATTGTGCAAACTTTTCCCCTTATTTTTGCTTTTCTGCATCATTTTTGGGCTGTTGTCTCAATACTAGTCGGCATAAGTCACCACCATCGAGCTGATACGCAGTTGCGAGACGGCTCCTGTGCCAGTATGGGTATTGGTGACTTTTGTCGATTTGCTATTGATGTCGACGATGTTGATGAGCTGATCGCCTGACTTCACCGATCCTGGCTCTGCCGAGACGTTGCCTTCGGCATTGTTGGTCGAGCAGTTGAGCTTGATGCTGCTGATGGTCTTGTTGGACTTGACGGTGAAATAGTTCGTTGGGTACATACGGATGGCGGAGCCGGAGTTGTAGTACTTGGGACCATTCTTGTTGTCGCCGGCACTGAAGGTCAGTGTGGTGCCGTCGCTCAGGGTGACGGTGCTGATGTCCTGTGCGTTCTCATAGCCCTGTGCAGCGAAGTCGATGGTGATGCTGTTGCCTGTTACCTCGCCACCGCTTTCACCTCCCTGCTCACCGCCTTCCTCGGCCTTGGTATTGCCGTTGAGGGAGTAGATGTATGCTTTCTTCGAGGCTGTCTCCGGTGTGCCGTTGAAGTTGGTCAGCTGTCCGTAGATGATGACGTCGTCACCCACCTTGATCTGCGAGAAATGGCTCTGCCAGGACTTGTTCTCCAGATAGTAGGCACTATAGACCTGGAACTCGTTCTGGGCCTGTCCGTCGTCGGAGATGAAGAAGGTTGCCGTGCCGTGGTCGACGTCAAATGTATATTTGATGGTCGAGATCTTGCCCTTGATGTAGTAGCTGTCCTCGCTGGTGTTGCCCGATCCCAGGTCAGTGGCAATCTGTGTGGCTGCTACGGCATTGTAGGGGTCTGTGAGTGTGCCGCTACCGTTTCCGTCGCCAGGATTGGGGGTGTCGCCACCACCGCCACCGTCAGACTTGCCCGTGAGCGAATAGATGTAGCATCCCTGTGTGAACTCAGGTGTGTTGCCCTTGAAGTTGACTAGCTTGCCGCAGATGACGACCTCGTCACCCACCTTGATTTCATTCTCGCTGGTGAATTTCTTGTTGTCGAGCGAATAGGCACGATAGACGGTGAGACCATTGCTGGCACTGGCATCGTCAGAGATGGTGAACGTGGCATTGCCATACTGTGTGGACACCTCTTTAATCTCAGTGATGATACCCTTGGCATAGACCTCGGTGCTGGTGCCTGCCTCGCCCACTTCTTCACAGACCTGCAGGGCCTTGGCTACGTTGTAGGGATCGTCCTGTGTGCCCTTGCCCGTTGCCTCGCCACCAGGCTGTGGTGTGTCGCCACCTTCGTCCGTCTTGCCGTTGAGTGAGTAGAGGTATGCCTTGCCCTGTACGGTCTCTGGTGTGTTGCCCTTGAAATTGGTCACCCTGCCACAGACAATGACTTCGTCACCCTCTTTCAGCAGGTCGCCACTGGTGTACTTCTTGTTGCCCAGATAGAGTGCACGATAGACGGTGAAGGCACCATTGCTGCTGCCGTCGTCGCTGATGGTGAAGGTGCCATTGCCATACTGAGTGCCATACTGATCGGTGATGCTGGCCACCTTGCCCTTGATATATACATCCTTTGGCGACTCCGTATCGCCCACCGTCTTACAATAGTTGATGGCAGCCACACTGTTGAACGGATTCTGCAGTGTGCCGTCGCCAGTGGCCTCGCCAGTGGCTGTTCCCTGACCGGGCTCGCCTCCACGGTTCTCACCGTTCAGCGAGTAGAGGAATCCCTTGTTCTGGGCTGTCTCGATGGTGCCGTTGTAGTTGGTGATGATGCCGCATACGATGACGTCGTCGCCAATCTTGATCTGTGTGTCGCTGGCAGTGAACTTCTTGTCGCCCAGGTAGCGCACGCGATAGGCATAGAACTGGTTCTTGGCGGTGCCATCAGAAGAGATGTAGAAGGTGCCGTTGCCATACTGTGTGGTAAATTCCTCCTTGATGCTGACCACCTTGCCCTTGATGTACATGTAGTCAGTCGATTCCTCACCCGATTGCAGCTTGCTGCCGTAGTTCAGGGCAGCAGCAGCGTTGAAGGGGTCGTCCAGGGTGCCTGTGCCCGTGGCATCCTCTATGACCTCCGTATTGCCGCCGGGGGTATTGTCGCCAGTGCCGGGGATGTCGTAGGGTTCTGGCACGTCTTCGCAGGCGGTGAATGTTGCGACCGCCAGGGCCACAAGCATGAGTTTGCTGAATAGGTTTTTCATATCGTCGTCTTGTTTTTTTGTTATTCTAATACTTCAATGTCTGATTCTTTGCGGATGAGGATCTGCCACGTGTCGTTATAGCGAGTGGCGATGCCAGTGATGTTGCACTTGATGGGTCGCTTGTTCACATCGTCGTAGGGCAGCTTCCTGGCGGCAAACTTGGCATAGGTGCTGGTGCGGATGACCACCTTGGAAGCAGAATATTCGTTGAGTGTGCGGTTGACGCAGCCACCGACCAGCTGTACCGTCTTGTCGGCAGTGGTGTCGGGGGCAAAGGTGCCCAGTCCTGCCACGGGGGTGAACGATACGTTCTTCAGGGTGACCAGCTTGGCACTGTTCTCCTCCTTGCTCATGTTCACATCGAACTCGATGGGCTGGATGGCGTTGGCATCGGGAGTCCCTACATATTTATAATGTTGCTGGAACACGTCCTTGTTCATGCGGCCGATAGAGGTGCCGTTGTAGGGCTGTCCTATCTCTGGCTGCTTGCGATAGCCACCGATATACAGGTCTTTCAGTGCGATGACAATCTCCTGTCCCTCGGCCAGGAAGCCATGCATGCCACTCTGGTTGACGGCCACGATGATGGCTCCTGTCTCGTCCTGCAACATAAACTGCTTGTAGATATTCGAGCCCAGGTCGTTGCCAGTGACACGACCACGTATCTTGATGTCCTCGGTGATCTGCTGGTTCTGGTCTGTCGATGCGAAGACGTTGGGATAGCGGGCTATCAGCTCCTTGATAGAGATGATGTTCTGGTCGTCAATGCTGCTGTTGCCATAGGGTGGCTCACTCAGCGACGGCTCGTCCCAGTCACCCTGACAGGCTGCCAGTGTGAGTGCGAAGGCCAGCAAGGCAAAATATTTCAATGTTTTCATATCCGTTGTCAGTTTTATGTTTAGAAGTAGTAGTTGAGCATGAGCATGCCGTTGAAGCCGTTGGCATAGAACTTGTAGGGGCTGTTCTGGAAGGAGTAGGTGCGGATGCTCTCACCCTTCTCGTCGACGTCCGTGCGGCTCTGCTCACGACCGCCGGTGACGATGTTCATGTTGTTCAGGATGTTGGTCAGCATCAGGTTGAAGCCTATGCGACGTCCCTTCTTCAGGTAGTACTGCCGTCCGATGCTGGCATCGAGCATGAATCCTCCGTGGCCCTTGGCCTGGTCGGGTAGGGTAGAGTAGTCTTTTGCCGTGCCGTCGTTGTTGTAGGCCAGTCGTCCCTCATAGCGGGTGACGGGGGTATAGTAGAGGTATATGCGGTCGTAGTAGTTGCCGATCAGGTCGATGTACCATCTGTTGACGTGATAGGCCAGGTCGAGGCTGAATGCCGACAGTGGTGTGCAGCCCTCGCGCATGCCCTCGTTGTGCACCTTGTCGTAGTAGGTACGTCCGTCTTCTGAGAGCATATAGCTGACGTTGGCATTGTTCACGTACTTGGCATCGCTGATGGTGGCCAGTCCCTTGATGTTCAGCACATCGTTGACCTTGACGTTAACACCCAGCTCCACTCCGTAGTACTCTTTCTCGATGCCCGACAGCGAGACATAGGTGAACGAGCGGCGGTCGTCCATGTAGTACATCGACTGCTCGGTGACGTCGTCCAGGTGCGAGTAGTAGCCGTTGATGTTGAGCTTCACACGCGAGGTCTTCAGCTGGTAGCTCACCTCTGCCGAGAGCACCTTCTCGTTCTTCAGGTCCTTGACGAAGTCGTTGTTCACCTGTGCGGCCTGGAAGGCGGTGCGTGCGGCAGGGGTCTTCAGCTCGTAGCCGGCACCCATCAGCAGGGCATGGCCACGGCCCATGTTGAAGTGCAGGCCGGCCTTGGCACCTCCGTCGAGGAATTTTGCCGTGCCGCTACGTCCGTACGAGTTGGTGGGAGCCAGTCCGTTGCGCATCTTGCCCTCACGTTGCATGGTGGTGCCGGCGATGCGTCCATTTATAAAGAGATGTGTACGGCTGAGGTCGGCGGTGTAGCCTGCCCACAGCTGGGCCTTGTTGACGAAGATGTTGTAGTCGTAGCCGAAGCGGTCACCCTCTTTCACCTCCTGGTTGGGGTTGTTCAAGTCGTACTGTGCTTCCTGTGCTCCCTCGCCATAGTTCTTGATGACATAGGTGTTGATGTTGTGGAACGAGGTGGCTCCCAGCAGGTCGTCCATCGTCTGGTAGTGCATGCCCTTGTTGGTCGAGAGCTGCAGTCCTCCGTGCAGCTGTGAGTGGCTGGTGAGCTGCTTGTCGAGATAGCTGGCCAGCGACAGCGACAGCTGGTCGTCGTGGTATCGCTGCAGGTAGTACATGGCTTCCGACCCCTGCAGGGCAGCCATGCGGTTGGCATAGTACATGCGGTCCCACTGCACCTGGCGGTTCTCCTTGGCTGCCGACAGATAGTCGTAGGCAGCCTGCCAGTTGGCCTGTGCCTGTACGTCGCGGTCGCCATCGTAGGGGGCATACACGTCGAAGTAGTAGCTTGGCATGGTCGAATAGTAGTCGGGGGCAGGATTGGTCGAGTTGTTGTAGTTCAGACGGCTGCTGCTGTACATGGAATATTTGCCCAGCAGTGTCGTGGTGAGCTTCGTCTCGTCGTCGACGTTCCAGTCCCATGTCAGCAGGGCTGCGGGTGCAAAGTCCTTGACGATGCGCGAGTTGCGCTTCTTGCCGTCCTGATAGCCCCATACCGAGTTGTACAGGCGGTCGTTGGCTATCCAGTACATCTCGTCGGTCGATGCGGCCTGCGTGCCTCGCTCGGTGGGGTTGCCCCAGGTGACGAGCGACAGCGAGTGCTGGTCGTTGAGCATCTTCTCCGCTCCCAGGAAGTACGACAGCGAGTTGTAGCTCGTGCCCTCTACGAATCCGATGCCCTTTCCGCCACGATAGGTCACACTGCCGGTGAAGGCCCAGCCGTTCTCCTGTATTCCCGTGTTGTAGGTGTACATCAGACGGGTGTTGTAGTTGCGGTTGGCAGCGGCTATCGAGGCCCTCTGTCCGGTGGCAAAGCTGCTGGGACGGAAGTTGTAGTTGTTGGCACCACCCATGCCGCTCATGGAGAAATTGTTGTCCTCGAAGGGCAGGGCTGCCTCCTGCGATCGTGTCTGGTTGTTCAGACCGCCCACGAAGCTATAGCGGAACTCCCCTCGCTCTGCATCGTTCACGGGGTTGCCATTGATATGGATGTCGTTGTACTTCGAGCCGAAGGCACGGTACTTGAACCGGGCAGGGGAGAAGCGGTAGCCCACTTCGCTGGCATAGACATTGCGGTTGGAGGAGATGATGGTGACATTCTGGGTCACGTCGTCGTCCTCGCCTAACTGTGCTTCAGTGAAGGTGAATGCCTGCTCGCTCTGCACGTCGAGGGCCACGGAGTCTACCTCCTCCTGGGCCATCAGGGCTGTAGCTGGCAAAAAAGCCATCACCGCAAGTATCTGTTTTTTGTTCATAAAGAAGGGTTTTGTGAATTGATTGTTTTTTATGCTGCAAAGATACTAAAAATAATTGAACTTACAAATACTTCCGGTTTTTTTTCAGTACAAACAATGTTTTTTCGTTTTCCAAATGGAAGACATCTCCTTCGGCGGGCACGACATTTCCTAAGTGTACCTCGTCTGATGATTCCTGTGCTCCTTACTCGCACACGCAGCCTTCACCTTTCACCTTTCGCATCACCCCAAATTTCCCTTTTTCCCTTTTTCCCTTTTTCCCTTTTTCCTTTTAACATTTCACAAAAGCAAAACCCCTCGACAAGCATCGATCTTGCGAGGGGCTTTTCTCGTAGTCTACCTTCTGATAATCTCTCCTTCCGCATGGTCTATCCTTCCGCATGGCGCTCCTCCCTTCGGGGAAGAATGCGGCTGCACGATGTCCGCTGTTGGAGGTCAACTTGCTGGCTACAGGTCATGACACGTAGCGGTAGCAAATTCTTCATTCTTCATTCTTCATTCTTCATTTTTCAGAAGGGTCCGCATCCCATGCAACTGGTGGTTCCCAGTGCAGTCAGAGCCGCAGTGATGATGCTGGCTACTACTTGGAGGACAGCCCTCCAGAATTCTTTGTTCTTCATAGTTGGTCGTAGATTTAAATTCCTAAATTCTTCTATTCTTAGATTCCGAAAAAAATCCGAAAAACCGAAAAGCCCGAAAATTTTTTCTTTTCTTTCCCAGTACATTGAACATCGCGGGGATATCCGAAAAAGGATCGAAAAGCCCGAAAGGTCGAAAGGGTCGAAAGGGTCGAGAAGGTCGAAAGCCCATGTGTGTGAGAGCCTTAGATGATACTGGCCGCGGGGGACTTTAGATTCTTCGACGAGCGAAGCGTACTAAAGAAACGATTACCGAAAAAAATCCGAAAAACCGAAATACCCGAAAATTTTCTTTTTCTCAGTACAAGGTGCGGCAGCGGGATATCCGAAAAAGGTCGAAAGGGTCGAAAGGTCGAGAAGTCGAAAAGGTCGAAGGGCTGGCATTTTGCCGTTTGCCGTTCTGTACGTTGCTGCTGCAGCAACCTCCGGTGCCCATACTCCACATGGCCTCACACTCCGCATGGCCTCAGCCGGTGCCCTCTCTCCGCAGGTCTCAGCCGGATGGCACTCCCCTCCCCTCCTCTTAGGGGAGGGGTAGGGGTGGGGTCTGCAGAACTGACTTTTTCACCCAGTAGCCTCGTCATTAGCACCTCTCGTTGCGGACCGTCAGACCCCACCCCTAACCAGTTAGCTTCGCTGACTTTTGTCGCGACTCGGCATAGCTCAAACTAGTTTGGCTCTGCTCTCGCTGCTCCAAAAGTTCCCCTAAGCGGAGGGGAGGGGAGCGGCTGGCGCGATGTCCGCTATTGGTGGCTGCGCGATGTCCGCATGGCCTCAGCCGGATGGCACTCCCCTCCCTTATTGCAGGGGAGGGGTTAGCCGAAGGCGCGGGGTGGGGTTTGCAGAACTATCTATTACACCTAGCGTTACCACCTAGCGTTACCACCTAGCGTTACCACCCTCGTTGCGTGCC
>JAIKWS010000111.1 GCA_024684515.1 Prevotella sp.
TGTGGTTGGGACTGTCGTCCCTGATGCCGTGCCTGCGTCCTTGATCTTGTGAGCGAGCTCACATCTCAAGCCCACAGCCCCACCATCAGCCTCTTTGAGGCAACAACCACAGAAAGGAAAAACCTAGAAAACCCCATGCGGCTGAGGCCATGCGGAGGGTAGCACAGAGTCTAGGCGGAGGATTACATAGAGACCATGCGGACTACATCCACCCACCAATTGCGGACATCGCGCAGCCACCAATTGCGGACATCGCGCTAGCCGCTCCCCTCCCCTCCTCTTAGGGGAGGGGTTAGGGGTGGGGTCTGACGGCCCGCAACGAGAGGCACGCAACGAGGGTGGTAACGCTAGGTGGGAATTTTCGGGCTTTTCGGTTTTTCGGATTTTTTTCGGAATCTAAGAATAGAAGAATAGAAGAATTTAGGAATTTAATCTACGACCAACTATGAAGAACAAAGACTTTTGGAGGGCAGTCCTCCAAGTAGTAGCCAGCATCATCACTGCTGCACTGACTGCACTGGGCACCACCAGTTGCATGGGACACGGACCCTTTTAAAAAATGAAGAATGAAGAATGAAGAATGAAGAATTTGCTACCGCTACGTGTCATGACCTGTAGCCAGCAAGTTGACCTCCAACATCAGAAGGTAGACTACGAGAAAAGCCCCTCACAAGTATCGAAGCTTGTAGAGGGGCTTTTTGTGAATGATAAAGAAAAGAGGAAAAAGGGGAAAAGGGAAAAGGGGAAATCGAGTGTGTTTGCAACTGCAAGATTTTTGGCGTTTTGCAAAAAGTGTTCTTTTAGTCGCTTCGCTTTGTAAAAGCGGCAAGCCGATTACTTTTAGTCGAGCTTAGCTCTTTGTAAAAGCGGCAAGCCGTCTCATGCATCCATGCCAAGGGATCCTCTCACACACTTTTTTTATATCTCACAATTGTGGCACGATATTTGCATATTCCAAGGTGTCGACCTCTGGAAAGACAACGAAAGAGACAAGTTTGACATTAACATTAAGTAATCCAAAAAAGATATAGAACTATGCAAAAAGGAAACATTGGAGTAACCACCGAGAATATATTCCCGGTAATCAAGAAATTCCTCTACAGCGATCATGAGATCTTCCTGCGCGAGATGGTAAGCAATGCCATTGATGCCACTCAGAAGATGAAAACGCTTGCAGAGAAGGGTGAATTTAAGGGAGAACTGGGTGATCTGACTGTGCGGGTAAGTATGGATGCCGACAAGGGTACTATCACTATCAGCGATCATGGCATCGGTATGACCGAAGAGGAAATTGACAAGTATATAAACCAGATAGCTTTCTCTGGTGTCAACGACTTTCTGGAGAAATACAAGGACAATGCCAACAATATCATTGGTCACTTCGGACTGGGCTTTTATAGCTCATTCATGGTGTCGAAAAAAGTAGAGATTGTCACGAAGAGCTATAAGGAAGGTTCCAAGGCCGTAAAATGGAGCTGTGATGGCAGTCCTGCTTTCGAAATCGACGATTCCGAGCGTGCCGATCGTGGATCAGACATCATCCTCTATATCGATGATGATTGCAAGGAGTTTCTTGACAAGTATAAGTTGGAGGGGCTCTTGAATAAATATTGTAAGTTCCTGCCTGTGCCTGTCGCTTTTGGCAAGAAGACCGAGTGGAAGGATGGTAAGCAGGTTGACACCGATGAGGACAATATTATAAATAATGTGGAGCCGCTGTGGACGAAGACACCATCAACCTTGAAGGATGAGGACTATAAGTCTTTCTACCGCACCCTGTATCCCATGCAGGACGAGCCGCTGTTCTGGATACACCTGAACGTTGACTATCCTTTCAACCTGACGGGTATCCTGTATTTCCCACGTATCAAGAACTCGTTGGAATTGCAGAAAAACAAGATTCAGCTCTATTGCAATCAGGTGTTCGTGACCGATCAGGTGGAAGGCATCGTGCCAGAGTTTCTGACATTGCTGCATGGTGTGATTGATTCTCCCGACATCCCATTGAACGTGAGCCGTAGTTATTTGCAGAGTGATAAGGAGGTGAAGAAGATCTCGACTTATATCACTAAGAAAGTGAGCGACCGCCTGAAGGCCATCTTCAATGAGGACCGCAAGGCATATGAGGAGAAATGGGACGACCTGAAGTTGTTTATCAACTATGGCATCCTGACAGAGGAGAATTTCTATGATCGCGCCAAGGAATTCTCATTGTTCAAGGATGTCGAGGGAAAGTATTTCACGTTCGATGAGTACAAACAGTTGATAGAAGGCTCACAGAAAGACAAAGATGGCAATCTGGTATACCTCTATGCCACGGACAAGGATGAGCAGTATAGCTATGTGAGTGCTGCTCAGGATAAAGGCTATTCGGTATTGCTCTTCAATGGCCAGCTTGACGTACCCTGCATACAGACGCTAGAGCAGAAGTTTGACAAGAGCCGCTTTGCACGTGTGGATGCCGACACCATCGATCATCTTATCCAGAAGGAGAACGAGACAAAGTCGACGTTGTCAGACACAGAACGTGACAATTTGTCAGCCGTATTCCAGTCGCAGTTGCCAAAACTTGACAAGACCGAGTTCATCGTCGAAGTTAATGCCCTGGGAGATAGCCAGCGACCAGTAGTCATCACACAGAACGAGTGGATGCGACGGATGAAGGAGATGAGCCGTTATCAGAGCGGAATGGCCTTCTACGGACAGATGCCCGACTCGTTCAATATCGTTCTGAATAGCGATCACCGGTTGGTGAAACAGGTGCTTGATGATGCTCAGGCTGCTCTGTCCGAACAGCTGAAGCCCATTGAGAGCGAGCTGAAGGGACAGGAGGCACGTCTGGCAGCACTCAACCAGAAAACCGACAAGAAAAAACCTGAGGAGGTGACACAGGAGGAGAAGGACGACAAGGCTGCTACACAGAAAGCCATTGACGAGCAGAAGGAGAAGAAACAGCAGCTGATCAGCGACTATGCCCAGAAACAGGATGTGGTGCATCAGCTCATAGACCTGGCATTATTGCAGAACGGCATGCTGAAAGGTGCAGCTCTCGATGCCTTCCTGAAGCGTTCTATAGAACTGATAAAATAAGTCATCTTGACTTTGTCATAAAAAAGGAACCGGAAAATTTCTCCGATTCCTTTTTTTTGTTTACCTTTGCAGAATAGATACTAAATAAACTTCTAACTGATGATAAAATTATTTGTTCCAGGCCGCCTGTGCCTCTTTGGGGAGCACAGTGACTGGGCTGGTCACTATCGAACGATGAATGCTCAGATTGCTCCTGGCGCTGCTATCGTGACAGGCATTGAGCAGGGTATTTATGCCGAAGTGGAACGGTCAAGTATTTTCGAAGTGCAGAGTTCTGCTTCTCAGATAACTGGTGAATGGCATGATTTTGCTTGTCGTATGGACGAGCAGGAGCTGAAGCGTGTGGCACGCAGCGGTTCTTTCTTCTGCTATTGTGCTGGAGTGGCCAGCTATATGCTGGAGTGGTATAAGGTTGGTGGTGTGCGTATCAGGATTACCGATATGACGCTTCCCATGAAGAGTGGACTGAGTAGTTCGGCTGCCATCTGTGTGTTGGTGGCCCGGGCCTTTAACCAGATATATAATCTGAATCTGAATACGATGGGCGAGATGAATATCGCCTATGTAGGAGAGCTGCGCACCTCTAGCCGCTGCGGACGCCTGGATCAGGTGTGTGCTTTTGGTGCCAAGCCCAATCTGATGACATTCGATGGTGATGAGATAGAGGTCAAGCCTCTCAACGTGAAGTGTCAGCTGCATTGGGTGTTTGCTGATTTGATGGGGCAGAAGAATACCATCAAAATCCTGGCAGACCTCAACAAAGCATATCCCTTCCCATCGAACGAGCAAGAGCAGAGAGAGCACGATGCCCTGGGAGTGAAGAATCAGGAGATTGTAGAAAGGGCCATCAAGTATATGGGCAGTGGTGATGTGGAAGCATTGGGCCGGCTGATGACTGAAGCAGAGGAGTTGTTCGACAATGCTGTTGCGCCTATGTGTCCTGAAGAACTGACGGCACCCAAACTGCATGCGGTACTGGCCGACGAGCATATCAAGCAGTTCACGTATGGTGGCAAGGGCGTTGGGTCCCATGGCGATGGTTCGGTCCAGTTCCTGGCTCGTAACGCCGAATGCCAGCAACAACTCGTAGAGTATCTCACCGCGCAAGGTATGCGTGCCTATAAGTTCACCATGCAACCCATTCACACGGTGCGCAAAGCCATCATCCCTGTAGCGGGCTTCGGCACGCGACTCTATCCTGCCACACGTTGCATCAAGAAGGATTTCTTTCCAATTCCCTGTCCTGATGGAATGGTGCGTCCCGTCATCCTGATCTTGTTGGAGGAATTGGTGCAGAGTGGCATAGAGGAAATCTGCCTGGTACTGGGTAGTGAAGAGGAACGTAAGATGTATATGGATTTCTTCGAGCGTCCACTGACAGATGAGCACCTGTCTAAGCTCAATACGGAAAGTCAGGAATACGAGAATCACATACTGGACATCGGCAAACGGCTGCATTATGTCTATCAGAAGGAGAAACGTGGCTTCGGACATGCCGTCTACCAGGCAGCACAGTTTGCCAAGGGCGAGCCCGTGCTGCTGATGCTAGGTGACACCCTCTACCGGACGAAGTCAAACAAACCTTGTGCCTTGCAGCTGATTGAGTCCTATGAATTGACCAATAGCCTTACGGTAGGCCTCTATCCTGTCGATGTGAGAGATGTAAGTCATTTTGGTATCATGACGGGAGTATGGGAAGACAAGAAGGACAAACTGTTGCATGTCAGCAAGCTTTTCGAGAAGCCCAAGTCAAGCTATGCAGAGGAATTCCTGGGCGTGAAGAATGCAGAGGGCAAGAAAGAGTATTGTTCGGTCTTCGGACAGTATATCTTGACCTCAGAGGTGTTTGAACAACTGGAGGCTGACATCAAGGCTGCTGATGAGACGCCAGGCTTCTCAGGAGAGATAGAACTGACAGCTGCACTCGACAAGGTGCGTGAACGTTGTGGGATGTTTGGTGTACGACTAAATGGCGAACGCTATGACATGGGAAATCCGCATGCACTAATGAGTACGATTGCCACCTTTGCTATGATTGACGACTAACCAGTGGGAAATCAATAGACAATGTATAAATTATCAAACAAATCCCGTAAATATTTGCGGGATTTGTTTTTTCTGACTATCTTTGCAGAGATATTCAAAATACCTAATAATAAGTATTGTATATATGAAGAAAAAGTTTATTTGCGCCGTTTGTGGATATATCTATGAAGGCGATGCAGCTCCCGAGAAGTGCCCAATTTGTAAGGCTCCTGCCTCTAAGTTCTCAGAACTGAAAGAGGATGCCGACATGACCTATGCTACCGTTCACAAGATTGGTGACGGCAAGCCAGAGGGAGTGAGCGAAGAGATGATTCAGGACCTCCGCGACCATTTCAATGGTGAATGCGGTGAGGTGGGTATGTATCTGGCTATGGCTCGTCAGGCCGATCGTGAGGGCTATCCCGAGATTGCTGAGGCATTCAAGCGTTATGCCTTTGAGGAGGCCGATCATGCCAGCCGCTTTGCAGAACTGCTGGGTGAGTGTGTATGGGATACGAAAACCAATCTGGAAAAACGTGCTGCTGCCGAGGCTGGTGCTTGTGAGGACAAGTTCCGTATTGCCAAGAATGCCAAGGCCGCTGGCTTTGATGCCATCCACGATACCGTACACGAGATGGCAAAGGATGAGGCGCGTCATGGTGCTGGCTTCGCAGGACTGCTGAAGCGCTATTTCGGCAAGTAATTAACGAAACAGATGCGTTGCTTGTGGGCTTCGCACAATAAAAAGCGTAAAAGTCCGTTTTATCGAAAGATGAAACGGACTTTTTTCTTTTTATCCCTATTATTGATGTGTGTCGTCACAGCTTGCTCTGACGATGACAAGTTTACTGCGTCGCCAACAGTGGCGTTGACATTCTCTGTCGATTCGGTGAAGATGGACACTGTCTTTGCCACCGTGGGCTCCCGCACTTACGATTTCTGGGTGTACAACCATGCTAATCGTGGTGTGCGTCTGTCGAGTGTACGTTTGCAGAAAGGCAACCAGACGGGATTTCGCGTAAACGTAGACGGCTCTTATCTTGACAATACGCTTGGTTCTATCGCTACCGACCTGGAGGTGCGTAGTGGCGACAGCATTCGTGTGTTCGTAGAACTGACGGCTCCGATGAGTGGACAGCAAGATCCACAGTTGGTAGAAGACAAACTGCTGTTCACACTCGAGAATGGCAACCAACAGCATGTCACGCTATGGGGCCACGCATGGGATGCTCAGTTGATGGATAGCATCGTTGTCAGAAGTGACACGCTGATAGAAAGTGCTGTGCCGATAGTCATCTTAAAGGGAATGAAGGTGGATAGCGCAGCCACGCTGACCCTTCGTAATACAACGCTATATTTCCACGATAAGGCAGGCCTCGATGTCTATGGGACGTTGAAGAGCGAACGGTCTGTGCTACGAGGCGACCGCCTGGATCATCTCCTTGACTATCTGCCCTATGACCGTGTGAGTGGTCAATGGCGGGGGGTGCATATTTATGCCTCGTCATTCGAAAATGAATTCATTAATACCGAGATACGCAATGCCGAATATGGTGTGCTGTGCGATTCTGTTGCCTTTGATGCCGAACGCCAGCGACTATACATGGAGCGGTCGGTAATCCACAACTGCAACGGTCCCGGACTGCAGGTGTTCAACTCGTGGGTAGGCTTGCTCTATTGTCAGTTCTCCAATGCTGGTGGCGACTGTCTGGCTTTCTATGGCGGAGCTGTGAATATGGATCATTGTACTGTGGCACAATTCATGGCTCTGGGTAGTGAACGAGGGGCTGCACTCCGTTTTACCAACCATCATAATGACTATTCCTACCCCCTGCATCAGATGCGGATGACGTACTCCATCGTCACGGGATATGATGATGATGTGGTGATGGGCGAGACGCTGGAGGGTGATAGTACCACTGCCTTCAGCTATTACTTTGAGAACTGTCTCTTGCGTACGCCGGCGCTGGAAGATACGGTCAACTGCAAGAGCATAATCTGGGAAAATAAGGAGGACTCCATACAGGGTGAAAAACATTTCAAACTCGTGGATAGCCATAACCTGATGTATGATTTCCATCTCGATTCGCTGTCTACGGCAAGTGGCTTAGGTTGTTACGAATGAATTTTTTTTCCCTTTTTTTCTTCTATATTGGAAAAAAGTAGTAACTTTGTGCCTTGGTTTATGAAGACAAATGAAAAGAAAGACAGTGTGCTCCAGGCTGTGGAGCACATCTTGGACAATTATCTCGAGATGAACAATCATCGCAAGACGCCAGAGCGTTATGCGATATTGAGGGCTGTCTACAGCATGGGTGAGCATTTCACGCTCGATGAGCTGGGACAGAAGTTAGCGGAAGACGATCGCTTCCCCGTTTCCAGGGCGACGCTATATAACACGTTGAACCTGTTTATGGAGTTGAGACTTGTCATCCGACACCGTTTTCAGGGCACTACCAAGTATGAGGCATGCTATGCTGGTGAGAGTCATTGCCATCAGATATGTACGGTATGCGGAAAGGTTACTGAGGTTAGGTCGCCCGAGATTACGGAAACTATCGAACAGATGCACCTGAAGCGGTTCCGCAAAGATGGCTACACGCTCTATATCTATGGCATTTGTTCCAACTGTCAGTCAGCCCTGACAAGAAAAACTAAAAAGAATAGACGACAAAACGATTAATAAGAGTTATGAATAACGGAAAAGTAGACGTCTTGCTCGGATTGCAGTGGGGCGACGAAGGCAAGGGTAAGGTGGTCGACGTGCTCACCCCCCGCTATGATGTGGTAGCACGTTTTCAGGGTGGTCCCAATGCTGGACATACACTCGAGTTCGAGGGACAGAAGTACGTACTTCGGAGCATACCTTCAGGTATCTTTCAGGGTGATAAAGTGAATATCATCGGAAACGGGGTGGTGTTGGCACCCGATCTCTTTATGGACGAGGCTAGGGCACTTGAGAAGAGTGGACATCAGCTTAAGGAGCGTCTGCACATCTCGAAGAAGGCACATCTCATCATGCCTACACACCGTGTGCTCGATGCTGCCTATGAGGCACAGAAAGGAAAGAACAAGGTGGGCACCACTGGCAAGGGCATTGGTCCTACCTATACCGACAAGGTCTCGCGTACAGGTCTCAGGGTTGGCGATATCCTGGAGAACTTCGAGGAGAAGTATGCTGCTGCAAAGGCACGACACGAGGCTATCCTGAAGTCGCTCAACTTCGAATACGACATCACCGAGGTGGAGAAGAAATGGATGGAAGGTATTGAATACCTGCGCAGTTTCCCCATCGTCGATTCAGAGCACGAGATCAATGGCCTGCTTCGACAGGGTAAGTCGGTCTTGTGCGAGGGTGCTCAGGGTACGATGCTCGACGTCGACTTCGGTAGCTATCCCTTCGTTACTTCCAGCAATACCATCTGTGCCGGAGCCTGCACAGGCCTTGGCATTGGTCCTAATCGCATTGGCGAGGTCTACGGCATCATGAAGGCCTATTGTACGCGTGTGGGGGCTGGTCCTTTCCCCACCGAGCTCTTCGACGAGACAGGTAAGAAGATCCGAGACCTGGGACATGAGTATGGCGCTGTCACTGGACGTGAGCGTCGTTGCGGATGGATCGACCTCGTAGCGCTACGTTATAGCATCATGGTCAATGGCGTGACGCAACTGATTATGATGAAGAGCGATGTGCTCGATGGTTTCGACACTATCAAGGCATGTACGGCCTATAAGGTCAATGGCGAACTGACACGTGACTTCCCTTACAACATCGAGGAGGGCATAGAGCCTGTATACGAGCAGCTGCCAGGATGGAAGACGGATATGACGAAGTTCACGTCCGAGACACAGTTCCCACAGCCTTTCCGCGACTATATCGCCTTCCTCGAGAAGGAACTCGAGACCCCTATCACGATTATCAGTATTGGTCCCGACCGTGAACAAACAATTCTGCGCAATGGCAAATAAACCATCCATACCCAAAGGGACACGCGATTTTGGACCTCTTGAGATGGCCAAACGCAACTATATCCTTAACACTATAAGGGAGGCCTACGAATGCTTTGGCTTCCAGCAGATAGAGACACCTGCACAGGAGTCGCTACAGACGCTGATGGGCAAATATGGCGAGGAGGGCGATAAACTGTTGTTCAAGATCCTGAACAGTGGCGATTTCCTGTCGAAGACCTCTGATGAGGAACTCGATGAGCGTAATGCCCTTCATCTGGCATCCAAGTTCTGCGAGAAGGGACTGCGCTACGACCTCACAGTGCCTTTTGCCCGTTATGTGGTGATGCATCGCGACGAGCTGCAGCTGCCATTTAAGCGTTATCAGGTGCAACCCGTGTGGCGTGCCGACCGCCCTCAGAAGGGGCGTTATCGCGAGTTCTATCAGTTCGATGGCGACGTAGTGGGCAGCGATTCTCTGCTCAACGAGGTTGAGCTGATGCAGATTGAGGATATGGTGTTTTGCAAGTTGGGCGTACGTGTACAGATTAAGATTAACAACCGCAAGATTCTCTCTGGTATTGCCGAGGTGATAGGTGCGGCAGAGAAGATAGTCGATATCACCGTAGCCATCGACAAACTTGACAAAATTGGCATTGATAACGTGAATAAGGAGTTGAAGGAGGATGGCCTGACAGACGAACAGATTGCCAAGTTGCAGCCTATCATCCTGCTCGAGGGTAACAACGAGGAAAAGCTTGATACCATCGCCAAGGTGCTGGCCGATAGCGAGACTGGGCTGAAAGGCGTGGACGAGACGCGATTCATCCTGAACACCCTGAAACAGCTCGATATGACCAACGAGATGCAGCTAGACCTCACACTGGCCCGTGGACTGAACTATTACACCGGTGCCATATTCGAGGTGAAAGCTCTCGATACTCCGATGGGCAGCATATCGGGAGGTGGACGCTATGACAATCTGACGGGTATCTTCGGCATGCCTGGGCTCAGTGGTGTAGGTATCTCCTTTGGCGTAGACCGTATCTATGACGTGCTAGATGCCCTGCAGCTATATCCTCAGAATTCGTTGCGTACATCACAACTGCTCTTCATCAATTTCGGACAACAGGAGACGGACTATTGCCTTCCCATCGTGGCAAAGGCCCGTAAGGCAGGTATCCGCACGGAGTTGTTCCCAGACGCTTCGAAAATGAAGAAGCAAATGGCCTATGCCAATGCCAAGCAGATACCCTTCGTAGCTCTGGCCGGATCTGGAGAGATGGCTCAGGGCAAGGTGACACTCAAGAATATGCAGACTGGCGAACAGGAAATGCTAACACCCGACGAACTCATAGCACGCATCAAATGAAGAAAACCAGCTATATCATCCTGCTGCTCATAGCTATGGTGCTACTGCCAGCAGCAACTCGCGACAAGACTACAACTATATTTATGATTGGCGATTCTACAATGGCCAACAAGGATACCACTGGCGGAAAACAGGAGCGAGGCTGGGGAATGGTGCTCCAGGAATACTTTGACCCTGCGTATATAGTCATTGATAATCATGCTGTTAACGGTCGCTCGTCAAAGAGTTTTATAGACGAGGGACGCTGGGATAAGGTGCTTGCGAAGATGAAGCCTGGTGACTATGTGGTCATCCAGTTCGGGCACAACGACGAGAAGCCAAAGGCTGATCGGCATACTGATCCTGGCTCAACCTTCGACTATAATCTTGCTCGGTTCGTACGTGAGACACGCGAACATGGTGGCATTCCCATTCTGATGAATTGCGTGGTACGACGTAACTTTTTCGTCGAGGCGCCAAAGAATGACGATGATGAGAAATTACGTGTCACGACCTTCAAGGATGGTGTAAAGATGGTGGAGGGAGACACGCTCATCGATACCCATGGACTCTATCGTGTGGCACCTCGCGATGTAGCCGCTCGCATGAACTGCATCTTTGTCGATGCCAACTTCATCACCCATGATCTGGAACAAGGTTTGGGGCGTGAGGCTTCTAAGAAGTTGCACATGTGGTTCAAGCCAGGCGAGGAACCCTCTGTGCCCGATGGCCGACAGGACAACACCCATTACAATGTCTATGGTGCCCATGTCGTCGCTCGCTTGTTAGCAGATGCCATGTGCAAGGAGATACCGCTGCTACAAAGATACAGAACGGAAAAGCAATAGCAAATGCAAACTGGATCCCAACTCCGCGGGTCCAGTTTTTTTATGTTGTCTTCCTCGTTGAGACAGGTAATCTGAATCGACGTTTCTTGGCTTCATCTCCATAGCCATCTCCAGATGGCAGAGTTTTTGAGATTCTTGAAACGTTCCTCTAGAATTTTGCGGGCTGCGATTACTCGTGCACGAATAGCTGAGGAAGGTTCGCCGGGCTGCATTTGGGATAGTTGTGCGAAGGGAACGGCCTGAATCTCGCTGTGGATGTCCATACAAACGAAGATTTTATACACCCGTATCTTATGCAGGTTTTGTTCTGTGAGAAACAGAATTATTGCTAATGCTGCAATTATACTTAGACCTAAATTCCGCAGCACTTTAGTTTAACTTTATTTATAAGTTCCTGAGCAACAAAAAGTTCTTCGACGAGCGAAGCGGCAGAGCCGAGCGGCCCAGGATTTTGCCATGTCAGATTTTTCACTTACCTTAGTGCTGCATTT
>JAIKWS010000134.1 GCA_024684515.1 Prevotella sp.
TCAGGCCAGATGTTTGCCGTAAGCTTCTTTCAGATTCCGCCTCGCGACGGACACCCTTGCTCTTGGCTATGTGATTCCCGCTATTAGGGCTCACTCGGGACTTGCACCCGTTAGACAATACTCATGCCGAGCATACAAAAGAAGCCGCAACATACAGGTAGTCTGTATATTGCGGCTTCTTCTAAGGCTAGACAATCTCTAGTTGTTGACTGATCCTCCTACAATGTCGAGAAGTTCGCTGGTGATAGCCTGCTGACGGCTCTTGTTGTACTGCAGGTTCAGCTGTCGCAACAATTCATCAGCATTGTCCGTAGCAGTCTGCATAGCCACCATACGTGCAGCATGCTCAGAAGCAATACTATCGAGCAGGGCAGTATAGAGCATAAGATGACCCATCTTGGGAATGAGCTGCGACAGGACGGTATTGATATCGGGCTCGACGATGAAATTGTCGTTCAGCGGCTTTGTCTCCTCCTCCTTACGTTCCCGCTCTCGCTGGTTTTTCTTAAGATATTCCTGCGATTTCCTCGTAGCGATGGTGGAAGTTAGGTCTCGCTCATGATCACGCTCCAGTTCCGTCTTCAGGTCAATAGGCAGGAACGTCTTTCTTGTCAGCACCTGCGAGCCAGCGCTCTTGAAGTGATGATAGATGAGTTCCACCTTGTCTATCTCTCCCTTTGCAAACCGCTCTCCAAGACTCATGGCCAATTCGATGCATGGACCTGCCGATGGATGGTCAACCATATCTGCAAACGACAGCGAGCTGCCATCTTTCTCCAGACTTTTCACGTTGTAGCCTAACTTGGTAGCTTTCTCGGCGACCTTTCTGCCAATAGGGAATATCTCCACATTGTCGTTACCCAATTGACCGATATAGTCATCGACGGTGTGCTGCATCAGCCTGATAATGTTTGCGTTGAATCCCCCACACAACGCCGAGTTGCTAGAGAAGACCACAAGAGCCACCCGCTTCACTGGTCGTTCCTGGTCGTAGATCGTCTGTGCCTCTGCCTCGGCTGCCAGAAAGCTCTTCAGAATATGCTCCAACAGGCTCTCGTAAGGCAGCATGTTCTGTATGGCCACCTGTGCGTGATGGAGTTTCGAGCTAGCCACCATCTTCATGGCAGAGGTAATCTTTCGAGTCGAGTTGACGGAAGCTATACGCCCTTTTATTTCTTTAAGACTTGGCATAGTTTACTGCTTATTTATAAGTTGCTGCGATATCTGCCATAACGGCTTCAATCTTACCAGTAGTCTCATCGTCAATCTTTCCGCTGCCTAGTGTCTCTATGACTTCTGGAGCGGTAGAGCGTAGCTTGTCGAGGAACTGGTCCTGGCACTGTCGCACCTTGTCGATGGGCACATCACGCATCAGTCCATGCACGCCACAGTAGAGTATGGCAACCTGCTCGCCAACAGGCATCGGTGCATACTGGGGCTGGATAAGCAGTTGGTTGTTCTTACGACCCCGATCGAGTGTCATTGCCGTAACGGCATCCATATCAGACGAGAACTTCGAGAAAGCCTCGAGCTCGCGATACTGTGCCTGGTCGATCTTCAAGGTACCTGCCACCTTCTTCATAGACTTGATTTGTGCCGAACCGCCTACACGCGATACAGAGATACCAACGTTGATGGCAGGACGGAAGCCCTGATTGAACAGATCGCTCTCGAGGAAGATCTGTCCATCGGTGATTGAAATCACATTGGTAGGGATATAGGCCGAAACGTCACCAGCCTGTGTCTCGATAATGGGCAGTGCCGTGAGCGAGCCGCCACCACGCACATGACCTTTCATACATTCAGGCAGGTCGTTCATCTGTTCAGCCACCTCCTGCTGTTCGTTCATCTTGGCAGCACGCTCCAGAAGACGGCTATGCAAGTAGAACACATCACCTGGATAGGCCTCACGTCCAGAAGGACGACGCAAGATGAGTGACACCTCACGATAGGCAACTGCCTGCTTTGACAGGTCGTCATAGACAACAAGGGCAGCATGGCCCCTATCGCGGAAATACTCGCCTATAGCAGCACCTGCGAATGGTGCATAGTACTGCATAGCAGCTGGATCGGCAGCCGTTGCAGCAACAATGATGGTATAAGGTAGTGCACCATGCTCCTTGAGGTTCTGCACAAGGGCAGCTACGGTGCTGGCCTTCTGGCCAATGGCCACATAGATGCAGTATACAGGCTTTCCCGCCTCGTAGAAACTCTTCTGATTGATGATGGTATCAACAGCGATAGCGGTCTTTCCTGTCTGACGGTCACCAATGATGAGCTCACGCTGTCCACGTCCAATAGGAATCATAGAGTCGACAGCCTTCAAGCCTGTCTGTAGCGGTTCCTTCACGGGCTGACGATAGATGACACCAGGAGCCTTACGGTCGAGGGGCATCTCGAAAGCACCCGTCAGGTCAATGTCTCCCTTGCCATCTATGGCCTGTCCCAGGGGATTGATGACACGTCCCAGCATGTTGTCATTAACACGGATGCTAGCGATACGTCTGGTACGCTTCACCACCATACCCTCTTTGATGCCCGAAGTCGTACCGAGCAGCACGCAGCCGACATTGTCCTCCTCCAGGTTCATCACAATGGCAATAGTACCATTCTCGAACTCGAGCAGTTCGTTTGCCTCAGCATTGCGCAGACCATAGATACGAGCGACACCATCGCTGACGGTGAGCACAGTGCCCACTTCGTCGAACTGCTGAGCGTCGCTGACACCCTTCAGTTGGTCGAGTAGTACCTGGCTGACTTCGCTTGGTTTGATTTTATCTGACATTTGCTTCTTTACGTTTTAATTATTTTCTTAATGCAGTAAGTATGGAGTTGAGTTTCGCCTTGACGCTGGCGTCCATGCGATAAGTATCATATTCGAGGATAAAGCCACCGATAATATCGGGGTTGACCTCAGTCTCGAACTCCACCGTTCCCTTTGTCTTGCTTTCCACCATCTGCCGCATCTTCTGCTCTGTTTCAGGCGATACAGCGACAGCGGTGGTCAGTTTTCCCCGGATGATGTTTTTCTGCTGCCGATAGAGCGTGACATAAGAGTAGGCCATGAACTGTATCATGTTCTCGCGGTCCTCCTTGAGAACCAGTGCCACGAAAGCCTTCGCAAGTGCTGAGGCTTTCTCACCGCCAATGGCTGTCAGGAGCAGCATTTCCTTCTTGTCCTTAGCCAGCATGGGGTTGTCTATCGTTTGGCGCAACTGCGGCACCTCGGTATAGCTTTGACCTAGCAACTGCATCTCCTGATACACCTGCTTGTCAAGCTTCTGGTCGAGGGCACTCTTCAGCAACGCTCTAGCGTAACGTACCGAAATAATACCTATATCCATAGTCTGCTCGGGGGTTACGAGTTATTTGGTTACATCATCCAGCATACGGTCGATGAGCTCCATCTGCGCTTTGTCGCTCTGCAGGTTCTTCTTTAGCACCTTCTCGGCAATTTCAACGCTCAGCGCAGCTACTTGCTTGCGAATATCAGCAATGGCAGCCTTCTTCTCCTGCTCAATCTCTGCCTTAGCATCACTGAGCAGACGGGCACCCTCCTCGCGAGCTTTCACCTGGGCTTTTTCCACAATGGCATCACGTGTCTCTGCAGCCTCTTTCAATATCTGAGCCTGCTTCTCACGTGCTTCCTGTAGGATGGATTCACCTTCTTTCTGTATATTGGCCAACCGCTCGTTTGCCTCGTGAGCCTTACGCAGCGAATCATCTATGAACTCCTTGCGACTCTGCACCATTTTCGTGATGACAGGGAAGCCGAACTTCCATAGGATGAACAGCACTACGAGGAACGTCAGCGACATCCAAAACAGTAGGCCAGTACTCGGAATCAATAAATCCATAAGCTGAATCTTTAATTGGAGTTAAACTTCTTTGAACTCCTCAACAGAATTAGATGCAGAGGAATGCGATAACGGCAGCGAAGAGTGCAACACCCTCGATGAGGGCGGCTGCCACAATCATATTGGTAAACAGCTTGTTCATTACTTCTGGCTGACGAGCCATAGCATCCATAGCCTGTCCACCAATCTTACCAATTCCCAGACCAGCACCAATGGCTGCGAGACCTGCACCTACTGCGGCACCTAACTTAGCAACGCCTTCTACGGCTAACAATGTTGTAATCATAATGTTTAAATGTTTTTATTGTTAATATTAATATAATGTCCGAAATTCTATTGTGTTTAGTAAAGACTACTCGTGAGCTGGCTCCACACGTGCCAGTCCGATGAACACTGCTGACAGCATAGTGAATACCATAGCCTGGATGAAGCATACCAGACACTCGAGGCACATCATGAAGATGCTCATGAGTACTGACAGCGCAGACATCGAGAGCTGAACAGCCACAGCCTGCGAGGCTACCAGGAAGATGATACACGTGATAGCTACGGCAATGGCATGTCCGGCCATCATGTTGGCAAAAAGTCGGATCATCAGCGCGAAAGGCTTAGTGAAGATTCCTACGAACTCAATGATCGGAATGATGGGTGCAGGACATTTCAGCCAGGTGGGGACATCGGGCCAGAAGATATCCTTCCAGTAGTGTTTGTTGCCAGAGAACTGCACAATGATAAAGGTGCAGAGGGCAAGGAAGAACGTTACTGCGATATTGCCCGTCACGTTGCCACTTCCAGGTGGGAATGGTATCAAACCCATCACATTACAGGTGAAGATGAAGAAGAAACAGGTGAGCAGGTAGGGAGTGTATTTCTCATAGCCCTTACCAACACCTGGCTTGATGATTTCATCTACCACATACATCACGAGCATCTCGATAAAGCCGACGAAGCCGCCTGGTGCGGCATCACTAGCCTTGCGGTTCTTGTACCACCGGGCACAACCCAGGATAATACATAGCAACAGGATGACATTGATAAACATCACCGCTACCGTCTTCGTGATAGAGAAGTCGAGCACAGGCTGTCCATTCTCCACGATCTTTCCTGCATTCTCTCCCTCTACGGCAAGAGCCAGTCCTTGCAGCTCTGCAGGAGCATCAGCCTTGATATGCCGCAGTCCGTCAGCATCGGGATGATGCTCGAATCGCGACGAGCTGAACACATGCCATCCGGTAGAACTTTTCACAATGACAGGCAGAGGGATGACCAGCGGATCCCTTCCCTCGCCCAAATCGGTGATATGCCATTCGTGCGAATCCTTGATATGCTCAAGCACAACCTCCTTGGCCGAGAACTCCTCTGCTTTCACAGATGGAATGGCGACCAGTATCAGCAATGCCAGACAAAACAGTCGTTTGATGTGATTCATATACATTTATTCAGTGTCTTAATTTCAGCGTTACCACCATCATTATCACATACATTATTATAAATATAGCTGCGAAGCGGATGGCGTTTTCTCTGTTCTCAGCAAAGAGTACATATAGCGCGACAATAGTACCGACGAGCAACATACGCACAGTTGCCATAATGAGATAGAAGTGAACCAGATGGTCAGGAGAGTGGCGCTTTACCACATCATAACCCTTCACATAGGCCAGTCCCAGCAAGGTGAAGAATAGTGCCGACAGAAAGATTTCGAGAATCATTAGTTCTCTTTCTTCTCAACACATATAGACACCTCGTTCTTCTGTACTGCCACGAATCCTCCCAACACCTCCAGTTGCTGGCCATCATACTCCACAATGCCCTTCTGCAACGAGGAAATGATGGGTGCATGGTCTTTTAGAATCTCGAAGTTGCCTTGTGAGCCAGGCACCTTTACGCTTTCCACCTCACCAATGAACTCTATCTTCTCAGGAGAAACGATCTTCAGTTTTAGCATAATCTCATTTTACGCTTATATGGTTTAACAACTATACTTGTAAAAATGATATTAGCCCTTAGCAGCCTCCAGCAGTTTCTTTGCTTTTTCTTTGGCATCATCGATTGTGCCGACATTGAGGAAGGCCTGTTCTGGAAGATCGTCCACCTCACCATCCAGAATAGCATTGAAGCCCTTGATGGTGTCGTCGATTGTGACCATCACGCCAGGCAGACCAGTAAACTGTTCGGCCACCGTGAATGGCTGACTGAGGAAACGCTGTACACGACGGGCACGGTTCACAGTCAACTTGTCTTCATCAGAAAGCTCATCCATACCTAGGATGGCAATAATGTCCTGTAATTCCTTGTATCGCTGCAAAATCTCCTTCACACGCTGGGCACAGTCGTAATGCTCCTTACCAACAATGAGTGGATCAAGAATACGTGATGTAGAGCCTAATGGATCCACAGCAGGGAAAATACCCAGACCGGCAATCTTACGGTCAAGCACCGTCGTCGCATCGAGGTGTGTGAAGGTTGTGGCAGGTGCGGGGTCGGTCAGGTCATCGGCAGGCACGTAAACAGCCTGTACGGAGGTGATAGAGCCCTTTTTCGTAGAGGTGATACGCTCCTGCATAGCACCCATCTCCGATGCCAGCGTAGGCTGATAACCCACGGCACTTGGCATACGACCTAGCAGTGCTGACACCTCAGAACCGGCCTGCGTGAAACGGAAGATGTTGTCGATGAAGAACAGGATATCGCTCGATGCACCGTCCTTGCCTCCACCATCACGGAATCCCTCTGCAACGGTAAGTCCTGACAGGGCAACGCTGGCACGTGCACCTGGCGGCTCGTTCATCTGACCATACACCAGTGTAGCCTGGCTCTTCTTCAACTCCTCTGGGTCGACGAGCGAGAGGTCCCACTTGCCTTCGTCCATTGCCTTCTTGAATTTCTCACCATAGCGGATAACACCACTCTCAATCATCTCGCGAATCAGGTCGTTACCCTCACGAGTACGTTCACCAACACCTGCGAAGACAGAGAATCCGTCGTGCCCTTTGGCAATGTTGTTGATAAGTTCCATGATAAGCACGGTCTTACCCACACCAGCACAACCGAAGAGTCCAATCTTACCACCTTTCATGTATGGTTCAAGCAAATCGATGACCTTAATACCTGTGGTGAGGATTTCCTTCTTCGTTGATAGCTCCTCAAATGTAGGAGCCTCGCGATGGATGGGATAGGCACCCTTCATGTCGAGCTGGTTCATACCATCGATAGGCTGACCTATCACGTTCAGCATACGACCCTTGATCTGGTCGCCAGAAGGCATCTGGATAGGTGAGCCCAGAGGCACGGCATCAAGTCCTCTCTGCAGGCCATCGGTATTGTCCATGGCCACACAGCGCACGGTGTCTTCCCCAATGTGCTGCTGCACTTCAACTATCAGCTCACGACCCTGTCCGCGATCTATACGCAGTGCCTCATGAATTTTCGGCAGCACCTTCTCAGCATCCTGGCCTTTCGTATCGAAATAAACGTCGATAACGGGTCCGATAATCTGGCTAATGCGTCCTGTAATCTGTGACATAAGCTATTTGATTTATGGTTTTATTTTGTTAGTTATTTCAAAAGTCCTGCAAAGATAACAATATTTTTCCAATTGTCCAAAACCTTTAGCGGTTTTTATTTCAAAAAAAACAAAGACCCGGCATAAGTGTTCAGTTTTTCCAACCAAAAGGACATTCCCTTGAGCAATTGTTGATGTCTGCAGTCATCCTGTTCTTGTCGTGCTAGTAACCTTCGTTCTGTACGAGATTACTGTTCAGGGTTATAATATCTGCCGGAATAGGATACAACGTCGTATGTCCGTCAGTCTCATCAACGATGTCTGTATGTCCCTTCTCTTCACCATAGAGACTTCGATATTGTCCGAAGCGAATGAGGTCCTGACGTCGCCATCCTTCCCAGCATAGTTCCAGAAGTCGTTCGTCAAGCAGATTCTGCAGTGTAAGAGGACGTGTGCCCATGCCAGCCCTGCGTCTTACGGCATCATAGTCAGCCTGTCCGTCTTGTCCTAATCGCAATCGGGCCTCTGCACGCATCAATAAGACATCAGCATATCTGAACAGCACGATGTCGTTATCCATCAGTTTGCCGTCTTTCGTGGCATTTTTGTCAATCTCATATTTCTTCATGCGTGCACCTGCCGTCTCCACATATTCACTACCACTAAGGTTGAGTGCCACTTCCCAGGGATAGTATTTCAGTGGAAGTCCCATACGGTCTGTTACTGGTTGGCTATTCAGATCCGTCACCGTATCAGCCCAATAGTTAAAATCGAAACGATTATCCACGCTATCTGTCCCATAGCCAAACACTTCTAGCACTTTGCGTGTGGCACAAGATCCGTTCTCGCCAGTGAAGCCATAGGCAGCAGCCTGACGGTAGTGATAGCTACGGAACATATTCTGTTGTTGGTTGCCATAGAGGTCTTTGTCCAGGGCGATGACAAAGATATTCTCCGATGAATTCTCATTACGTATGGCAAAGTTGCTGCGATAGTCGTCTTCCAGCTGATAACCCTGCGACTCGAGTAGGTCACAGCAAGCTATCGTCTCCTTCCAGTGTGGAACACCACAGTAGACCTCAGCATTGAGCATCAGCTTTGCCAGCACGAAGAGTGCCACAGGTCTGGTGATACGTGAATAGAAATCTCCGTGCTTAACACTGTTCTCTGAGCTAAGCTGCATATATACAGCATTCAGCTCGTCACAGACAAACTGGAACACCTCAGCCCGGGACTTCTGCTTCACTTCTTGTATAGAGACATCTGCAGAGGTTATCACAGGAACATTGCCAAACAGGTCCAGCAGATACCAGTAGTAGATGGCTCGCAGAGCCCTTACCTCGCCAGTATATGCTTTACGTTCTTCGTCTGTCAGAAGTTGCTGATGTCTATCTATCTGCATAAGCGAGTGGTTACAAAGTGTGATGACCTTATAAAGATAAAGCCACGCATTCTTGAAGAATACATGTCCTGACGACCAAGAGTGTTTATACATATCCTGCCAGATGCCACCATCGTACCAGTCACCGCCACGAGTGGGAATCATCGCCTCGTCGCTACCGAAGGTCTGCAGATCATAGACACCACGACAAGTTCCCTGTAGCCCTTGTCCGTCATCAGCTCCGCCAATATAGCTATAGAGCGTTGCTATCGTATTCTGATAGAGAGCTGTTGCAGTAGTGTATGCCTCTTCCTCGGCAATCTGGTCACGAGGATGCTCATCCAGGCTGCAGCTTCCACATACGATACAGGCTATAATCCCTAAAAGCAGGTAACTGATATCTTTTATTCTTTTCATTGCGTACGTTTCTCCATTGATTAGAACTGAATACGAAGTCCGATGGTATAACTACGATATATGGGCATTGTTCGCTTGTCATCAATACCTAGCGAACCGTTAACGACACTTGAATTAATCATCGGTGTCAATCCACTATATCCAGTAAACGTTGCCAAATTGTTGATCGATGCCGACAGTCTCAATGCCTGAATGAGTCGTGCACGCAGAGGAACGTTCCATCCTATCGTCAGATAGTCGATGTTCACATAATCGCCCGACTCCAGCCAGTAGTCACTAATGGTCTGATCGTAGATGTTCTTTTCTGGTGCTCCCTCCATCACATTGTAGTTGGGCAGCGACAACATATTCATATATGTAAGTGCCGTGCCATTGTAGATCTTATGCCCGAAGGCGCCATTCATTTGCATAGTGATGTCCCATTGTCTATAGCGCAAGGCTATGTTTGAACCCATCAGTGCCTTGGGAGTTGCCTGACCACATATATATTTCTCGTCAGTAACGTCATAGTACTTCAAACCATCGGCATAATATCCGAAGCCCTTGAAATGAGGAAGGTAGAAGACTCCCAACGGCTGTCCCACAATCTGCATCACAACATCACTAGCCCCATGAAAGCCTGCTCCCCATAGCGCAGAGATGCCTTTCTTTTCTGGTGCCGTCAGATACTGACCGTTATAGTCGCCATTGAGCGAGATCAGTTTGTTACGCTCGAACGACCAGTTCATATTGATAGTCAGTTCCATGTCCTTGGTACGCAGGGGGGTGATGCCAAAGCCAATCTCCAGTCCGCTGTTTTTCATCGATCCCAGATTTGCCAACAGTTTATCGTAGGTGAAAGGTGGCACCGGCACGTCATAGACATAGAGCATGTCAGTAGTCTTTGACTGGTAATAGTCGGCAGTCAGGGCAATACGTTTGTCCCATAGTGTGATATCCACACCAATATTGAACGTCCGCTTCACTTCCCACTTCAGATCGGGGTTGGCATTGCGGATAATGCCGAGTGTTGTTACTGGAGTGCCTCCCATCGGTACCACGCCATTAGGCTGTACCAGTTGCATGGAGTTATAGCTGTCGATGCCTCCCAGATTGCCCGATAGGCCATAGCCCGCTCGTAGCTTGACATCGTCGCTGACAATCCATGCACCACTAAAAGATGGGAAGAATCCCCAGCGATGATTACGTCCCACCTTCGACGAGGCATCTGTACGCACATTGGTCGTCAGGGTATATTTATTTAATAATGTATATTGCGCACGCAGAAGGAATGATTCCATGTGGGCATCGGAATAATAGGAATCGGTACCTTCCCAGGGGCGTTTCGTACCTGCCGACAGTTTATCATAGCCAAAGGCATCTGTCGAGAAATTGGTGGCTGTGGTATGGAAGCCGGTACCATGCTCACTTTGTGCCTCGGCTAACAACATCACACTTAGTTCCGACGTCTTCAACTTCATTTTGTAGTCCAACGACACGTTACCAAACAATTCCTCACCCTTGTCATGACTGCGATAGGCCTCGCCATGACTCCATACGATAGTAGGATAATGGTGAGCATCGCCAATCGACTTGTAGCTATACGAACCAAAGGCACGAAAGTTCAGATTCTCTGCTATACTTACCGTAGCATTCAGGTGCACGTTGAAATGGGCATTGTCTTCATCTTGTTTCATGCAGAGCAGAGAATAGGGGTTGTTAATCCATAGAGCCTCTGTCACCTGACTGAATGAGCCGTCGCTGTTTGCTCCGTCAGGAAAGGTTGGATTAAACGTATTGGCAGAGTAGTACAATTTCTGGGGGAAGGGCAGGCTGTTGTTCTTCTGCACAGACCCGAAGATTCCCAGATCCACGGTCAGATAGTTATCAAAGGCCTTTTGGCTAATATCAAGCTTGGCAATATAGTTGCGGTAGTTATTTGTTCTGATTACCGTTTGGTGATCCATCACACCCACAGAAGCACGATAGCTGGCCTGATCAGTGCCTCCACCAAAGGCCACGTGATGGTTGTGTACATATCCTGTTCGCTCTATGCTGCGGCTAAATTCCGAATCTGCCCCTTTGTCAATATATTCAAGACCCAAAGCATCGGCAGCCATACGAAACTCTGAGGCACTCAGCATCTGCATCCTCTTGTAGATAGACTCAAAACCGAAGGTGCCATCATACGAGATATGGAATTTCTGACTCCTGCCCTTTTTCGTGGCTACTTCGATGACACCGGCTGCACCCCGGCTGCCATACTGTGCCGTTTCTGAAGCATCCTTCAAAATGGTGAAACTCTCGATATCAGCAGGATAGATCGTCGACAGCGTTGCTAGGTCGCTCGTCACTCCGTCGATAATCACCAGCGGATCGTTGCCGCCTGTCAGCGATGTCGTACCCCTCACTCTGACAGCCGACACCATGGCCGCCTGATTACCACCAGATGTTACCTGTACACCTGCTGACTGTCCGCTCAGGGCATCAAGCGATGATATCATCAGGCCCTTGTTCATGCGTTCTTCCGTCACTTGATCTATGGCACCTGCCTGCATGTTCTGTGTACTGTTTGCATAACCTACACGAACTCCCTTCACCAGGGAGTCACGATGCTGTGTCGTCTGACCAGAAGAGCTCAACGACAGCATTGGGGCCATAGCAATCACAGAGGAAACAAGAAATATTCTCATAGCAAACAACTCTTCTGCTGCAAAGATATAACTTTTTTCCGATTAAACAAGGCATAATTCAGAAAAAATTGTACCTTTGCAGTCAGAAAGTGCGACCAGAAGTCGCAAAAGCAATTATTTAGCCCTCGGAGGAGGTGCCTAAATCTGCTGTTCCGTCAGCAGTAGACTAGGCGGACATGCGTGAGGGGCGACCCTCGGGTGTGAAGCTCCAAGGAGGTGTTCAGCAGGATAGACCACATCCTCACGAACCAACTCATGAGATGGGGTTACCGCAGACACCCGAGGAAAAAGAGG
>JAIKWS010000135.1 GCA_024684515.1 Prevotella sp.
AACCTGACCAAGTGGTTCAAGGCCGGTGTCTACTGTGTGGGCATGGGATCGAAACTGTTCCCAAGCGACAAGGTGAAGGCTGGCGACTGGCAGTACGTGACCGACAAGTGCAAGGAGGCACTCGGTTATGTGGCTAAGGCACGCGCTTAGACTTTCCCTGTCTGTAATGATCTTCTCAGCTTGTTCACTGTCTGATAGGCAAGCAGTGGACAAGCTGAATGACCTTTCATACGCCTATCACTATCGTTCGCTCGATTCTACCGAGCATTATGCCCGTGAGGCTCTCAGTGCCTCCCCTTCCTATCATGACGGTCGTGCGGAGGCTCTCAACAACCTGGCTTTTGTCCACATAGCCCGCATGCAGTATGAAGATGCCCGCATGCTGCTCGATGAGGTGCCGGAGGCTACCGACAACCAGCTGGAGTTGCTCATCAGCTATATCCTGCAGATGCGACTGTGCCAGCGTATGTCTAGCAATCGTGCCTTCTATGACTATCGCGAGATGGCCACACGAACGCTGCGACGTATCAACGAGGAACGCTCTCTGCTCGACAGGCGGCAGCAGCAGCGGCTCGTATATGCCGAGAGCGAGCTGGCTATCGTCACCTCCACCTATTTCTACTATGTGGGAATGGAACGTCAGTCGGCCAATGCCCTCTATAACATGCCCGCCAATCTGCAGAGCGATACAGCCCAGTATCTGAACTATCTCTACAACGTGGGCTCTGGCGGAATGGTGACCGCAGATACACAAGATGAAATCAATCAGGTAGAGTTTGACCATCTGATGCGTTGCTATCTGCTTGCCCATTTGTCAGGCAACGTCTATTTCGCAGCAAATTCGCTCGAGGCCCTGGCCGAGCATCTGATGGTGGCCGACTATCGTGAGAAGCTGATGCACGACAATCTGCCAGCCTTCAAGTATTTCAATCCCGATGAGGTGAGCACCGACTCACTGCCTATGGATATGGCCCGACGGTCGCTGGAAATATTCTCCGACTATGGCGATGTCTATCAGATAGCGGGTGCCCACCGCACGCTGGCATCATGCTATCTGCAGGATGACAACTACGAGCAGGCACTCATGCAGCTGCACCTCGCACTTGCCGATACCACCATCAACAAGGCCCCAGACCTGGTGGCCAGCATACGAGAGCAGCTTAGCGTGGCCTATGCTGCCATAGACGACAAACCCAGTAGCGACAACAACCGCAACATCTATCTGGACCTGCAGGAACAAACCCGCCAGGACAGATATCTGGAAGCCCGTGCCGGACAGCTAGAGCACGAAGCCAGTCAGCTCAATTTCCTCATCTGGGCTGTCGTGGCTGTTATCGTACTGCTCATCTTGATGGTGCTCCTGTTCTTCTACAGACGTAGGAAATCAGGAGGTACTAGCAGCAAGGATCATGAGATGCTGCAACAGCAGGAAGAACTGAAAGAGCAGCTGGCGATGGCCCGCCTGCGTGTGGAACGTAGTGAGCGGCTGGCACTGGAACAGCGAGCCAAGATATCGCTGGTGAACAATATCACACCACTCATCGACCGCATCATCCACGAGGCAAACAGACTGAACCCCGAGTCGAAGGAATATATCAGCGAGCTCACTGACAATATCAACGAGCAGAACGACGTGCTCACACACTGGATACAGATGCGACAGGGAGAGCTCAGCCTGCATATCGAGACCTTCCCTCTGCAGCTGCTCTTCGATATCGTTGCCAAGAGCCGTAGCAGCTTCGGCATGAAGCATATACAACTGGAGGTAGAACCTACCACAAGCAAGGTGAAGGCAGACAAGGTGCTGACACTGTTCATGCTCAACACACTGGCCGACAATGCCCGCAAATTTACCGCAGAGGGAGGATCGGTGCGTATCAATGCCGTTGAAGCCGATGACTATGTGGAAATATCTGTCAGCGACACAGGAACGGGTATGGACGCAGAACAGCTGGCACATGTCTTCGACCGCAAGATGGCAGGAGGCCACGGCTTTGGCTTGCTGAATTGCAAAGGCATCATAGAGAAATATCGCAAGATGAGCAAGATATTCTCCGTGTGTCTGCTGTCAGCCGAAAGCAGGCTAGGCGAGGGCAGTCGCTTCTTCTTCCGCCTGCCGAAAGGAATACTGCGGCTGCTACTGCCGCTCATGCTCGTCACTCATGGCCTTGGCCCCATTTCCGCACAGACGGACGACAATCTTCGTCGTGCCAGCAGCTATGCCGACTCTGCCTACTATTCCAATATCAACAGTAGTTTTGAAAACACACTGGCCTATGCCGACTCCTGCCGCTACTATCTGAACCACTATTATCGCTCCATGCGTCCTGGACGTACAGATACACTCCTCAGCATGGGAGACCTCTCGCTGTTGCCCTCCGAGATCTTGTGGTATCGCGACAGTGTGCGCATCAACTATGAGATCCTGCTTACTATCCGCAACGAGAGTGCTGTGGCGGCACTAGCCCTGCATCAGTGGACCCTCTATCAGTACAACAACCGCATCTACACCCAGCTCTTCAAGGAGATGTCGTCGGATAACACCCTGGCCGACTATTGCCGTACGATGCAACAGTCGCAAACCAACAAGCAGATAGCCATCATCCTGTTGCTGCTGCTGGTCATCATCATCCTTGTGGCTGTCGTATGGCAGGTCCTGGTGTCTATAGGCCAGGCAGCCCGAAGGCAACAGGAGCAGCAGGACAGGCTAGAACTGATGCACGACGAGGTGGCACGAGTCGAACAGGAAGAGGCAGCACTACATGTCAGCAATGCCGTACTCGACAACTGTCTCTCAACCCTGAAACACGAGACGATGTACTATCCCAGTCGCATCCGCCAGCTCATCGACAGTGGCGACGACGACCCACTGCCAGAAGTAGCGGCCTACTATCGTGAGCTGTATGGCATTCTCAGCCAGCAGGCCATGCGACAGACAGAGCACGTCCGCTTGCACCTACAGCCCCTAGACCACGACATACTTGGCGACGGTGTGCTGATAGACTATTTGTTTGAGATACTGAGAAAGCAGTCGGGGAACAAGCAGCTTGACATCAGTTATCAGACTAAGGACGACAAGTATGTTGTCAGTACCGTCCACATGCCTCTGCTACAGCTGTCAGAGCGACAGGCATCGGCATTGTTCACACCTGCCAACGACAACATCCCCTTCCTGCTTTGCCGGCAGATAGTGCGTGATCATGGTGAGGCCACCAACCGCAGAGGGTGCGCCATACGGGCAGAGGTGAAAGGCAACGGGACAGACATCATCATCGTTCTGCCCAGGGCAACAAGAATCAATAAAACAGCAAAGAAATAAGATATGGAGAAATTTAAGGTTATCATTGTAGAAGATGTACCCCTGGAACTGAAAGGTACACAAGGCATTATCCGTAACGATATCCCCGAGGCAGAGGTCATAGGTACTGCCGATTGCGAGACTGCCTACTGGCGTCTGCTGAAGCAGCAATTGCCAGATCTCGTGTTGCTCGACCTCGGATTGGGAGGATCAACAACAGTGGGTGTCGAGATATGCCGCCAGACTAAAGAAATGTACCCGCAGGTACGCGTACTGATATTTACTGGCGAGATACTGAATGAGAAACTCTGGGTCGATGTCCTGGATGCAGGTGCCGACGGTATCATCCTGAAGACAGGAGAACTGCTGACCCGCAACGATGTGCAGGCGGTGATGTCGGGCAAGCAACTAGTGTTCAACGAACCTATCCTCAAGAAGATTGTCGACAGGTTCAAGCATAGTGTAGGGTCGCAGCTGGCTCAGCAAGAGGCATTGGTCAATTATGAGATTGACGAGTACGACGAGCGGTTCCTGCGACATCTGGCCCTGGGGTATACAAAGGACCAGATAACCCAGTTGAGAGGTATGCCCTTTGGCGTCAAGAGTCTGGAGAAACGGCAGAACGAGCTCGTGCAGAAGCTGTTTCCCGATGGACGTAGTGTGAACGCCACCCGGCTGGTAGTGCGGGCTTTGCAGTTGCATATCATAGATATAGACAATCTGGAAGCAGACGACGAGTAGTGAAGAGACGAATCATAGCATATCTGTCGTTGACACTGGTGCTAGCCTTGATGGTGCTGGTGCTGCTGTCGTGGCTGCTTTCTGCCACCATTGGCGAGGGTGTGCACTCGCTGCTGTCGTCAGAAGGCATCCGTTTCTTTTTCGGCAGTTTCGTGTCTGTCGTCAGCCATCCGTTGCTGGTGTGGATCATTCTGCTGTCTATGGCGTGGGGATGTCTGAAGGCATGCGGCCTTCTCCAGGCCTTCCATACGCCAATAGGATATCGCCAGCGCCATTCCTTCTTCATGCTGGCGGCATTTCTAGTGATTTATGTGGGTGTTGTGCTGCTGCTCACCGTAACGCCACATGCCGTTCTCCTCTCAGCCACAGGCCACCTCTTTCCGTCAGCCTTTAGCCGTGCTCTGGTGCCGATTATTGCCTTTGGCGTCATCATGCTCTCTGTCATCTATGGCATATCCTCGCGACGTTTCCTGTCGTTGGCCGATGTGTGTCAGACACTCACCGACGGCATTGGTGCTGCTGCACCGTTGCTGTTGCTCTACATCCTTTCCATGCAGCTATTTGGAGCCCTCCGTTTCGTCTTTGAATTCTGACTTCTCGTGGAAGATCTTGTGGTGGATGAAGTCCGATCCTTCCAGGCATAGCAGTACCAAAATGGTGGCTACTACAGACAGGATATACATACCAGCCCCAGCCGTCATGCCGATGGCAGAGGTGACCCATAGGCCTGCTGCCGTGGTGAGTCCTTTCACAGCATTCTTCTGGAAGATGATACATCCGGCACCAATAAAGCCGATGCCACTCACCACCTGGGCTGCTATACGGCTAGGATCACGCTGTATACCCTGTATGCCAGCGAAGTCTTCAAAACCATAAAGCGACAGCACCATGAAGAGACCGCTTCCCAGACCCACTAGGAAGTGCGTGCGGAATCCAGCTTCCTTTGAACGGTATTCACGTTCCAGGCCAATAGCACCACCCAAGAGGGCTGCAATCACGATATTCAGTATACATTCTCCAGTCATCTCTGTCAGTATCTTAGATAAGGATTCATTCTTAATTCTTCGCCAATAGTGGTTGACGGACCGTGCCCTGGCAGCACCTTTACGTCAGCAGGTAACTTAGCTACCACATGTTGAAGGCTATCCATCAACTGTTGCCATGAGCCACCCTCCAAGTCTGTACGACCCACCCCCATCCTGAATAGCGTATCGCCAGCAAACACCACTTTCTCCTCCTCTATATACAGCAACACACTGCCTGGCGAGTGTCCTGGGGTGTGAAAAACCTGTATCTGGTGATGTCCGAATCCAATTCGATCACCATCTTTCAGACTGTCGCCAAGAGGAGGCATCGTCCTGTTGAACCCGCATCCCAGGAAAGCCCTAGTCTGTTCGTCCATGCTGTCGTAGATGGAATCGTCGGCAGCATGCAGCCGTGGCTTTACTCCAAAAGTGTCATATAGCGTGTCGACTCCGAAGATATGGTCGAAATGGGCATGAGTACATAGCACATGCCTCAGCTTGAGGTCGTTGCTCCTCAGATATTCCACCACTGCCGTTCGTTCCTCGTTGAAATAGGCACCGCAGTCGATGACCACCGCTTCATGAGTGTCGTCACTCGCAATGAAGCAATTCTCCTGCACAGGATTGCACTGTAGGCTTCTGATATCAATCATAATGGTAGGTAAATACAGTATTTCTCCTTGAACCAGGGCTCGCAGAACCATTCATTCAGCGATGTGACATTGACGATGTTCCTATATGGCTTCAGCTCTTGCTGCAGTTCTCCCCCCTTCAGGCAGATGATGCCATTGGGCAGTGCGTTGTGCTGTTCTTTGCTGATGTTTTTCCTTACCACCTTAGCCAGGTCGGGTAGGGGCATTACGGCTCTGCTTACCACAAAGTCATATCTGCCCTTCTCTTCCTCCCCACGTCGCTGGATAGGTGTGCAGTTTTTCAGGCCGATGGCTTGGCACACTTCTTGTGCTACCTTGATTTTCTTCCCAGTACCATCGATCAATGTGAACAGGCATTCAGGAAAGAGAATAGCTAACGGCACTCCAGGAAAACCTCCGCCAGTACCAAAGTCCAGTATCTGTGTGCCAGGCTTGAAACGCAGCAGTTTGCCGATAGCCATCGAGTGTAGCACGTGATGCTCGTACAGGTTGTCTATATCTTTCCGGGAGATGACATTGATCTTCTCATTCCACTCATGATAGAGCTTGTCGAGAGCAGCCAGCTGGGCAGTCTGCTCATCCTGCAAATCGGGGAAATATTTCTTGATTAGTTCCATGTTGCAAAGATACAACTTTTATTGTGAAAAACGAATACCTTTCAACATTTTTTAGGCAAATCACATCTTAGTCGCTTCTCTTTTGCTATAAAATGGCACTATTCTAAGTATGAAGACTTAGGGCAGAGAGCTATCAGTTTCCTGCTGTACAGAGAGGAATTGTTTTCGGCTTTTGTCTCCAATGTTTTCGTTTATTTGCCATTTAATCATGGTAAAAGTTCAAAAATGCAATAAATCACTTGTAGATGTCACAGAAATGTCGTATCTTTGCGGAACTTTTCACAAAAAACGTCATTGACTATGAGCAGAATGAATAATCATCTTGTTATTATGGCAGGCGGAGTAGGTAGCCGTTTCTGGCCTATGAGTACTACATCATGCCCGAAGCAGTTTATTGATGTGCTGGGCATCGGCAAGTCGTTGTTGCAGCTGACGGTAGAACGTTTCGGTGAGCTGATACCAGCAGAGAACGTATGGGTGGTGACCAACGAGAAATATGCCGATATCGTGGCCGAGCAGTTGCCCACCATCCATCGCGACCACATACTTTGTGAGCCCTGTCGCAGAAATACGGCACCCTGTATAGCCTATGTCAGCTGGCGCATCAAGTCTAGAGACCCCAAGGCGAATATCGTGGTGACTCCCTCAGACCATATCGTGATCAACGTGCAGGAGTTTCAGCGGGTGATAGCTGCGTGTATGACCTTTGCCGGCGACAGCGATGCTATTGTCACACTGGGCATGAAACCATCGCGTCCTGAGACGGGGTATGGCTATATACAGGCCGACCTGTCGTCGCCATCGTTGCGCAATAAGAATATATACCGTGTGGACAGCTTCCGCGAGAAACCCGACCGAGAGACGGCAGAGCAGTATATCAAGAAGAACAACTATTTCTGGAATGCCGGCATCTTCATCTGGAATGTGTCTACCATCGTCAATGCCTTCCGTGTCTATCAACCCAAGCTGGCCAAGATCTTCGAGGGGATGATGTCTGTCTATGGTACTCCGTCAGAACAGCAGGCCATCAACGAGCAGTTTCCCAAGTGCGAGAATATCTCTGTCGACTATGCCATCATGGAAAAGGCGGAGGAGATCTTCGTATGTCCTGCCGACTTCGGATGGAGCGACCTGGGAACGTGGGGGTCGCTGTTGCAGCAGAGCCATAAGGACCTCTATGGCAATGCGCTGATAGGTCCCGACATCAGCATCTTTGAGAGCAACAACTGCATCATTCATACCACACAGGAGAAGAAAGTGGTAGTGCAGGGGCTGGACGGGTATATCGTAGCAGAGAACGACGATACATTATTAATATGTAAGCTGTCAGAAGAACAGCGTATCAAGCAGTTCTCGTCAGGAGAATAGACAGCGTTGCGAATATGAATGGGATAGCACTTATAACGGGCATCACGGGACAGGACGGTAGCTTCCTGGCCGAGTTTCTCATAGACAAAGGCTATGAAGTACATGGGCTGATGCGTCGCTCGTCGTCGTTCAACACTGGCCGTATCGAACACCTGTACCTGGACGAGTGGGTTCGCGACATGAAGAAGAAACGCCTGGTGAACCTCCACTATGCAGATATGACCGACTCGTCGTCGCTTATCCGCATCATCAGCGAGGTTCGTCCGACAGAGATATACAACCTGGCGGCACAGAGTCACGTGAAGGTAAGCTTCGAGGTGCCTGAGTATACTGCCGATGCCGATGCCAATGGTGTGCTCCGCCTGCTGGAGGCCGTACGCATCTGCGGGCTGTCACAGAGCTGCCGTATCTATCAGGCCAGCACATCGGAGCTCTACGGCAAGGTGCAAGAGGTGCCTCAGAACGAACAGACACCGTTCTATCCGCGTTCACCCTATGCCGTAGCCAAACTCTATGGTTTCTGGATCATGAAAAACTATCGCGAGAGCTACGGTATGTACTGTTGCAACGGCATCCTGTTCAATCACGAGAGTGAGCGGAGGGGTGAGACCTTCGTAACGCGGAAAATCACACTGGCTGCCGCACGAATAGCCCAGGGATATCAGGACAAGCTGTACTTAGGTAATCTGAATGCCCTGCGAGACTGGGGCTATGCCAGAGACTATATCGAATGCATGTGGCTGATACTGCAGCAGCCTGTTCCCGACGACTATGTTATTGCTACGGGCGAGTATCACAGCGTGAGGGAGTTCTGCACATCGGCATTCCGTGAAGCAGGCATCGAGCTGGAGTGGCACGGGGAAGGCATCGGCGAGAAGGGCTATGACAGGCAGACGGGGAAGGCAATCGTAGAGGTAGATCCCAGGTATTTCCGTCCCGCAGAGGTGGACCAGCTGCTCGGAGACCCATCGAAGGCAAAGAAGCAACTGGGATGGAACCCACACAAGACCAGTTTCGATGATCTGGTAAAGATTATGGTGAAGCATGACATGAGATTTGTAAGGAAACTGTTTGTAAAAGCACAGATGGATGACTAAGGATGCCAGGATCTATGTAGCGGGTCATCGCGGGCTCGTAGGCTCAGCCATATGGAACAATCTCTTGTCGAGGGGATATACCAACCTGGTAGGACGTACGCATGGTGAACTGGATCTTACCGACCAGCAGGCCGTAAGACGTTTTTTCGACGAGGAACGGCCTGAGGCTGTGGTGCTGGCAGCAGCTTTCGTGGGTGGCATCATGGCCAACTCACGCTATCGTGCCGACTTCATCATGCAAAATATGATGATGGAGTGCAACGTCATTAGCGAGGCATACGCACACGGAGTGACAAAGCTGCTCTTCCTGGGCTCTACCTGCATCTATCCCAAGAATGCACCACAGCCGATGAAGGAAGACTGTCTGCTGACATCGCCACTGGAGTATACCAACGAGGAATATGCCATTGCGAAGATAGCAGGACTGAAGATGTGCGAAAGCTACAACCTGCAATATGGCACTAACTATCTGGCTGTGATGCCCACCAACCTATATGGACCTAACGACAACTTCCACCTGGAGAACTCGCACGTTATGCCTGCTATGATGCGGAAGATCTATCTTGCCAAACTCATACACGACGGCAACTGGGAAACCATAGCCAGAGACCTGAACAGACGGCCAGTAGAAGGCATCAATGGACAGGGACTGGCCTCTGCTGGTAATCAGCAACACACAACTGTAAATGTGCTGGACGTGCTGGCCAAGTATGGCATTTACGACAATAGGGTAGTGCTTTGGGGTACGGGCAAGCCGCTTCGCGAATTCCTGTGGAGTGAGGATATGGCCGATGCTTCCGTGCATGTATTGCTGAATGTGAACTTCGAAGATATCATCGGCATCGACAAATACTCTTCAGTACATTACGGAGCCTCCACCAAGGGCACCATAGACAGAAATCATAGCCAGGGGAGGGGAGGAGCTCTGCCACAATTGGGCGAGATACGCAACTGTCACATCAACGTAGGTACAGGCAAGGAGCTCACCATCCGCAGGCTGTCGGAACTGGTAGCACAGACGGTAGGCTTCGAGGGGCAGATAGAGTTTGACGCATCGAAGCCGGATGGTACACCACGCAAGCTGATCGATGTTGAGAAACTGCACAAGCTGGGCTGGAAGCATAAGGTGGAGATAGACGAAGGAGTGGAACGCCTGTTCCAGTGGTATCAGAAGTCTATTTGATATACCCTTCAGCTGTAGGCTCCTGGCTTGTCTGGTTGTAAGGACATTTTTGCGGGGATGATTGTCAGAGATAGAGATTCCGGCGATTCCGTGAGTCAGGATACATCAATATTTTGCTGATAATCAGAAAAAAGATTTTGGAAAATAGTAGAATTATGAATTTTTTAGTTACCTTTGCAGCCGTTTATAAACATGTGGTAATGAGTAACGAGCTTTTAACTCCAGATTATATCCTTGAATCGAGCTGGGAAGTTTGCAACAAGGTCGGCGGAATTTACACCGTCCTTTCCTCAAGAGCCAAAACACTTCAGGATAGATTCCCAGATAAGATAATCTTTATAGGACCCGACTTTTGGAAAGAAAAGGAGTGTCCGTATTTCCGTGAAGAGAAAACAGCATTGTCAGTATGGCAGCAGACCGCGAGTGAGCAGGGACTTACCGTTAGGGTAGGACGATGGCTCATTCCCGGAGAGCCAATAGCTGTACTGGTGGATTTCATTCCCTTTTTCGAAAAGAAGAATGAAATCTATACCTGGATGTGGGACAACTTTGGCGTAGACTCGCTACATGCCTATGGCGACTATGACGAGGCATCGATGTTCTCCTATGCAGCTGCAAAGGTGGTAGAGAGTCTGTATAATCATATCACGGCAGCCGTACTGGAAGAGGATGGCAAGACCCCACACTTCGTATATCATGCCAACGAGTGGATGTGCGGACTGGGTGCACTCTACATCAACCATCATGTACCTAGTATCGGCACCATCTTCACCACACATGCTACCAGCATCGGACGTTCCATAGCCGGAAACCAGAAGCCCTTGTATGACTATCTGTTTGCCTACAACGGCGATCAGATGGCTGGCGAGCTGAACATGCAGAGCAAGCATTCGATAGAGAAACAGACCGCACATCATGTGGATTGCTTTACTACCGTGAGCGATATTACAGCAAATGAGTGTGTGGAACTGCTCGACAAACCCGTCGATGTGGTACTGCCCAATGGCTTCGACAATAGCTTCGTGCCCAAGGCACAGGTCTTCGGACGCAAGCGTAAACTGGCCAGGAGGAAGATGCTGCAGGTGGCAAATGCCCTGCTGGGCGAGAATCTGGGCGATGATACCATCATCGTTTCCACCTCTGGGCGATATGAGTTCCGCAACAAGGGCATCGACGTGTTTGTAGAAGCTATGAACCGACTGCTCAGAGACCGTAACCTGAAAAAGCAGGTGCTGGCATTTATCGTAGTGCCAGGCTGGGTAGGGGAGCCACGACAGGATCTCAGGGAGCGACTGAAGAGCGGACTGTCGTATGACACACCGCTGGAGGTGCCACAGGTGACCCACTGGCTGCATAACATGGGGCATGATAACGTGCTGAATATGATGAAGTTCTATGATATGCACAATCGTCATGAGGACAAGGTGAAGGTTATCTTCCTGCCCTGCTACCTCGATGGTGATGACGGCATTCTGAACCTCACCTATTACGATGTGGTGCTGGGCAATGACCTATGCATCTATCCTTCCTACTACGAGCCCTGGGGATACACACCATTGGAAGCCATAGCATTCAAGGTACCCTGCATAACCACCGACCTGGCAGGCTTCGGACTATGGGCAAACAAGGAGTTCGGACATGCCGGACAACTGGAAGACGGTGTGGAGGTAATCCATCGTACGGACTATAACTACTCGGAAGTGGCTGACAATATCAAAGACTGCGTTTCGAGCTTTTCCGCCTTCACTCAGAAGCAGGTTGACACATGCCGTAAGCATGCCGAAGCTCTATCGAAGAAGGCACTTTGGAGTGAGTTTATCAAATACTATTATCAGGCCTACGACATAGCCCTTCGCAAGGCCGCTGAGAGATGCAAATAATGAATCACGATAGTGATCATCAGCAATAAAACATATAATAATATACAACATTACAATGGTTAAAATCAAAGCAGACTACGCAAATGCTCCTCAATGGAAGCAGTTGACCGTGAAATCGAGCCTCCCACAGGAACTTAAATGTCTCGAAGAGATTGCCCACAACCTTTGGTGGGTATGGAACTACGAGGCAAGAGATCTCTTCCGTGACCTCGATCCCGAACTCTATCACGATGTGAATCATAATCCCGTGCTGCTGCTGGAACGTCTGAGCTTTTCACGCAAGGAAGCCATCATCAAGGACAAGTCGCTAATGAAGCGCATCAAGGAAGTGTACCAGCTGTTCTGTACTTATATGGACGTGAAGCCCGACAAGAAACGCCCGTCGGTGGCCTATTTCTCGATGGAATATGGTATGCACTCAGCCTTGAAAATATACTCCGGTGGTCTGGGTATGCTGGCTGGTGACTATCTGAAGGAAGCCAGTGACTCGAACGTCGATATGTGTGCTGTTGGATTCCTCTATCGCTTTGGCTACTTCACGCAGAGCCTTTCGATGGACGGACAGCAGATAGCAAAATACGAAGCACAGAATTTTTCCCACCTGCCTATCGAACGCCAGCTTGACGAGAGCGGACAGCCGATGGTCGTCGATGTTCCCTATACTAACTATATGGTTCACGCATACGTGTGGAGAGTCAATGTGGGTCGTATCAAACTCTATCTGCTTGATACCGACAACGACATGAACTCGGACTTCGACAAGCCCATCACCCACTCACTTTATGGTGGTGACTGGGAGAACCGTCTGAAGCAGGAGATACTGCTGGGCATCGGTGGTGTGCTCACGCTGAAGAAACTCGGTATCAAGAAGGATATCTATCATTGCAACGAGGGACATGCTGCACTCTGCAATTTACAGCGTCTCTGTGACTATATCGAAGAGGAAAACATGACTTTCAACCAGGCAATGGAACTGGTGCGTGCCAGCGGCCTATATACCGTTCACACACCTGTGCCTGCAGGTCACGACTACTTTGATGAAGGTCTCTTTGGTAAGTATATGGGTGCCTATCCACAGCGCCTAGGCATTAGCTGGGAAGAATTCATAGGAATGGGTCGTACCAATCCCGATGATCATGGAGAAAAGTTCTGCATGTCGACCTTTGCTTGCAACACCTGTCAGGAGGTCAATGGCGTGAGCAAACTGCACGGATGGGTGAGCCAGAAGATGTTCTCTGGCATCTGGAATGGCTACTTCCCCGAAGAGAACCATGTGGGCTATGTGACCAATGGCGTGCACTTCCCAACGTGGTCGGCAGCAGAATGGCGTAAGCTATATGCCAAGTACTTTAGCGAGGACTTCATGTCGGATCAGTCGAACCAGAAGATCTGGGAAGCTATCTACAACGTGCCCGACGAGGAGATCTGGAGTACACGTATGGCGCTGAAACAGAAATTGGTAGACTATATCAAGGAGCAGTTCCGCGACACCTGGCTGCGTAATCAGGGTGATCCCTCGCGTGTGCTCAGCCTCTTGGATCGCATCAATCCCAATGCGTTGATTATTGGTTTCTGCCGTCGTTTTGCTACCTATAAGCGCGCACATCTGCTCTTTACCGATCTCGAGCGTCTCAGCAAGATTGTCAACAATCCTGATCGTCCCGTTCAGTTCCTCTTTGCAGGAAAGGCTCACCCCGCAGATGGCGCAGGCCAGGGCCTGATCAAGAAAATCTATGAAATCTCCCAGCGTCCTGAGTTCCTGGGCAAGATTATCTTCCTCGAGGACTATGACTTCCTGCTGGCACGTCGACTTGTTAGTGGTGTCGATATCTGGATGAACACTCCAACACGCCCACTCGAGGCTAGTGGTACTAGTGGTGAGAAAGCCGAGATGAATGGCGTCGTAAACCTCTCGGTGAAAGACGGCTGGTGGCTTGAGGGCTATCGCGAAGGTGCTGGATGGGCACTCACCGAGAAGCGTACTTACGACAACCAGGGCTATCAGGATCAGCTCGATGCTGCTACCATCTATGCATTGCTGGAGAACGAGATCGTTCCTCTCTACTACAAGAAGAACAAGAAAGGTCTTAGCGAGGGCTGGATAAAGGTCATCAAGAACTCTATCGCCCAGATTGCTCCTCACTATACTATGAAGCGTCAGCTTGACGACTACTATTCAAAGTTCTACGAGAAAGAGGCCAAGCGTTTCAAGCAGATCTCCAAGGATGGTTGCCGTCTGGCAAAGGATATCGCACAGTGGAAAGAAACTGTTGCCGAGCGCTGGGATGCTATACGAGTCGTTTCTACTGAGTGGAATATCCCAACTACCGGTCTGGAGACTGGTCTGAAGTACACGCTACGCTATGTTATCGATGAGCAGGGTCTCGACGATGCCGTGGGACTGGAGAAGGTTAACGTCTACACCGACAAGAATGGAGAGGAGCGTATCTACAGCATTGAGCCTCTGAAGATGGTTGGTCGTGAGGGCAATAACTTCACCTTCGAGGCAGAACTGGCTCCTAAGCAGGCTGGCGAATATCGTTCTGCTGTACGTATGTATCCAAAGAACAAGGAACTGCCTCATCGTCAGGATTTCTGTTACGTGAAGTGGCTTGATCTGCCTGCAATCCTGTAAATGCAGTAAAGACTAATAGCACACAGTAATCAAATACTGTGACGCGAATAAAAAGAGGACTCAAAAGCGTAACAACTATTGAGTCCTCTTTTCTATTGGTGGGTATGCCAATCAAATTTTGGTGGGATTACGGCTCGCATGTAGTGGGATTACGGCTCACTTGTAGTGAGGTTACGGCTCACTTGTAGTGAGGTTACGGCTCGCCACCACGTGCAAGAATTAATTATGGCATTGGCACTAGCAGCCTGTTGACGACATTATGCTTGTAGGGCCAGTTCAATCTGGTGCTCTTTGGCCATACGACGCATGTTCAAGAGGGCATAACGCATACGTCCAAGTGAGGTGTTGATACTGACACCCGTCAATTCGGCTATTTCCTTGAATGACAATTGCTGATAGAAACGCATATAGACGACTTCACGTTGGGGTGCCGGCAGAGCTTCCATGATGCGTTTCACATCTATAAGCACTTGCTCGTTGACCAATTCCGACTCTCTGAAGCTGTCCAGTACTAAGGAACTGCTGATGTTTTGCAAGTCATTATCGGGATTGGGTTCTATGATATGTCGGCTTTGCTGTTGCCGATACCAGTCCATGATGGCATTGTGGGCAATACGCATAATCCAGAACTGGAATTTTCCTGAGTCGGTATACTGTCCGTGCTGTAGTTTGGTGATTACTTTGACAAACGTCTCCTGAAAGATGTCGTCGGCTACATCATGGTCGTGAACGACAAACATAATATAGGTGAACAACTTGCTTTGAGTGCGCGACAATAATTCATCAAAAGCACTATTATTGCCTTTTACATAGAGCAGGGCCAACGCTTCGTCGGTCATCCCTTCAAATTTCTTCATATAAATTTCGTTTTAATTATGAAGTAAATTTTCTCTTATAGGCAATAAAAGTTTTGTTTGTAAGTTATTAATAATGAAATATCGTCTGCAAAAGTATGGAAAAAAAGTCAAACGGCCAAATATATCCGTTATTTTTTTTACATTTATGCAGTATTTTCCCCGTTTAAGGTGTTGAATTTGCAATTTAACCGCAAGATTACACAACAGTTTGTCTGTTGTACAATTGTGTGCGTAGCCGTTGTGTGTCTGTATTATCCTGTGGTTCGCAAGGCATGAATCCCTCCGTTAGCATCGTCTGTTCTTGAACCAATGGCAATACAGCGGCAAGGAACGACTCTTGATGTTTGTCTTCCAATTGGTTTAGGAGCTTTCCCTCGTCAAGATGCTCATCGCGAAGCATCATGGCCATCTCGGCAAGTCGCAACAATGACGGACCGTTCACCTTGATATCGTTCAAAAGGTCGGATATACTTGCCCACTGTCTGGCTTGTGGTAGTTTGAAGCCATCGGGCAGATAGCACTCGGTTTGTTGTTGCCTGGGAATATCGATTGCGAGGATATGGGCTCCCCGTTCTACCAGCTGGAGCACACCTTCGCGTTCGGCATAAGTACAAAGCAGATAGTAGTCGGGGTGCTGAGCCTGGGAATTCACCCAGCGTCGATCACCACAAATGGCAGCGCAAAGCAGTTCTGACAAAGCATGCTTGGTATCGGAATCCATCAGCTGATAGACACTCGAGTTCATTACTTTGGTATAGATATCCAACATCTGTTTACCACAAATATCAGGTGTGGTTGAACGGGTGATGATGGGGTTTAGCACCATTTCCACCCGATGATTTTCTGGAGATAGCTGTTGACGTTCCATCTGGCTACGAGCCACGACGACATAGGCATTCGTGATCGTGAGCGGGTTGCCATGTGGTGTGACGACAATCCTCAGGTGTGGGGGTAGTGGGAATGTCGATTTGCCGTGCACATGGACGATGTCGGGAGACTGTTGTCTGATGAGCTCCCTAAACGAGTTGGAAGTAGTGGCCTTACTCATGGTAGCCTTGCCGGCAAGGGCTGCCGACAGCATAGCCACATAGTGTGCAGCCATGCTGTCGCCCTCATCGTATATGTGCAGAATATTTAACATGCTTGCTAATTAATGTCGTCGCTAGTGATACCTTGTGGCAGGGGACGGCAGTTGTATGACGATGCCATAATCTCGCCATAAGCTCCTGCTGACCGTATGGCAATCAGATTGCCACGCTGTGAACGGTTCAGGTCTACTTGTTTGCCAAAGACATCCGTTGACTCGCAGATAGGACCCACCACGTCGTAAGGCTCCGTTGGCTCATCGCTCGATATGTTTTCTATCTTATGATAAGCCTGGTAGAGTGCGGGACGGATGAGGTCGGTAAATCCGGCATCAACGATACAGAATTTTTTCATTGCACCCTCCTTTATATATAATGTCCGCGCGATGAGTGAGCCACATTGTGCCACTACTGCACGTCCGAGCTCGAAGTGCAGAGTCTGTCCCGGACGTAGCTTCAGACGCTTGGCATAAGTATCGAAGTAGGCCTTGAAATCGGGGATGGGCACACGGTTAGGATGCTGGTAGTCGATACCGAGACCACCGCCCACGTTGATATGCTCAACGCGGATATGATGTCGCTCCAGCTGATCCTGCAAGTCATTGATACGATTGCAGAGAGCCTGGAAGTCACCCATGTCGAGAATTTGTGATCCTATATGGAAATGCAGGCCCACGAACTTGATATTGGTAAGCTGTTCTGCCTTTTCGATGACGCTGTCCATATCGCGCATGGCAATGCCGAACTTGTTCTCTGCCAGCCCCGTTGTGATATTGGCATGGGTATGGGCACCCACATTGGGATTTAGACGGAAGGCCACGTGAGCGGTCTTTCCCTTTGCTCCAGCCAGCTGATTGATGACTTCCAACTCGGGGATGCTCTCTACATTGAAGCAGAAAATATCATTGTCAAGTCCGAGATTAATCTCCCAGTCGCTCTTTCCAACTCCGGCATAAACGATTTTGCCTGCTGGGAAACCGGCACGTAGCGATGCCTCTATCTCGCCTCCGCTCACACAGTCGGCTCCAAGACCTGCCTGGCGGATGGCACTCAGCAACTTTGGATTGGCATTAGCCTTTACGGCATAGTGTACCACAAATCCATCATGCTTCCGCACCTCCTGCCTGATGGCATCGAGGGTGGCACGGAGCAACTCCATATCATAATAGTAGAAAGGTGTGCGCAGCTGCTCAAACCTGTCTACGGGAAAAGATCCTTTCATGTTTGTGTTGGGTTGTTTGTTATGCGAATAGATAGTCGCTCAGGTTCTGTAATGCACGTTTCTTGTCCTCCTCGCGTATGAGGAACGAGATGTTGTAGTTGCTGCCACCATAGCTGATCATGCGCACCGGTACATCTTTCATGGCATCCATGACACGTGTCTCGAAACCGATATTCGACCAGTCGAGGTCACCAACGACACAGATGATGCACATGCCCGTATCGACAGTTACGGTACCGTATTTCTTCAGTTCGTCCATAATCTCGCCAAGATGAGCGGAGTTGTCAATCGACATCGAAACGCCCACCTCGGAAGTACAGACCATATCGATAGGTGTCTGGTAGCTTTCGAAGATCTCGAAGACCTTGCGAAGGAAACCGGTAGCAAGCAGCATTCGACTGGACTTGATCTTGATGGCGATGATATTGTCTTTTGCGGCAACGGCCTTGATTTTTCCATACTCGGTAGCGTTCGAGATGGTTGTACCCTCTGCATCGGGAGCCATCGTGTTGAGCAGACGCACGGGTATGCCGGCATATTTGGCAGGCTGCACACAGGTGGGGTGAAGAATCTTGGCACCAAAGTAGGCGAGCTCGGCAGCTTCCTCAAACTGCAGTTGGTGTACAGGCTGTGTCTTGTCGACCACACGGGGATCGTTGTTATGCATACCGTCAATATCCGTCCATATCTGGATTTCCTCGGCATTGATAGCAGCACCGACGAGCGATGCCGTATAGTCGCTACCGCCACGCTGCAGGTTGTCTATCTCGCCATAGGCATTGCGGCAGATGAATCCCTGGGTGATATAGACCTGGGCACCGGTATGCTCATCCATGATTGCCTTGAGCTTCTCTTTGATGTAGACGGGGTCGGGCTCGGCATTCTTGTCTGTACGCATAAAGTCGAGTGCATTCAGCAGCGTGGCATTGATGCCTTGCTCCTTCATGTAGTTGACCATCATGTTGGTCGACATAATCTCTCCCTGTGCCACGATGCTCTTCTCCTCGAACGATGTAAACAGCTCTTTGGTGAACGAGCGGAGGTAGTTGAACTCTTCACGCAGGAATTCCGTTGTCTGCGAGCGATACTCCTCGGTGGCATATAGCTCCTGGATGTGGCGTTCGTACTTGCGCTCTAGGTTGTTGATCACTTCATTGGCCCCATCAGGATTCTTCTTGTAGAGATAGTCAGAAATCTCCACCAGTGAATTGGTGGTTCCTGACATAGCTGATAGCACTACGAAGACAGGGTCTCCGGATTTGATAACCAGTTCGGTTACCTCTTTCATTCTTTGCGGTGATCCAACGGATGTGCCGCCAAACTTCATTACTTTCATTGTTCGCTATTATTTTGTTCTTGATTTTCCATTTTCTCCAGTCTCCCGTCTATACATTTATATATAGTACCGGGATATTGATCTAGCAGGGAGGTGTTGTGTGTTGACATCACTATGGCTGTTCCCTCTTCAGAGATAGTTTGCATCAGTTCCATGATGCCCTTGGCTGTTTCAGCATCAAGGTTGGCGGTAGGCTCGTCAGCAACGATTAGCTGCGGACTATTCAGAATGGCCCGTGCGATGGCAATGCGTTGTTGCTCGCCACCCGACAGCTCATGTGGCATGCGGTCTGCTTTCTCTGTCATGCTGACCTCTTTGAGTACTTCCTCCGTGCGTTGTGCGATATCGTCTTTATCCTTCCATCCTGTTGCCTTGAGCACGAAATGTAGGTTTTTCCTCACCGTGCGGTCGGCTAGCAACTGGAAGTCCTGAAACACGATGCCCATCTGCCGACGTAGTGCTGGAACGTGCTTGCGTTTCAGGGTGAGCAAGTCATAGTCGAAGACCTGTGCGTTCTCTGCCTCGTCTATGTATAGTTCCTGATAGATGGTCTTCAGTAGGGAGCTCTTGCCAGAGCCCACCCGGCCGATGATATAGACGAACTCGCCATCGTTGACCTGAAAGTCAACATCGCTCAGCACGAGAGTACCATCGAGCTGGTAAATGTTTGCATGTTTGTAGTCGATAAGCATGGCTGAAAGTTATGAGGGTTCTTGGTTTGACTACTTCGCGTTGGCTTTGGCCTTACGGCGTTGGGCATCCCAGTTGGGGTCATGACGCTTTTGCAGTTCTTCGGCTACGTCATCTATGCGAAGTCCTTTGCTGGTAAGTAGTACCATGAGGTGGTATAGCATGTCGGAGGCCTCGTAGATGAGTTTGTCGTTGCTGCCGTTGGTGGCTTCAATAACGGTCTCGAGGGCTTCCTCACCCAGTTTCTGTGCCATCTTGTTCACACCATCGTGAAAGAGACGGGTGGTATAACTACCTTCCGGCATCTCCTGATGACGCTTTTCGATAAAGTCCTGCAACTCTTCGAGGAAGTGAAGGGGCATAGGCTCATTATCCTCTCCCCAGCAGCTATCGGTGCCGGTGTGACAGGTTGGACCATGAGGGATGACTTTGACCAAAAGGGTGTCGTTGTCGCAGTCAATGGCCATGCTGACCAGATCCAGGAAGTGACCACTTGTCTCACCCTTTGTCCAGAGTGTCTGCCTACTACGGCTCCAGAAGGTCACCTTGCCCGTCTGCCGTGTCTTCTCATAGGCCTCTTCATTCATGAAGCCCAGCATGAGGACATTCTTTGTTCTTGCGTCCTGTATGATGGCAGGCACCAGTCCTCCCATTTTGTCAAAATCGATAGTCATAGTCGTACGTTGATTCCTTGTTCGTTTAAATAGTATTTCAATTCTGGTATGGGTATCTCACCGAAATGAAAGACGCTGGCTGCTAGTGCTGCATCGGCATGGCCAATGGTGAAGGCATCCCGGAAATGCTCCTTGCATCCTGCTCCACCACTGGCGATGATGGGGATGGACAGCGTGTCTGCCAGCGTTGCCAGTGCCTCGTTGGCATAGCCTTGCTTGACACCATCGTGGTTCATGCTGGTAAAGAGGATTTCGCCAGCACCCCGCTCCTGTGCCTCGTGTGCCCATTCGAAAAGTCCTCGCTCCGTGCGGTTGCGACCTCCTTTTGTATAGCAGTGCCAGCCGTCATCGTCCAGCCGGGCATCGATAGCCACGACACATACCTGCGAGCCGAAACGTCGTGCTGTCTCTTCTATCAGTTGGGGATGCAGCAAGGCAGCACTGTTCATGCTCACCTTGTCAGCACCGGCATAGAGCAAACGTTCTACATCGGTAAGTTCGTTGACGCCACCTCCTACCGTGAATGGGATGTTGATCTCGCGAGCCACACGTCCCACCATCTCCGTGAAGGTCTTACGTCCTTCGAACGATGCCGTGATATCTAGAAAGACCAACTCGTCGGCACCTGCCAGACTATAGGCCTTGCCTAGTTCGACAGGGTCGCCTGCCGAACGGAGGCTGACAAAGTTTACTCCTTTGACTGTCTCACCGTCTTTTACATCCAGACATGGTATGATGCGTTTTGCCAATCCCATAGTTTATTTGCTTTGTTCTATCAGTGCCTTCAGATCGATCTTCCCTTCGTAAATAGCCTTACCGAATACCACGGCAGGAATGCCCCTGATATCCAGCTGTCGTATGTCATCGATGGAACTAACACCCCCGCTGGCTATCAGATGCAAGGATGGATAGCTGGCCATCACTTGTTGGTATAGTTGTATGGCGGGACCAGCCAGGGTACCGTCTTTTGATATTTCCGTACAGAGGACGTTCTTCACGCCCATATCAATATAGCGTTGCAAGAAGGGCAGTAGCTCTTCCGTCGAATCTTCCTTCCAGCCATTGATGCTGATACGTCCATTCCTGACATCGGCACCGAGGATGATGCGGTCAGCACCATAGCGGTTCAGCCAGCTATGGAAGAGCTCTGGCTGTGTCACCGCCACCGAGCCTATTGTCACCATCGTAGCCCCACAGTCAAAGGCTTGCTCGATGTCGCTATCTGTCTTGATGCCACCACCGAAATCCACAACGAGCTGTGTCCGTGTGGTGATGGTCCTCAGTGTGTCGCTGTTGACGATATGACGGGATTTCGCACCGTCAAGGTCTACGATATGCAGTCGGCAGAAACCAAGACGTTCAAACTCCAGAGCCATCTCCAGAGGGTCTCCGTAGATGGTCTTCTGGTCATAGTCGCCCTTGGTCAGTCGTACACACTTGCCCTCGATAATGTCTATGGCGGGAATCAGTTCTATCATAGTTCCAGAAAGTTTTTGATGATTCGTTCTCCTATGCCACCGCTTTTCTCCGGGTGAAACTGTGTGGCATAGAAGTTATCCTTGTGCAGTGCGGCACTGTAGGGGAGGATATAGTCGGAAATGGCGATGGTCTCTTGGCAAAGTGGCACATAGAAGCTATGTACGAAATAGACGTATTTCCCTTCCACACCCTCCATCAGTGGCGATGAGGTGTGGTGGATGGCATTCCATCCCATGCATGGCACCTTGTCTTCGTGCAGGGTAGGGGAGAACCGCTTCACCTCTGCTTCGAAGATGCCCAGGCAGTCCACATCCCCCTCTTCTGAGTGACGGCACATCAGCTGCTGGCCTATACAGATACCCAGTACGGGCTGCTGGAGAGAGCATATCACCTTATCAAGCCTATGCTCTCTGAGATAGGCCATTGCACCACTGGCCTCACCCTGTCCAGGGAAAATCACCCTGTCTGCCGACTGCAGCATGGATGCATCGTCGGTCAGACAGGCATCGACGCCAATCCTCTTCAGAGCATTCATCACAGAGAAGATGTTGCCGGCATTATATTTCACAACTGCTACTTGCATTAGCTGAAGATAATGGTTTTATTTTTGTATGTAAGAATCTTTCTTTCAATATGCTTTGACACTGCTCTTGACAGCACGATTTTTTCCAGATCCTTGCCCTTCAGCACAAGGCTTTCCGGGGTGTCCTTATGTGAAATGCGGGCTACGTCTTGTTCGATGATCGGCCCGGCATCCAGCTCAGCAGTCACATAGTGGCTGGTGGCTCCGATTATCTTCACACCACGCTCCCAGGCCTGATGGTAGGGCTTGGCACCCACAAATGCCGGCAGGAACGAATGGTGGATATTGATGATATGATGGGGATAGGCAGCAATCATGTCGTCGCTGATGATCTGCATATACCTGGCCAGCACGATGAAGGTGACATGTTCTTTCTTCAGAAGTTCCATTTCTGCCTGCTCCACCTCTTCCTTGTTGGAGTGGTCTTTCTTGATGCTCCATACATGATAGGGTATGTCAAACTGGTCGGCTACGTAGCGCAAGTCTTCATGGTTGCTGACAATGCAGGGAATGTCGACATCATATTCGCCAGCTTTCCATCGTGCCAGCAGGTCGTAAAGACAGTGGCTCATCTTAGATACAAAGATAGCCATGCGGGGACGCTGGTCACTGAAGTAGAGGTTGAACTCCATATGGTATCGCTGGGCATATAGTGTGTCGATATATTCCTTGATCTTCTCACGCGGAATCAGAAAGTCATCCAGCTCCCATTGTATGCGCATGAAGAACATGCCGTCCTGTCTGTCTACATATTGGTCAAGATAGACGATGTTACCCTGATTGTCGGTGATGAATTTTGTCACTTCTGAGATGATACCCTGTTGGTCGGGGCAGTGAAGAAGTAAAATTGCTGTTGGTTTCATTTGCAGTCTTGTCGTTCTATTTTCAGTTGCAAAGGTACAAAAAAAGCATGGAATTAAAGAAAATAACAACTTTTTTTCTTCCTTTTTTGAAAATTTCTTATAAAAAATGATGATTATTAAAAAAAAATGCTTATCTTTGCAGAACTAAAAATTCCAAAAACCTCTTACAACTATGGCAAAGTATAATATTTCCGAGAAAAAGGAAAAGGATGCCGCTTATAGATCATTGGTGAGTCCCGATTTGATGGACGAGCTAAAAGAGAAGATTCTTGACCTTGTTGTTATGCAGAAGAAATACAAGGACAAGACCTATTCTGCCAAAAAGCTTGCAGAAGATTTGGGAACTAATACGCGGTATGTTTCGGCTGTGGTGAATGTTCGCTTCCACATGAACTACACGTCGTTTGTAAACAAGTATCGAATTGAGGAAGCAATGTCTATTCTCCTGGACAAACGCTACCAGGACCTGCGAATAGAAGAGGTGAGCGATATGGTGGGATTCTCCAATCGCCAGTCTTTCTATGCATCGTTCTACAAGCTCACGGGGATTACCCCAAAGGAGTATAAGACACAGCATGTCAGCTCTAAGAAGAAAAAGAAGGAATGACATGCTTCTGTTACTGCGACGAGCGTTTTGCCGATCTGCAGTTGCTTCGTTACCGGCTTGAAGGTTTCGAACAGCTCGAACTAAGGCAAAAACGGCTCGTTTTCTTTTTGTCTCAAGCCACTCTTTTTGGACGTGACATCACATTCGATCAGTTCGGAAAGTACAACCTGCGTATACGCAAAATGCTGGAAGCAGTCTATACCGACATGCGTGTAGACCATGACAGCGAAGACTTCCGTGCTATGGCTGTCTACCTGAAGCGGCTATGGTTCTCAAGTGGCATTCACCACCACTATGGATGCGAAAAGTTCGTACCGGCATTTTCATGCTCTTTCCTGCGTGATGCCCTGCACATCGTGGATCCTGCTCGTCTGCCGTTGAACGACGGACAGACGGTCGATGGACTGTGCGATGAGTTGTTCCCAGTAATTTTCGACCCGCAGGTGCTTCCCAAACGGGTGAATATGGCAGACGGAGAGGACTTGTTGCTAACCTCGGCCTGCAATTTCTATCAGGGGGTGAGCCAGCAGGAGGCAGAAGCTTTCTATGCCCACAAGAAGCAAGAATGCCTTTCAACGCAACAGCCGGCGTTGAATGTTGATAATCAGCAGCAACAACCCTCATGGGGACTGAACACTACATTAATAAAAAAAGAGGATGGACAGCTCGAGGAACAGGCATGGACCACTGAAGGACGCTATGCCAATGCGCTACGACATATCGTCTACTGGCTGGAGAAAGCCCGAGATGTCGCAGAAAACAAATCGCAGGAGAAGGTGATACAGCTACTTATAGACTATTACCAAACGGGGGACCTCCGCATCTTCGACCAATACTCCATACAATGGCTACAGACACTCGAGGGGAAGGTTGATTTCATCAATGGATTCATAGAGGTGTATGGCGATCCGCTGGGACTCAAAGGGTCGTGGGAAGGACTAGTGGAGTATGTCGACGAGGTGGCTACCAGACGTACTGAGACCATCAGCCAGCAGGCACAGTGGTTCGAGGACCACTCACCGGTCGATCCCCGCTTCCGCAAGCCTAAGGTGACGGGGGTCTCGGCACGTGTCATCTGTGCGGCCATGCTCGGTGGCGATGAGTATCCTGCCACAGCCATCGGCATCAACCTGCCCAATGCCGACTGGATACGTGCACGCTATGGATCTAAGAGTATCACTATCAGCAATATCACCGATGCTTACAACAAGGCTTCGCATGGCAATGGTTTCCGCGAGGAGTTCGTGATCGATGCAGAGACTTTCTCACTTATCGAACGCTATGGCGACATTTGTGACAATCTGCATACCGACCTGCACGAGTGTCTGGGACACGGCAGTGGACAGTTGATGCCTGGTGTCGATGCTGATGCACTGAAGGCATACGGCAGTACCATCGAGGAAGCACGGGCCGACCTCTTTGCACTCTATTATCTTGCTGACCAGAAACTGGTGGAACTGGGACTCTTGCCTGATGCCACTGCCTATCAGGCCGCATATTATACCTACATGATGAATGGATTGCTGACACAACTGGTACGCATCGAGCCTGGCCATCAGATTGAAGAGGCACACATGCGAAACAGGGCACTGATTGCCCGCTGGTGTTTGGACAAGGGACATTGTATGCAACTCCTTTCGCGCGATGGAAAAACTTATCTCTGCATCAGTTCCTATCCAGAACTGCGTCAGCTCGTTGCGCAGCTTCTTGCAGAGATACAACGTATCAAGAGCGAGGGTGACTACGAGGCTGCACGGGTTCTTGTAGAAAAATATGCGGTGGATGTAGACCCTCTGTTGCATAGCGAGGTGCTGGCACGATACCGACAACTGAATCTCGCACCCTACAAGGGGTTCATCAATCCCTGGCTGTTGCCAGTCTACGATGAGAATGGCGATATCAGCGATGTCCAGGTGAACTATTCCGAGAGCTACGAGCATCAGATGCTACGCTATAGTGCCGAGTACGGCACGCTGATATGATGCCTATTATATTATAAAAGATGTGTAATGGACGATATACAGCAACAGATTAAGGAAATCAAACGGTCGTTCCGCCAGATGATGGATGGGGCCACTGCTCAGTCGATGCGCCAGAAGGGGCTTGACTACCGAATCAACTGGGGAGCCACATTGCCAAGGCTGCAGCAGATGGCACAAGAACTGAAAACATCGATGTCTGACAACGAGGGTGACGAGAGCAGCACCAGTCATAAACGCTATGACCTAGCCCTGGCATTATGGAAGGAGGATGTGCGTGAGTGCAAGATTCTGGCCACCATGCTTATGCCCCCCGACGAGATTCTCCCAGAGGTGGTCGATATATGGATGGAGCAGACACCTACTGTCGAGATTGCCGAGCAGGCAGCATTCAACCTCTATCAATATCTGCCCTATGCTGCAGACAAGGCTTTTCTATGGCTGGCAGCGGCCCACGACCTACCGCAGATCTGTGGATACCATATACTTAGTCGTCTCTTCGCACAACATCGTGAACCTAATGAGCGGGGGATCAACGAGTTTATAGACCAGGCACTAACGGCTTTGCAGAGTCCAAACCCGATACTCAGGAAGGCTGCAATGCAGGCCATCGTACATTTTTCTGAGATGGGAGTCCTCTACCAGCGTATGGCTCGCTCGGCCATCCGCACTATTGGCCTCGATTTCATATGAACCTGCTGGATATCATTCTCTTGGCACTATCGCTGGCTATGGATTGTTTCACCGTCAGCATCGTCAGTGGGGCCATCCTGCGTCAGTGGCAGAGGCCAACCATCTTTCGCATAGCTTTTTTCTTTGGCTTCTTCCAGGCACTCATGCCCTTACTGGGATGGCTGGTCATGCGACTGTTTGCTACTCATGTAGAAACCTATGGCCATTGGATTGCCTTCCTGCTGCTGCTCTTCGTGGGTGGACGAATGGTGTGGGAGACTTTTTCTGACCAGAGCGACGAGCATCATGCCTTCAATCCATGTCAGCTGATCACCCAGCTCTTACTGGCTGTTGCAACTAGCATCGACGCATTGGCTGTTGGTGCCGGCATGGCTGTCACTGGCTATGATTCCATGGCGTTGCTCACATGGCCACTCGTCATCATTGGCCTTGTCTCCCTGTTGCTCTCCTTACTCGGTCATTGGCTGGGCATCCGTTTTGGACGAATAGCATGTCGCAAGCTACGTCCAGAACTGCTCGGTGGCATCATCCTCATTCTCATTGGCTTGAAAGTACTACTGAGTGGACTATAGGCAGTCTTGACAGCAGGAGTATCATAGGCCATCCGAAACATGGAGCCGCACTGTTTGTTGCTACTGTGCAGCAAATTAGCATCCCGTCAGCCCCCCGTTGGCCTTATCCTCAAGCATGATCGATGCCTACCACCATCCTGCAAATTGTAGATCCTTTACAAGAGCTGAAATTTCAGCCCTTGTACTGAGTCCCAAGCAGCCTCCATCTTTCTGATGTCTTTCATCACATCTGCATGCTTCTTGTTTCCTACCATCAGCCAGCAAATCCAGGCCCTTTATGCGGTCAGAACAGCCGTCCCAAAATGGGACAGTGGTTTATGTCCTCCCCCGGAAACGCCTATGTCGAGCTTCATCATTGAACTTTGTGGCAACGTACTGACACTCGGTTTTGGTGAGGGAGTAGCAGGGGACTTCTCTCGTTCCACCATTAGGCTGAATCACGGTTCGGGATGTCAGCGCAAAATTGCGCCCACATGTTTTCTCCAAAGCCGGCTCCATTTTTCGGATGTCGCGACATCGCATCGTTGTCCTACTACGACTCTAGAAATATGGTGGGGAGGATGAGGCAATAGAGTCCCGACTCGTTGACGAAGAGAACGTTGTGTCGCTGACCTGGCAGAACGATTCGTTCGGTTAGCTATAAGGGTGTACAGCCTCGCCGGCAAAGATGACGTTGCGTCGCTAACCTGATACGACAATTCGTCGGGTCAGCTTCGTCTGCGGAATCTTGGAGAAGGAATGATAGGGTAGGGGTTCCGCTTGTCGATGAATACTAATGCTTTCCATTGGGGGGTGACCGTTTTGTTCACCCCTTTTCTTCTTCATCTTTCTTCTCCTTGTCAACATGCTTTCGTACAGTCCAAATGTGGGCATTGTGTGTTCCACCCATGCGAGCTCTATGTTTTAGATGACAAAGGGATGCCCTGATTCAGGGTCCCCTTGATGGAAGGCCGTCAATGACCATCGTCAACGAGTGGGAGTGAGGAAGGTAGCGAGTGGTCCGACCCGTTGTATATGTCCATTTTGCTATTCCGATCGATAGAATCGCGATTTGCGATTCTATGTCCCGCTCATCTTCCAATGGCGTCACGTTTCGTTACCCCATCCCCTTCCCTTTCTTGTCCCCTTTTGTTTGAACATCGGGGACAGCACGAACCACGAATCAGTCCGGATGGCGTTCTGTATGTTGCTGCTTGCAGCAACCCCCGTTAACGTCCCGTCAGCCCCTCCCCACCATTTATCCACTTCCAAAATGTAAAATATTTTCACTCATCAATTTCTCATCCCCTTCTTATATTGTAAAAACAATTTACCAACCTTGGTCAAGATTTTACAACCACCTAAAAGTCAGCCCATTACCACTGCTCCCCATCCGTCATATCAACCTCCACCCACTCGCTCTCGATGAGCGCTCAGCAGGGGGGAGTCTTCGTGCTACCACCCGGATATTGAACCGTTCTTTCACATGGCGCAAATTTGCGCCATGTGATTTTCTCCCAGGTCACTTCGCATGCTCCGCCATTCGCCAAATTGTCGACTCCAGACGTGAGCTGAAAATTCAGCCCACATGTTACCTCCCATGCGGGCTCCATGTTTTGGATGTCACGGCATCACATCCTTGTGCTGCTACTCCCACGCTAGCCTGTCATTGAGTAAGAGTGTGTGCAGACTTCCCCTGCGTGGAGCTCGGCGCAAATTTGCGCCCGTTATGGCAATCAGCTGAAATTTCAGCCGGTTGGACACTCATCGTAAATTTGAGCTCAGTAGGCATCCGTGGCCCTGTTCCCGCTGTTGCCGTTCCCGTTCCAGCTCCTCCCATCGAAGCACCAACTTGGCACGTGCGGCTGAGGCCATGCGGACACCGCGTAGCCACCAACAGCGGACATCGCGCAGCCACTCCCCTCCCTTCTGAGGGGAGGGGTAGGGGTGGGGTACCGCAAAGAGGAGGCCCGCAACGAGGGGTCTGCAAAGAGGAAGCCATCCGAAAGATGGAGCCGGCATGGGAGAAAGTACAAGGGCTCAAATTTGAGCTCTTGCAAAAAAGCTACGATTTACTTAATGGTGGCAGGAAGTTGGTACCCTATTATTCCCTCACCAAAACCGAGTGTCTCTACATTGCCACCAAGTTCAATGACGAGGCATGGTCTCAGCCGGATGGCACTCCCCTCCCATCAAAGGGGAACTTTTGGAGCAGCGAAAGGCAACGGGTAGGCGCCTGAAGGGCGGGTAATCGGCTTGCCGCTTCGCTGGTCGAAGAATGAGCAGAGCCAAACTAGTTTGAGTTTTGCCGAGTCGCGACAATAATCGCTTCTTTAGTACGCTTCGCTCGTCGAAGAAGTCAGCGAAGCTAACTGGGCAGGGGTGGGGTGTGTAACTTTTAAACACTCCAAGCCTTGCACGCCTAGCCTTACCCTCGTTGCGGGCCATCGTCTGTGATATCTCATGCGTACACTGGCAGCAGGCATCAGATGGCAGCCAAGACCAGGCATGG